>JAFLBB010000036.1 GCA_017304135.1 Acidobacteriota bacterium | reverse complement strand
TGGCCGCGCGCTCGCTGGCGGCTGACCTGGCGGCCTTCCACGGGCTGGCGCTGGAGGGCGGCGGCAAGGGAGCCGTGGTGTTGAGCGTGCGGGCCGGGGCCGTGACGGGAGCGCCAGCGGAGACGGCTGGGCAGGCGTACCGGCTGAACGTGGCGCCGGGGCGGATTGAGATCACGGGTAACGGCGAGGCGGGGTTGTTCTATGGCGTACAGACGCTGGTGCAACTGCTCAAACGTGGGGCGGGCGGAGAGATCATCGCACCGGAGTGCGAGATCGAGGACTGGCCGCAACTCGCCCTGCGCTTCCTGCATTGGGACAGCAAGCACCACCAGGACCGGATGCCGGCGTTGAAGCGGTCAATCGACTGGGCGGCGCGGTTCAAGGCGAACATGATCGGGTTTGAACTGGAGGACAAGTTTGCCTACCCGTCGCACCCCGTGATTGGGGCGCCGGGGGCGTATACGGCGGCCGAGTTGCAGGAGATCGTGGACTACGGGTTGGAGCGGTTCGTGCAGGTGGTGCCGGTGATCCAGACGCCGGCGCACATGAGCTATGTGTTGAAGCACCCCCAATATGCACACCTGAAGGCAGACGGAAACAACTACCAGTCGTGTCTGTGCCTGGAGGACACCTACAAGCTGATCTTCGAAATGTTCGACGACGTGATCAAGGCCACCAAGGGGGTGGACTACCTGTTTGTGTCCACCGATGAGGTCTACTACGCGGGCACCGGCGGGAACTGCAAGAAGCCGTACACGCCGGAGAACCGCAGCGCGATTCTGGCCGACTTTGACATTCGCGCGCGTAACCACCTGGCGTCGCGCGGACGGCGCATGCTGGCGTGGCTGGAGTACCCGCTGCTGGACCAGGACCTGGAGCGGATTCCGGCGGACGTGATTGACGGGGTGATGGGCGAGGACGGCTTTGAGGCCATCGAGAAGCGGCGCGGGATGCGGCAACTGGCCTACGTTTCGCTGCAGGGCTCAGAGCTGTTGTTTCCGGATCACCTGGCCATTGAGAGCCTGCCGGCGGGCACGGTGATGGGCGAGTTCGAGACGGTGTACACGGAGGGGCGGCTGGGTGCGGCCTACCGTTCGATTGCCAGCGGGCGGGTGATGCGGGTGAATCCGATTGGAGTGTTCGGAGCGGCGTGGGACGATTCGGGTCTTCACAACGAGACGTTTTGGCTGGGTTGGAGCGCGGCGGCGCGATGGGGCTGGCATCCCGGCGTGCCGGGGCCGGAGCAACATGCGGCCGAGTTCATGCAGGTGTATTTTGGCGCGGGGTCGGAGGGGTTGGTGGAGGCGTACCGGGCGACGCAGCGGCAGGCGCGGGCGTGGCAGCGCATGTGGGACCGAGTGGTGTCGAAAGCGCGCGGCCCAGGCTATGGGAATTCGGACGGGAAGGGCATCGGGACGGCGCGGCAGGACCTGACGCTGGAGGCGCCGCCGCTGCCGCATGCGGTTACGCTGGCCTTCCAACCGCGATTTTCGGCGCGATACAAGCGGTGGCTTGCCGAGGCGCCTGCGCTGAGTCTGCGGAACGACGAACTGAAGCACGCCCTGCTGGCGGCGATGCTGAGCGTGGAGCGCAATCACTACAACCTGGAGGTTCTGCTGTCGCTGGCGGAGTTCACCGGCCATCACTGGGAGTTGCTGTCGACACTGGCGGCAGCGGAGAACGATCTGGGCCGGGCGGGCCGGGCGGCCGCGGCCGGCAAGCACTCCGAGGCGGTGGGCCACCTGGTGGCGGCAGCCAATCGCGTGGCTCGTTGCGAGGAAGCGTCCGCCGGGGCGGCGCGCCAACTGCAGGCGGTGTTTGAGAAGAGCCGTTACCGCAACGGGCGCAGCGAAGGGGGCCGCGAGTTCGTGCAGGCTCTCGACGACACGAAGGACCACTGGGCGGGCAGGACGGCCGACCTGGGCTACATGTGGGCACCAGAGAAGAGCATCGGGCTGGCGCGGTGGCGGGTGGATTTAGAGCGGATTACGCGGGGTTATGCGGCGCGGCACAAGGTGGCCGTGCAAGGGTTGGCGGCGCCGCGGCTGGAAGAATAGCGTCCGGCGGGCGGGGGTGTAGAGAGATCTTGACTTCGCTCCCGTCCTATGCTCCACTCAGTTTGTTAGGAAGCTTTACGTACTAACCGGATGTACCCATGCCGAAGCGCCAAACACCTGTTCTGTCCGGGCCGAAGGGAGCCTCGGGGCTCCGCAAGGTAAATGCGGCCGTGTTGCTGCAGATCATCCGCGAGCGAAGCCTGGTGAGCCGGGCGGAGCTGGCGCGGCTGAGCGGATTGACGAAGCCGACGGTGTCGAGCCAGGTAGCCGACCTGCTGGAGCGGGGCATAGTGGTGGAGGACGGCGAGGGCGAGCCGGACGCACGGGGCGGCAAGCCGCCGCGGATGTTACGGTTTGCGCCGAGTAGCGGGTTGATTGCGGCGGCGGAGATTGGCTCTTCAGTGGTCCGTGTGTGGCTAGCGGACCTGGATGGGACGCGAATCGACGCGGAAACCACGGCGGTCAAGGTAGACCGCGGGCCGGGGCATGTGCTGGAGGCGCTGTGTGGAGCACTGCAGGCGTGCCTGGGGCGGGGCCGGGGCCGGAAGCAGCGGCTGTTGAGCATCGCGGTGGCGGCTCCGGGGCGTGTGGATGCCGGGCTGGGCGTGGTTCTGGAAGCCGGCAACGTATTCCACTGGCGCAACGTGGATGTACGCGGGTTGGTGGAGAAGCGGTTTGGAGTCCCGGTGCTGGTGGACAACGACGTCAACTGTGCGGCATTGGGCGAGATGCACTCCGGCCTGGCCGCCGGGGTTCAGAATTTTGTTTTAATCCGGCTCGGCACGGGTGTCGGCGCAGGCCTCGTGTTGGGCGGGCGGCTCTATCAAGGGACACATTGGGCGGCCGGAGAGATCGGCCACATGATTTTCGACCGCAGTTCGGTTGCCGAAAACGCGACCGAGCGAGGACTGCTGGAGTTGGCGATCGGCAGCGACCGGGTTGGCGAGAAGGTCAGGATGGCGCGGGCCGGGCAGAGCATGGAAGGGCTGCCTTGGGCGGGCGAGGACCTGGCGGGCGAACTGGGGGAAGCTGTGCGGCGCAACGATCCGGTGGCGGCGCAGGTGGTGGACGAACTGGCTGCGCAAATCAGCCTGGCCGTGGCCGACCTGGCGGCGGTGATCGATCCGGAGCTGATTGTGCTGGCGGGCGACCTGTTTGCGCTCGTGGCCGACCGGATCCGGGAACTGGTGGGACGCGTCATTCCCTGGCCCATGCGCATTGAGTTGTCGGCGCTGGGCTCGGAAGCCGCGTTGATGGGCGCCGTCGGCTCGGCGCGCGGACTCGCCCATGATTTGATCTGCGATTTGGGCCATGCGGAAGCACGAATACTGGCAATGAGGTAGGGACATATGCTCACGAAACTACGGAAACTCTGGTTTCTCGCGGCGCTGATGACGATGCTCACGGCGGCCGCATACTCACAATCGGGCGGCGGCGTGATTCGCGGCACGGTGTATGACCCGACGCGGGCGACGGTGCCCGGCAGCAAGGTGGTGCTCACGCAGGTCAGCACCAACATTGATCGAACGGCCAGCTCGAACGAACTGGGGCTGTTTCTCTTCGTGAACCTGCCGCCGGGCGAGTACAAGCTGGCGGTGGAGACATCGGGTTTCAAGAGATGGAGTTCGACGTTCACGCTGGTGGCCGGTGAGACGAAGGGCATCGAAACGATGCTGGAGGTGGGCAGCGTAGATTCGGTGGTGGAGGTGTCCGGAGCGGCGCCGTTGATTACGACGGAGAGCTCCGAGCTGGGCAGCGTGAAGGACACGGTGCGCATCCAGCAGTTGCCGTTGAACGGCAGGCAGATTACGACACTGTTTGACTTGACCCCTGGCGTGGAGGGGGGCGGCAACCCTCGCGTGAACGGCATGAAGGTGGGGGCGGCCGACATGACGCTGGACGGGGTGTCGCTGGTGGACCGGTTTGGCGGCGGGATGGCGCGTGTGCAGCCAGGGCTGGACACGGTGCAGGAGTTCCGCATCGAGACGGCGGGCAGCAGCGCGCAGTATTCACGGCCGGCGACGGTGACGGTGGTGACCAAGAGCGGGACGAACCAGCTGCACGGGGCTCTGTTTGAAACGTTCCGCAACAATGGCGGCGGGCTGCGGGCGCGGCAGAGGCAGGACGGCAACACGTCGGCCTTCCTGGCGCGCAACGAGTTCGGCGCCTCGGCGGGCGGCCCGGTGCTGATTCCGAAGCTATACGACGGGCGCAACAAGACGTTCTGGTTTGCAGCCTACGAAGGGCTGCGGCAGCGGCAAAAGGCGTTCTATCAGGACACGGTGCCCACCGACGCGCTGTGGTCGGGCAATTTCACCAGCGTGACCGACGCCAACTCGAACAAGTACACCATTTACGACCCGTTGACGACGGGGGCCAACGGAACGCGGACGCCGTTCACCGGGGCGGTGATTCCGACCTCGCGGCTGAGCAGCTTCTTCAACACGATGAAGAGCGTGACGCACGCGCCGACGAACGCCACCAGCCCGTATCTGGGCTTTAACATGCAGACCTTCTATCCGGTGCAGACCGACGCCGACAACCTGACGCTGAAGGGCGACCACAAGGTCAGCGACAAGGACTCGCTTTCGGGCCGTTTCACGCACTCTAAGCGTTCGTTCAAGCAACTGGGCGGCGTGTATGGCGCACCGCGCGAGGACATCACGGACGGCTATGGCACCAGCCGCAACGACGCCGACGTGTACAACGCCAACATCCGCTACTCGCGCATCTTCACGCCGACCTTCATTGGCGACGTGATGGTGGCGGTGAACCGGGCGCCGAAGAGTTCCGGCACGATGGCCGACAACACGGACTGGGCGAACAAGCTGGGCCTGCCGAATCCGTTCGGAGCCAACGGCTGGCCGACGATGTACGCGGCCAGCGGCGGGTTTGACACCTACTTCTCGTATGACGCCGACAACCGCAAGGACGAGATGCTGACGGCCTATATCCTGCAGCCGAGCTTCACCTGGATTCGCGGGGCGCACACGATCAAGTTTGGCGGGCAGTACCGCCAGGAGCAGAACAACATCCGCGAGTTGCAGCAGACGCAGGGCGAGCACGACTTCAGCGGCGAGTGGACGACGCAGTACGATACGGCCAGCGATAGCGGGGTGAGCTTCACGGGCGACGGCTTTGCGGCGCTGGCGCTGGGCCTGCCGAGTTACTATTCAAACCAGTTCAACCGCGGTTACTTTTACTTCCGGCAGAAGGAGATCGGGCTGTACGCCGAGGACACGTGGAAGGTGAACAGCCGGATGACGCTGATGCTGGGCCTGCGCTACGACCTGTGGACGCCGTACAAGGAGAAATTCGACCGGCTGGTGAACGTCGACCTAAAGACGATCGGCAGCGTGTTCCAGGTGGTGACGCCACGCAACACGAAGATGGAGAGCATTCCCGGCCTGCCGCCGTCGATGCTGGAGAGTTGGAAGCGGCGCGGCTTGAGCTGGAAGACGGCGCAGGAAGTGGGCATGCCGGACGCGCTGCTGCCAATGGACCGCAACAACTTCGGCCCGCGCCTGGGTGTGGCCTATAAGCTGACCCCGAAGATGAGCGTGCGGGCCAGCTACGGCGAGTTCTTCTGGACGATGCCGCTGTCGCAGATTCTGCAGGCTTCGCGCACCAACCCGCCATTCAACCTGCGCTACCAGAACAACCTCTCGACGCTGGACGGGACGGGGAGCTTCGCACTGCGCACGACGCCGCAATCGAACTACTTCATCGGCCGGGCGGCGGTGAGCACGGAGGGCGTGGTGGATCTGCCCCTGACAGCGCGCGGCATGGTGCCGCTGGACGCCAACGACTGGCGCGACGGCCGGGCGCAGAGCTGGCACGTGACCATTGAGCGCGAGGTTCTCAAGAACACAGCGCTGCGGTTCAGCTACATCGGCAACCACACGACGGGGATGGAGCAGAAGTTTTCCATTGGCTCGCGGGAAGCCGAGTATAACTATGTGGCGCGCACCCGCTCGGCGCCTCCGGGCAACCGCGACCTGCTGCGGGTGAACAAGGACTGGGCGTTTTCCAACGCCACCAACAAGACAGGCTACTCGAACACGAACACGGTGCAGGCGGAGGTGGAGCGGCGGTTTTCCAACGGGCTCGCCTTCCAGTACTTCTACGTGTATACCCGCTCGCTGACGACATCGGATGCGGGCGGCTTCACTTCGGGCGGGGGTTCGATCAACTCCACCAACGGCGTCTTCCAGGTGCCGGAGAACATCCAGTTGCTGGGCGGGGGCAACAACAACTATGACCAGTTGCTGAAGCTGGGCTACCAGAACTCGACCAACGTGCCGCCGCACCGCATGCGCTGGAACGCGGTGTACGATCTGCCGTTCGGCAAGGGCAAACGGTTTGGGTCGGGCGTGTCGCGGCTGGCCGACGCCTTCATTGGCGGCTGGCAGATTGCGACGATCGGCGAACGCCGCAGCGGATACTGGACGGGGATCAGCCCGAACCTCTATCTGTTTGGCAATCCCTCGCTGAGCTCCGATCAGCAACTGGAGCTGACCTTCGGCGGGCGACGGCAGCGCCTGTGGTGGGCGGGTGATTTCAACCCCGCGCTGGCGACCAATGTTGACCAGTCGGCACTGCAAAAACTGGTGCCGGTGGACCGCAGCCAGCGTCTGGCCCATCCGTTGGGCGCGGCCTTCGACAACCGGTTGCCGCAGACGCTTGCCAACGGAACGTCACGGCTGACGGGCATCACGGAGACGGTGAACTGGAACTCGCGCGCATTCTTCCTGGGACCGGGCGCCTGGAACACCGACCTGTCCGTGTTCAAGAACTTCGCCATCACCGAGGCGGTGAAGGCGCGCTTCACGGCGGACTTCTTCAATGCCTTCAACCACCCCATCGACGGAAATCCGAACGCCTCGACGGGGCTGCAGGACCTGTCGACGCAGGTGAACGACCCGCGCATTGTGCAGTTGTCGCTGCGGCTGAGCTGGTAGCGTGTCAGGCGGGGTGGCCAGGCGCTGCCCCGCCGTCCGCCTAGAAGTCCCGTATGGCCACTCCCACCTCATCGGTATCGCTGCGCCGGGTGTTGTCGAGGCGAGACCTGGTGCTGTATGGCCTGGTGATTCTCACTCCGACCGCACCCTACCCGGTGTTCGGGATCGTGCAGCAGTTGTCGGGAGGCCACGCGGCGCTAGCGTACCTTGTTTCGATGGCGGCGATGTTCTTCACGGCGGCAAGCTACGGTAAGATGGCGGCGGCGTTTCCATCGGCCGGCTCCACCTACACCTATGCGCAGCGGGGCCTGCATCCGCACGCGGGATTTGTCGCCGGATGGGCGATGATGCTGGACTACTTTCTGATTCCGCTGCTGAGCATTCTGTATGCATCACTGACGGCGGAGCGGCTGCTTCCGGGTGTGCCGTCAGCCGTGTGGGCGCTGCTCTTCACGGTGGCGATCACCTGGGTGAACCTGCGCGGAATCACGGTGACGGCCGGGGCGAGCGCGTGGCTGATGGCGTTGATGACCGGGTGCGCGGTGTTGTTCGCCGGGGCCTGCGCGCGGCATGTAATTGCGGGCGGAGGCTGGGGGGCGCTGTGGAGCGTCCAAGGCCTGATCCGGCCGGAGAGCCTATCGGCGGGTCCGTTGTTGCTGGGGGCAGGAGTGGCGACGCTTTCCTACATCGGCTTCGATGCGATTTCGACGCTGGCCGAGGATTCGCTGGACCCGCGGCGGGACATTGGCTGGGCGACGGTGGCGGTGTGTGTCGCGCAGGGGGTGATCTGCGTGGTGACGGTATATCTGGCGGCGCTGGTGTGGCCCGACTTCCGGACGTTTCCCCAAGCGGACACGGCGATTCTCGACGTTGGCCGCGCGGCCGGCGGGCAGTTTCTGTTTGGCGTGTTGACGGTGATTCTGCTGGTGGCCGGGCTGGCCAGCGCGCTCACGGGGCAGGCAGGGGCATCGCGCCTGCTGCTGGGAATGGCGAGGGACGGCATTCTCAGCAAGCGGCTGTTTGCGCACATCGACGAGCGGCGTTCGACGCCCGCACGGGGGATTCTGTTCATGGGTGCGCTGGCGCTCGCGGGGAGCCTGCTGCTGCGGTTTCAACTGGCGGTTGAGTTGCTGAACTTCGGGGCGCTGACGGGTTTCATCATGGTCAACTTGAGCGTCGTGTCGCACTACTACATCCGCCGCCATGAGCGGAGCGGGCGGCAGGTATTCGAACATCTCGTGTTTCCGTTGACCGGGGCGGTGGTGTGTGGATTTCTCTGGGTGAATCTGACATTCCATGCCAAGCTGGCAGGGTTCGGCTGGCTGGCCCTGGGTCTGATCTATTTGAGTGTGCTGACGCGCGGATTCCGGCTCGCGCCGGTGGCGCTGGCGCATCTTGAGGAGGACTCATCCCATGCAGGCTGAAACTCTGAGCGGACAGGATCTGCTGCGCTACGTGGACGAGCATAGCGGCGAGCTTGTAGAACTGGTTCGGGCGCTGGTGCGGATGCCTTCGGAGAACACACCGCCAACGGGGGCCGAACGGGCCTGCCAGGAATACTGCGCGGGCATGCTGCGGGCGAGCGGTTTTCAGACGGAGATGTACGAACTGACGGAGGTGAAGGGGCTGAGCGAGCATGCGCTCTACTGGCGAGGGCGCGATTACGCGGGCCGGCCCAACGTTGCCGGGCGGCTGAGGGGCACGGGGCGCGGACGGTCGCTGATCCTCTCCGGCCACATCGATACTGTGCCGCGCGGCACGCAGCCGTGGACGCGCGATCCGTTTGGAGGAGAGATCGAAGGGGGACGTTTGTACGGGCGGGGATCGAACGATATGAAGGCAGGCGTGGCGATTCACCTGTTCGTGGCGCGGGCGGTGGCCGCGCTGGGGTTGCCGTTGCGCGGCGATGTGATCGTGGAGACGGTGGTGGACGAGGAGTTTGGCGGCGTGAATGGGACGCTGGCGGGGAGGCTGAGGGGGTATGTGGCGGATGCCGCGATCATCGGCGAGCCGTCGTTTCTGCGCATCTGTCCTTCGCAGCGGGGCGGACACACGGCGCACATCACATTTCACACAGCGAACGGCGGGATACTGGCCGATGGGATGGCGCAGGGGATCGCGGCGGGGGTGGGCCAGTTCCTGACGGCGCTGACGGAGTTTGCGGAGTTGCGGCGGCGATTGGCCCCGGCGCATCCTTCCTACCGGCATCTGCATGACCCGGTTCCGGTCTCGGTGCTGAAGATCCACACCGGAGCCTGGGGCATGGGCGAACCGATGGCGACGGCGGACACGTGCCGGGTGGAGCTCTACTGGCAGTCGATGCCGGGAGAGGACCCGGCGGAGGTGGCCGCGCAGTTCACAAACTGGTTTGAGGGATTCTGCCTGAGCCGGCCGGAGTTGTACAGCGCCGCGCCCGTGGTGGAGTACCCGATCAGGACGTTACCCGGCTCCTCGATTGCGCATGATGCGCCCTTGGTGAGCGAGCTGGCCGCGTGCGCCGCCGAGGCGCTGGGGAAGCGTCCGGAGGTGGCCGGCATTGAAGGGCCGTGCGACATGTTCGTGTTCCAGCAGGAGTTCGGTATCCCCGCGGTCTCTTGGGGGCCGCGCGGGGGGAACACGCACATGGCCGATGAATATGTGGAGATCGACTCGGTGATTGACGCAGCCAAGGCGCTGCTGCTGTTTGTGCATCGCTGGTGCAACCTGGAGCCGGCGGTATGAGAGCGGCGCTGTTGCTTCTGGCGACGGCAAGCGTCTGGGCTGCCGAGCTGCGGCTACTGCCCGAGCATGTGCGGGTGGACCCGTTCGGGGAGGTGATCGAGGCTGACCGTGGCGGCACGGTTGCGGGCAGCGCACTCAAGCTGGAGTCGGCGCGCGCAGCCTATGTGTCGTGCCGAGTGCTGGTTCAAATACCCGAAGGCGGCGGCTACAGGGTGGTTGTCTCGTCGCCCTTGGAGAGCGAGCTCTACCGCGAGTGGTTCCACAGGGAAGCCTCCGGCAAGCGCTATTTTCCCGATGCGCTCATCCCGTTGGCCGCGGGCGGGAGCGGGCAGATGCCCGATGCCGAGAACCGGATTCCTGGACAGAGTACGCAGTCGTACTGGCTTGATGTGTGGATTCCGGCCGAGGCCAAGCCGGGCCGGCATGTGGTGGAGGTTTCGTTGGAGTCCAGCACGGGCCGCCGGCGCGCCGAGGTGGAGATCATGGTGCTGGAGGCGATAGTACCGGGCAAGGACCCGCTGGTGATCGATCACAACTCGTACGGGACGGGCTGGTTCCAAGCGCAGTATCCGCAACTGGCGGCGCGCGAGGGAGACAAGTTCTACCTGGGCGATTCCTTCTTTTCGCTCATTCACGCCTACCATCGCGTGTTCGACGAGCACCGGGGCACCTATCACCAGCTTGGCTACGGGCACGGCGGGAAGGTGGGTCCGGAGTTTGCTCCCCAACTGACAGGCTCGGGGCGTAACCGGCGCGTGGCCGACTGGACGCTTTACGACAAGCACTACGGGCCGTTGCTGGACGGCTCGGCGTTTGCGGCTACGAGGAGAGGGGCGCGGCCGATTCCGTTCGTCTATCTTCCGGTGAACCCGGAGTGGCCGGCGTCGTTTTTGTGGTGGGGCGAGCCGGGGTATGAGACCGAGTTTGTGCGGGTGGTGGGCGAGATGGAGGCCCACTTCCGCGCGAAGGGCTGGACGAACACGCGGTTCGAGTTGTTCTTCAACCATAAGAAGCGCTACAAGGCGTTTCCGTGGGATGGGGATGAGACACGCTTTCCGCACGATTTTCCTTTTCTGGCTGAGTACCGGCGGCTGCTGGACAAGGCGGTGCCGGCGGGCACACCGGTGAAGTTTGTCTACCGCACCGACGTGAGCTGGCAGATGGAGCGGCAGTTCCGGGAGCAGGCCGGGGTGTTCGACTTCTGGGTATGCGGCGGCGGCATGTTTGGCTGGTATGCGGAACAACTGCCGGAGTTGAAACGGCGCGGCCATGTTGTGTGGCTCTATGGGGGGACACCGGGCGTGGACAAGCCGGCGTCGCACATTACGCTGGAGTTGATGCGGGCGTGGATGCTGGGGGCCGATGGGTTTGTCCGCTGGCAGACGGTGATGCCGGGGGCCGATCCATGGTTCCGCTTTGGACTGGGCGGGGAGACGCTGGTCTACCCGGGCGACCGCTTCGGGCGCGCCGAGCCGCTGGCGTCGATCCGCCTCAAATTGCAGCGTAATGCCATGCAGGACCTTGCGCTGCTGGATGCGCTGCAGCCGCGCCAAGGGGGGCAAACGCTGCGGGCGGAGGCAGCAAAGCGCTATAACCAGACGGCGGTGGTCGATTGGCGCTCGCCGCGGCCGGCGATGGCCGCGACCAGCCCGGACACATGGACGAACGCCGACATTGACGACGCCTTGCCCAAGGACGCGCGCTTTGATGAGAGGCTCGACGCGGCGGCCTGGAGCCGTGTGCGGGCGTACGCATTCTCATTGGCCAAGGAGGCTCGCCCATGACGCCATTGCTGCTGTTTCTGCTGGCGCTGCCGCCGGGTTTGGAGGAGGTAGCGCGCACGGGTTCGATCATGGTGGACGGGGATGTAGCCGGGCGCATCCAGACGGCGCGTTCGGCCGCGGCAATGGCCAAGCCTGATCCCCGCGACAAGTGGGCCGACGCGGACAATTATGATGTCGACGCGCCGGCCTACATCGCCACGAAGAAGACGCTGATGCGGCTGGCGCGGCTGTGCCCGGTGAACTGCGATGTGAACCTGTGGCTTCCTTCGCCGCGCGGTGCCGGGCGCGTGCAGATTGTGATCCGGAATGTAAACGAGATGAGCCAGTTCTGGACATGGGGTGCGCTGGACCAGGAGACGCCGCCGGAGATGAAAGAGGTGCTGGCGACGGGGGCACGCAAGATGGTGACGAAGCGGCCGGGGATGGTGTCGGCGCTTGCCCCGGTGCGGAACAGCCTGGGCGACATCGTGGGGCTCATCGAGGTGGTGGCGCGTGAAGGCTCGGCGCCGCAGGAGAACGTCTTCTAGACGGAGTTGTGCGGCTCGTTTCGTGATGACGCAGTGGGGCAGCCGCGCGTCGCCGTGAGGTTTCACTACGACTGGCCGGAACGCTGGCGGAGAGCTGGTCGAGAGGCGCTCTCAGCCGGCTGAATCCGCTTCGCCGGGCACTCCACAATCGGCGGAGGGCGCAGCGAACAGTGGCCACCCTCCTCCCGCCGGCTGGAATGCCATCGCTGCGGGCCGGGCTTCGCGGGCAAGAGTCGACGAGGGAATTTGACCAGATCGGATCATCCTTCCGCGCAGCAGGTTGCGCGCGGACGACCGGACTTTGGGGGAGGGGGCCTGGTGCCCTTCCAGGGAGCGGACGGCGAGGGCGTGTAGGAAATCCAGAAGCGAAAGTCTGGAAATCCGGCACGACTCGATCCACAAAATCCGGAAGCTATTGACGCCATAGTGCTCAGAACTTCGGTGACTGGCGTGCATTCCCCTCGTGCGAAAGGAGAAGTCCATGTTCGGAATCGATTGGAACAACCCGACGACACTCTGGCTGAACCTGACCAACGCCGGTCTTGGCCTGTTCGTTTTGGGAAGCGTGGCGGTGCTGATTGGCGCCGTCGCTCTGGAACTGGTGGAGAAGTTTCGCGCCAGTTTGCGCCAGGGGGCGATGCAGATGCAGGCGGGCCTGGGCTCGCATGCCATCCACACACCGGAGTTGGGCCTGACGATGGCGGACGGCGGCGAGCCCGTCGAGAAGTCCGCCCCGCCAAAGCGCTAGCGCGGCTGGAGGCCCACCATGACATGCCCATTCCTCAGTGAGACGCGCGTACGAGGTTGTAGCGCCGCTTCGTGCCGGAAGCTGTTGGCATCGCCCCTGGTTTCGGCCACTGGCGAGCGTTGCGGCACGCCGCGTCACGCCGAGTGCAGTGTGTTTCAGGAGCGCGGTGGTTCCCTTGAGGGCGGATGCCCTTATCTTGAGGACCGACTGGTCCAATTCTGCACGGCCGTGCCTGTGCCGCGCTATGTTCCCTACAGTTCGCCCGAGGTGACGCCTTGCGGTTCGGAAGCGTTCCGATACTGCGAGGCGTACCTGGCGATGGCTGGGGCCCATCACCGCGGCGAGGAGGTGGCCGAGGGCGTGGCGGCGGTGGATTCGCTCTACTATGCGACTAACCATATGTGGCTGGATATTGGCGGCGGGGGGTTGTGCCACGTTGGAATTGACCAGCTGCTGGCACGCTTTCTGGGGCGGGTGGACCACGCCACTCTGCTCACACAACGAGGGGTGGGGAAGCCGACTGTGGTGCTCACCATCCAGGGAGTGGACTGGCCGCTGACCTTCCCCAAACCGCTCTTGATGGAGTCGGCTGACGTTCGACTGCGCGCCAACCCGGCTCCGATCACGGCCGACCCGTATGGCGCGGGATGGCTGTTCAGCGGCTGGATTCCTCCAGGGGTTTCGCACGAGGAGTTGTGCCGCAACCTGTTGCACGGCCGGCGTGCGGTGGCCTGGATGAGGCTTGAGGCCGAGCGGCTCTCGGAGATTCTCGGCGGTGCGCTCGCTCCCCCCGTGGAAGGCATGGCGGTGGCGGCCGACGGCGGCTCGGTGGCCGACGGCGCAGCCGCTCACCTGATGCGCGACCAGCTACTCGGCGTTCTCAACCGATTCTTTCCCTCTCATGTAGAGAGAGCTTGGGAGTAACGAACCATGCGTGTCCTGATCGCCTTTCTGCTTGGTCTCGCCGGAAGCCTTGCTTTCGGTTGGTGGGGCTTCCCGCAATTGCTGTACCAGCGTGAGCCCCAGCCCCTGCAGTACAACCACAAGATCCACATCGAGAAGGGCTCGATGGAGTGTTCGAGTTGTCATGAAGTGGCCGCCGACGGGCAGTTCGCGGGGATTCCCCGCACGGCGAGTTGTGGCGCCTGCCACGCGGAGCCCTTAGGCAAGACGGAAGCCGAGAAGATTCTCGTCACGAGCTATGTGGCCCCGGAGCGTGAGTTGGATTGGAAGGTGTACTCGCGGCAGCCAATGAACGTGCGGTTCTCGCACGCGGTGCATGTCAACAAGGCCGCGATGAAATGTGAGGAATGTCATGGCGGGCGCGGGTCGGCGACGGCGGCGGAGCCGTTTTACCGCAACCGTGTGACGGGGGAGAGCCGCAATGTGTGGGGTCCGCGCATGATCAGGGTGGGACTGAAGCCGGGCGAGGGAATGAAGATGTCCGACTGCGAATCGTGCCACGAGCAAAAGGGCGTGAGCGCCGGCTGTCTCGGATGCCACCGCTAGAAAGGACACACAGGTCATGGCCATCGGAAGACGCGAATTACTCGGCTTGGCGGGAGGCGCAGCGGTAGGCGGAGCGCTGTCGCCGGTTCCGTGGAAACTGCTGGACGACTCGGCCATCTGGACGCAGAACTGGTCGTGGACGCCGACTCCGGTGCGAGGGCCGGTTACGGAGAAATTCGGGCTCTGCACGCTGTGCGCGGCGGGCTGTGGTGTGAAGGCCCGCTGCGGTTCGGCGGGCGTGTTTGGCGTGGCCCCAGCGGCGGAGCATGCGACCGGCGGCGGAGCGCTTTGCCCGGTGGTGTACGGCGCGCATCAACTGCCCTATCATCCGCGCCGCCTGCGAACGGCGATTGTGAACGGCCATGCCGTCGAAACGAAAGAGGCGATTGCCGAGGTGGCCCGCCGTTTGGAAGCAGCGGGGGCCAAGGCAGCCATTCTCGATGAGCGCCCTGGGCGGATCGTGAGCGCTCTATATGACCGAATCGCGCGAGCCAAGGGCGGCACGGTGGTGACGCTGGCGCAGGTGGAAGACCGCAGCCTGCGGACGATGGAAGACCTAGCCGGTATGGGCCCCGGCACGCTGGGGTACGACTTTGAGCATGCGGCGCTGATCCTCAGCGTCGGCGCGCCGCTGCTGGACAGTTGGGGCAGCACGGGGCGGATGAGCCGGTTGTGGAGCCGTCGCGTGGAGACGGGCAAGCCGGTGTTCGTGCATGCGGGCTCTCACTGGTCGCGGACGGCGCAACTGGCTGATCGCGCGTTGATTCTGCGGCCCGGTTCGGAGGCGGCCCTGGTGGCCGCGCTGGCGGGCAAACTAGCCATTGAGCCGGCCGCCGAGATCACGGGCCTGTCGCCGGCGAGCCTTTCCGACCTGGCGTTGCGTTTGCGGGAGCAGGCGCCGGCGCTGGTTGTGGGCGGGGGCGAGGCGGCTTCAAGCGGGCTGCCCGAGGCGACCGAGCGGATGATTGCGGCGCTCAATGTGGCGATCGGGGCGCTTGGCCGCGCGGGTGGGATCGTGATGCGCCGCCCGCTAACGGGAGCACCCCAGCCGCCGCAATACCTGGACCGCGTGCCGGACCATTCACTGGACCTGCTGGTGCATGAGGCGAGCAGCGCCGGCATCGTGGCGCCGGAAGCGCTGCTGCGGCGCAAACTGGCGGCCAAGGGAACGCTGGTGCGGTTGAGCGCATTTCTTCCCGAAGCGTTTGGGCCGAACGATGTTTTGATTCCGTCGACGACGTTTCTCGAAGGCGCCGAGGACGCCCGCGGAGCGCGTGATGCCGCGGTGGAGACATGGAGCTACAGCGACGGGCTTTCGAGCGTACCGGCGTCCGCGCTTCCGCCCGCTGAGTTCGCCGCCCAACTGGCGGAGGCGCTGCAGGTGAAGGTGGAGTCGTATGAGGAACTGCGCAAGGCGCGCGCGGCGGCGATTGTGGCGGCCAAGCGTGGGCATGTGTACCGCCACGCCGGAGGTGAGAGAGCCGAAGCGACGGACCTGGAGAAGTTCGAGGCCGCGATGGCGGAGGGGGCTGTGTGGGTGGATGAACCGGTGGAGCCCGGGCCGTTGCGGGCGAAGATTGATGCCGTTGACTGGAGCGCCGGGCGGCCGGAGCAGCCTTCGTTGATCGCGGTGGCTTCGAGCCCGCGTGGGTCGCTGAGCGTGCTGCCCGCCGTGCCGCTGGCCTCGAAGCTGGATCGCGAGACGCGCCTCTACGCTGTGCCAGGGGAGGTGCGCATGAATCCGCGCACGGCGCGAGAGCTGAACCTGAGGCCGGGCGACAGTGTGTTGGTGTCCACGCCGTTTGGCGAAACGCGAGGCCGAGTGCGCTGCGATGCCGCGGCGATCCCAGGCCAGTTGGAATTGGGCGCATGCGGTGATGGCAGCCAGCTCGTTTTGGAAGCCATGGGCGCGGCTGAGCCTGGCGCGGGGCCAACCCAGGCGGCCCAGATAAGGAGGTCCTGATCATGTCCGCTACACAGAAGACTTCCCGCACGCCTCGCCGTTACGGCATGGTGATTGATTTGGACCGCTGCACGGGCTGCGGGGCGTGTGTGATTGCGTGCGCCGCGGAGAACAACGTCGCTCCGGGTGCGGCCCGCGAAAACGACCGCAACTCGATTTCGCTGCTGCGGGTGTTCACGCTGAACAATCCCACGGCAGCGGGCCGCCGGACGGCCTTTCTACCCATGATGTGCATGCAATGCGAGCATGAAACGCCTTGTGTCACGGTGTGCCCGCAGCAGGCGGTGGAACTGGATGTCCTGTCGGGGATCGTCGAGCAGATGCCGCAGCGTTGTCTTGGTTGCCGGTATTGCATGACGGCCTGCCCGTATCACGCGCGGTCGTTCAACTGGGGCGATCCGAGCTGGCCGGCGGGCATGGAGGCGACCTTGAATCCGGCGGTGGCGCCGCGCATGCGAGGAGTGGTGGAGAAGTGCGATTTCTGCCAATCCAGGCTGCATGCGGCGCAGGACGCGGCGGCAGTGAACGGAAGTCTCGATCCTGGCATCTACACGCCGGCTTGCGTGGAGGCATGCCCGACGCAGGCGATCACGTTTGGCGACTGGAACGACCCGGAGGGAGCGCTGGCCAAGTCAGGCGAGACCTTTGCCTGGCTGGAAGGGCTTGGCACGCAGCCGAAAGTGAGATACCGCTCCGGCCAAAACTGGCTCCACGAGATGGCGGAAAGAGGCGGAGCGGCTCCGGCGAAGGAGGAACGTCATGGCTGACATGGCCTGGGTCCCAACGACGATGCTCGATCGCAAATTTGTCCCGCGCGGTGTTACTCGCTGCACCCCGGCGCGGTTTTCGCTTTGGCTGACGCCGTGGTGCCTGCTGCTTGGACTTGGCCTGTGGGCAGCCTACCTCTGCCTGCGCGACGGGTTGCTGCACACCAACATGGATAACCGGTTTGCGTTCGGGCTGTGGATCTTCCTCGACCTGGCCATTATCGCTTTCGGCGGCGGCGCGTTCTTTTCCGGCGTGCTGCTGTACTTCTTCAAGCTGAAAGAGCTGAACGCGGTGATCCGGAGCGCGGTGCTGATCGGGTTCCTCTGTTACAGCGGCGCGGTGACCGTGCTTGCCATCGACGTCGGCCAGCCGCTTCGGGCCTGGTTCACGTTCTGGCATCCGAATGCGCATTCGATGCTGACAGAGGTCACTTTCTGCATCACGCTGTACCTGTGCGTGCTGGCGGTGGAGTATCTGCCCGTGCTGCTGCGGAACCGGCAGTTCCGCAAGATTCCCTCGTTTCTCGTCTTCGAATGGGAGTTGCACAAGCTGATTCCGGTGCTGGCCGGCATCGGAGCGTTTCTCTCCTTCTTCCACCAGGGGTCGCTCGGCGGACTCTACGGCGTGCTGCGCGGACGGCCGTTCGCGTTCCGCGAGAGTTTCGGCATCTGGCCGACGACCTTCTTCCTGTTCGTGTTGTCGGCGATGGCGGTGGGGCCCTCGTTCCTGCTGATCATGACGCGGGTTGCCGAGTGGGTGACGCGGAAGCGGCTGGTGCTGGAGAGTGTCTACGTGCGCCTGGCGCGGGTATCGGGATGGATGTTGACCTTCTATGTGCTGCTGAAGTCGATCGACACGATGGTGTGGCTCAACTCGACGTCGCGCCGCGGCGGCTTTCTGCCCTGGGAATACTACTCCTGGGAGCCGTTTGGAGTTTGGATTCTGTTTGTGGAGATCGGGCTGTTCGGTTTTGTCCCGGCGTTGTGGCTGATGCGCGCGGGCAAGGTGAACACGAGCTGGCTGATTGCGCCGGCGCTGCTGGCCTGTGCGGGGGTGGCGCTCAACCGCTACGTGCTGACTGTGCAGACGCTGTCGCTGGCCACGCTGCCCTTTGATGAGTTTCTGAGCTACACGCCGAGCTGGCAGGAGGTCGCCGTATTTGGCGGCGTCGTGGCCTACGGCGTCATTGTCTACTCGGTGCTGTACCGCTACACCCGGCTCTTCCCGCAAGAGCAGGAACGTTGAAAGGAGTCGTCATGTTCCCCGGAGTGAATGGATTTCATTGGAGCCCCGTCCACATCATTTTCCTGAGCGCGTTCGGGCTCGTGCTGAGCGTGTTGCTGGTGACGCTGGCGGTGGCATTTTTCCGCACGCTGCGGGACGTGCGCAGCGGGCGCGCGGGGGCCATTGCGTGGCATTGCGACTTTGAGGACCTGCCGCGCCAGGAACGGCTCTGCCGTCACGCCTTCGAGGGAGCGGCGCCGGGCCGTCTGTGCGACCGCGGATTCGACTGCCGCGACTGCGAGACACATCCCAAGTTCGCCACCATCGAGACACGGTGGCCAGTCACTTTGCCAGCAGGGCTGGAGTATCCCGAGACCCGCCTCTACCATCGCGGCCACACGTGGGTGGAGCCGCAACCGGACGGCACGGCGTTGATTGGCCTGGACGACCTTGGCGCGCGCGTTTTCGGCGCGCCCGAAGTGGTGGAGTTGCCCGCTCCAGGGACGAAGCTCTCGGTGAACGGCGCAGCCTGGCGCATGATGCGAAACGGCGCCTCGGTGAGCGTACGCTCGCCGCTGGAAGGAGAAGTGATCGCGCATGGGGCGCCCGGCGGACAGTGGCAGCTCAGAGTGAAGCCGGAGGCAGGAGAGCGGGCATTCCGCCATCTGCTGAGCGGCGCGGAGGCGCACGCATGGGTCAATGCGGAAACCGACCGGCTAATGATCCTGCTTTCAAGCACGCCCACAGGAGCGGCGCTAGCCGATGGCGGCGCGCTGGTTGCGGACCTGCACCAGGCGCTTCCCGATGCTCCCTGGGACGAGGTTTCGGCGGCGATGTTCCTGAACTGCTGAGTGCGGGAAGCGCGCCATCAGGCCCGGGCAATTTCGTAGCGTTTGATCTTTTCGTAGAGCGTGGAGCGGTCGATGTCGAGGATGGCGGCCGCTTCTTTCACGTTGCCTGAAGTGCGTTCGAGGGTGACCTTGATGGCCTGCTTCTCGATGTCGGCGAGCGTGGTGTTCGGCGGAATGACCCAGGTGTGCGAGTTGCGTGACTGGCCGAGGAAGCCGAAGTCGTCGCGGGTCAGCTCGGTGGAGCGGCAGGTGACGAGAGCGCGCTCAATGGCGTTTTCCAGTTCGCGCACATTGCCGGGCCAGTTGTGATCCATGAGAACGCGCAGCGCCTCGCTGGAGAGGCATTCCACGGCGCGTCCAAGTTCATGATTCAGGCGGTCGACGAAATGGGCCGCCAGCATGGGGATATCTTCGCGGCGTTCGCGCAACGGCGGGATCTGGATTTCGATCACGTTAAGGCGGTAGTACAGGTCGTCGCGGAAGGTCCCCTCCTCGACCAGCTTGGCGAGATCCTTGTTCGTAGCGGCGATGACACGGGCATCGACGCGGATCTCTTCGTTGCCTCCGACGCGGAAGAAGCGGCGCTCCTGAAGCACACGAAGAAGGTCGGCCTGCAACTTGGGTGAGATGTCGCCCACTTCATCGAGGAAGATGGTGCCGCCGTCGGCGAGTTCGAACTTACCTTTCGATTGGGCATTGGCCCCGGTGAAGGCGCCCTTTTCATAGCCAAAGAGCTCGCTTTCGAGCAGCGTTTCGGCGAGCGCGGCGCAGGAGACGGCGACGAAGCGCGCCTTGGCGCGGCAGCCGGAGAAGTGGATGGCGCGGGCAACCAGTTCCTTGCCCGTGCCGCTTTCGCCGCGGATGAGGACGGTGCTGCGGAGGCCGGCGATTTCGCGCGTCAGGTGGAGGAGGTCCTGCATGCGCGCGTTCTTGGTGACGATGTCGTGGACGTGGTATTTGCGCGAGAGTTTTTTGCGCAGGATTTCGTTTTCGCGCTGCAGGTTTTTCACCTTGATGGTGCGCTGGACGAGGATAGAGATCTCTTCCGGGTTACAGGGTTTGACGATGTACTCGAGGGCGCCTTCCTTGATGGCGGCGATGGCCGTATCGACGGTGGCGTAGGCGGTGATGATGATGACCACGGCCTCGGGCTGGATCTTCTTCACCTCCATCATGGTTTCGATGCCGTCCATGCCGCCGGGCATTTTGAGATCAACGAAACACATCGCATAGCTGTTGGAGCGGGCCAGCGCGACCGCCTCGGCGCCCGAAGCGGCGGTGTCCACGGCATAGCCGTCCTCCCGCAGCCAGGCCGCCATGGACTCAGCCATGACGCTTTCGTCGTCGACCACCAGGATTTGCCAGTGGCTTTTCATGAATTGCCTCCAGACTGAAGTGCGCGCAGATGGTCCTGGCTTCTTGCCAGGCAAGAGGCGCAGAGGGAATCATTCTTGGCGTCGACCTGCACGATGGAGTTGGACAGGCTCATGGCGCAACGCGCGTCGCCGCAATGCACCAGCCCCAGCGTGTGTCCCAACTCGTGGCGGACCTCCTTGCGGAGGCGCTCAAGCGTGAGAGCGGGATCGGGCGGAAAGCGGTAGAACTCCGGGCGGATGCGGGCCAGGGACACGAGCGCGAGCCGTCCGCCCAACTGAGCCTGGCCGAACATAAAGGTGAGGATGGGGATAAACAGGTCCAGTTCGGTGACGCCGAGTACGCGCGCGCCTCGTTCCCGCCCGACCGGCAAGAGGAGTTCGAGCAGGGATGTGGAGAGGTACTGGTTGCGCTGGGCGTGCAGGGCCGAGGGCGGGACCGGCAGCGGATTGAGGAGTTGAGCGGGCATATGCAGCATCGCTTCGGCGCAGGCGGCGGCGGCCTGCAGCCAGTGATTCTCCACCTCGCCGATGGGAACCACGAGCAGATCACCCACGAGCCTTGTCCGTCGAGCCAACCCCGGCTTCGGCCGGTTGTTTGTGGTCAAGCGGGAGGCTGACCACGAATGTCGACCCCTGGCCCGGCGCGGAGGTTACCTCGACGTCGCCGTCATGAGCCTGCACGATGCCGTAGAGGACCGCCAGGCCAAGCCCCACGCCTTTGCCATCGGGTTTCGTGGTGAAGAAGGGATCGAAGATTCTCTTGACCACCTGCGGAGTCATGCCCTCGCCATTGTCTTGAATGAGGAGTTCCATGGACTGGCCGCCGGTGCCAAGGCGCGTTTGGACGACGATGCGGCCGTCCTGACGATTCGTGGTTGCCTCGGCGGCGTTCATGACCAGGTTGAGGATCACCTGCTGCATCTGAGAGGCGTCGCAGGGAAGCTGGGGCAGATGCGCGCCGAGCCGCAACTCCAGGGCAATATTGGCGAGCTTCAGTTTGTGGTCCACCAGGGAGAGTGTGCGCTGGATGAGGGCGTTCAGATCGGCCAGGCCGCGCTGCGGTTTGGAGCGGCGGGAGAAGGACAGCAGGTCGGAAACGATGCGCCCAACGCGGCTGGTTTCCGACACCACCTGGCCGAGATACTTGCGAAACTCCGGCTCGCGGCCCTTGGGAATGCCGTCGTCCTTCACGATGCGCTGCATGAGCATGGAGAGATTGAGGATGCCGGCGACGGGATTATTGATCTCATGGGCGACGCTGGCGGCCAACTGGCCGAGAGAGGCGAGCCGGTCGGTTTGCATTAGTTTCTGGTGGGCCAACCTTAGCTGCTCGGTGCGGCGGGTCACTTTGTCTTCGAGTTCTTGCGTAAAGCGGCTCACTTCGTCGTTGGCCGCGCCAAGCCGGTCGCGCATGAGGTTGAAGGAATCGACGAGGGCGTCCATCTCCAGCGAGCGGTGGCGGATGGCGATGGGGCGGTCGAGGTTCATGGCGCTGACCTCCTTCGTTCCGGCGATCAGTTCCCGGATGGGGAGCACAACGAACTGGCGTACGAAAACCACGAGGAAGAGGGCAATGACGGCGATCTGGACAGCGATGGAGAGTGCGATGTGGCGCCGTACGTTGGCCTCCTCCTGGATAACCGGGTCCAGTTTGAGCGAGACGTCGAGCACGCCGAGCACAGTTTGGGACGCGGGGTGGGCGTGACAGGCGGCGTTGCTGCAGGCCGGTTCATTGTGGATGGGCGTGACCATGGTCAACACCCGATGCTCCTTGGGGGCATCCACGATGCGAACCCTGGTGCGGATGGTGAGCGACTGCTTGACGGTGCCGGGTCCGTGACACGGCGCGCAGGCCGCCGCGGTTTTGCTTTCGAGGCGATCGATCTCGGCGGCGTTGGTCGAGTACATGACACGGCCTTCGCGGTTGAAGATGCGGATACGGTCGACGCCTTGCTGCTCGGCGATCTTGTGCATGATCTCGTAGGCGGCGGCACGGTTGTCGGCGAGCATGGCGTGCCAGGTGGCCGAAGTAATGCCCTTGGACAACTGGTCGGCGCCCAGGATCATGGTGTTCAGGATCTGCTGGCGCTGGGTTTGGATGTGGTAGAAGGCGTAGGCGCTGGAGACGAGGATGACGATGACAGTCAGGGACAGGATGAGCTTGAAGCTCAAACGCCGCCAAAGCGATCTCATTCCACTGTCGGGCATGAGGAATGAAGTTCCTAACTAATATTGTAGGCTCCGCGAGATTGGAGAGGAAGTCCCGGCCATGGCGGCATTGGAGTGCCGGTGCTGGAGAGCCGGCAGGCGATCGCTGCGGGCGAGCTCGGGTTGGATGTGGCGCGGCCGGAGACAGGAATCGAGCGATCTCAGGGCGATGAGAGGATTGAAGTAGCAGGGGACGGTACTGGGCCCGACACGGCGCGTAGTGCGTTCCGATAGTGGTCCTGAATCTTGCCGCCCGGGTATCCGTAGCGGTGGTAGAGGCGCTCCAGAAATGGCAAAGCGGCAGTGGGCGCACGAAGACTCCAGAGCCAGGCGAGGGCACCGGCCACCTTGTTCATGGGTTCGCTGCATTTCCAGCGGATATCGACCAGGCTCATGAAACTGCGGTCCAGTTCAGCATCCTGGAGGAAAGCGGCGCACCAGATCAGGTTCTTCAGAGCGTGGGTGGCGGGGGTACTGATTGCCGGCCGGGCGGTGAGTGACGGCTGGCCCATCCACTGAATGACACGTTGGCTAAACGCACCTGCCGGAATGCGTTCCAGGGCGGGCAAGCAGGCTTCGCGCCATTGTGGTTGTGGAGTGGTCCAGGGCAGCGGGGAGAAGCGTTGAAACAGGGCGCTCCACAGGACACGTTCGGCGGCGGGCATGGCGGTGATACTGGCGCGGATGTGGGTTGCCCAGCAGGTTTTCCACTTCCGCGAGTTGTTCCAGTCCTGCCAGAGGATGAACTCGATGCGGGTCTTGAGAGCCTGCGCTGTAATGGCGCGGGAGTGGCTGAGCGCCTTGCGGTAGGCGCGGGCGGCCTCGAAGAGTTCTGGAGTATAGGGTTTGGAATCGAAGTGCTGGAGGGCGAGATCAAGCGGGGGGCGTGTGTCGGTTCCGTGGCCGCAAGTGTGGAAGGAGGTTCTCAAGACGGCGAGAGCATGTTCTTCGGTCAGTTGCGGCTGCAGGGAATAGCAGACTGATGCCAGTTCGTTGAGAGCGCAACTCAAGCCGTGTTGGCTCTGATCTTCCAGCGGCACTCGCTGCTGGTGCAAGCGGCGGTAGCGGGTGAGGACTTCGATCAGCATGTCACCCCACTCGGGGGGTGGCAGGGCATGCCAGAATTCCGCACACGCGGTGGGGCCCTCCTTGGAGAAGGCGGGGTAAGTGTCAAGAAACGCCTCGAGCTTGCGCCAATCCGGCATAATCCACTCCATCGGCTGGCTCGGAGAGCAGGAAGAGGGTTCGCGGCGCTCTGGCTGCCTCACGCCCCTGGACGCAGGGTGTAGCCGAAGCCGCGGATAGTGGCAAGCCGGGGTGCGTGGGCGCCGAGTTTCTTGCGCACGGAGCGGACGACTACATCCACGACGTTGCTGGCTGAATCGGAGGCGCGGCTGCGCCAGACGTGTTGCAGGAGTTCGGCGCGGGAGACAGCCTTGCCGGGACGCTCGTGGAGGTACTGGAGGAGGGCAAACTCGAGCACGGTAAGGGAGACGCGATGGTTGCCAAGAACAAGTTCGCGCGAATCTTCATCGAGAAGACCTGGGAGGCCGTCGACGGCGGAGCCAACATGATCTGGGTCGAGACGAAGTTCGGCGGCGGCAAGGGTGGACAGCCAGGCATCGACGGAACCGGGGCCGAAGTCGAGCACAGCGAGATGGTGGGTGACGCCGTCGAGGGTGACGGAGGCGTCTTTGATGATCTGGAAGCCGAGTGTTTGTGCGGTGGGGCCGAAAACTTCGAGGTTGCACAGTGAAAGGTAGCAGCGGCGCAGACGCGGCCGGAGTTCCATGTAAGAGCGCTTGACGTCAAGCCAGCAAGCGGCTTGGACGGGCGAGGGGAGTTCACCGGCGGTAGCGCTGAGCCAGCGGCGGAGGAAGACGGCAGTTTGCTGTGGCGGGATGGGGTTGTCGCGGAGGTGACGCCGCCAGGCGCGCGTTAGGGGATCGGCGTCCATGCGGGGGAGGCCGCGTTCGCGAAGTTCGAGGTAGAGGTAGAAGCCGGTAGTCAGTCCCGACTCGTCGCGGACAGCGCGGAAGGCGGCAGGCGCGTGGCTCCACCAGTTCCGCAGAATGGCGGCGGAGGCGGGTGTTTCGTGGGTGTCGATCAACTCGAGAATCGGCACGGCGTCGGCCGGGGTAGCGTGTTCCACACTCACGGCCTGGTGATGAGCGGGGAAGAACGCCTCGCGGACGACGGGGTTTTGGATGAGGTAGATCATGCCGCTGGTGTAGGCCCACATCTGATCGCGGTTGGCGGAAGCGGCTTCCGAGCGGAGTTGGCGCCAGGCGGCGAGGCGATAGGTTAGGAAGCGGTGCGGATCAGAAGAGCGTAGGACGGAGGCGACGGCGTCACGCACGGCTTCGTGGAGAATGAGCCCTTCCCGGACAGGTTCGAAGAAGGTGGAGCCAGCGAGCCGGCCGTAGACATCCGCGGCGACTTCCGGCAGCATGGCTTGCAGGAGAGAGCGGGTGAGGCAGCGCACCACCGAGGCGGCTTCGAGGGCGGTGCGCGTGGCGGGGTCGGGGATACCTTCCAGGTAAAGCGCGGCGAGTTGGTGGATGAGTACCGACGTCAGACTGGGATCGTAGCCGCCGGCGGATTGGACCGCGGAGCAGATGGCCAGACGCAGGGCGAGCGGATGTCCTCCGGCAAAATGCAGAATGCGGCGGGCATCCGGTAGGGTGAAGCCGGAGCGGGAGAGCAGGTCGATCGCTTCGTGGGAAGCGAGGTCACGCAGGTGAATGGCGCAGAACAGGCCTTGCCATTCGAGGGCAAGGAGCCAGGCGGCATTCGGCGGGTAACGGCTGGCGATTACGATGCGGATGTTCCCGTCGAGTTCGGGAACGAACGTCAGCCGGAGCCAGGAGTCGAGGAGTAGCAGAGCCTCGTAGGAGTCCAGGAGGAAGACGGTCCGCTGGCCGGGCGCGGTTGAGAGGAGGCCGCCGAGTGCGCGTTGTAGTCCGGCGGGGGTGGGCTCAATGAGCCGGCAATCGAGGGAGACGACGGCGGCTCCACGAGTGGCGGCCCAGGCGCGGAATTCGGCCAGTAGGGCCGATTTGCCAATCCCGGCGATGCCATGGACCCAGGTCACGATAGGGCCAGCGGCGTCGAGGCAGGTCAACAGCTGGGCGAGTTCCTGGCGGCGGCCAATGAAATTCTCCGAGGCCCTTTCCGCGAGGATTTCCTTGACGCGCCGTGGCTCGGCCATGAGGCTAGGCTAAACGATTCCGCGTGTGACTCGGGTGGGCTGTTCGAGGACCTCGAAGTCGCGTGATGTGATGTTGGCGAAGTTGGGGTGAGAGGCGACGGCCTGGAACAGGGGGGATTGGAAGTACTCGTCCATGGCCGCACGGTCGCGCCAGGTGTAGACGCCGCCATAGGTGTTGGTAGCTGGGTCGCTCAGCCAGACCTTGGAGAGCAGGCCGGGGACGTCACGGAAGGCGGGTGCGAACTGAGTTTCGCAAGCCTGCTCGTATTCAGACTGGGTGATCCCGTTGAGGTTGAAGTGGACGATTTGGATGTGCATTGGAGGCGAGTATAGGCCACGTGGGGCGGGACCAGATGATGCGGAGATGAGAATTGGATGAGAAGTTCCGGCCGGCGCGGAGCGGTGCGACTTATTCTCGTGGCGATTCTTGGGCTTCGGGCATCCACTGGCGGAGGCGGGGGACGATGACTTCCTGGGTGTAGCGGTCATGCTGGCGGAGGGCTTCCATGGCCTCCTTCATGCGCATGCGCTGGACGATGGCTTCGATCTGGCGCTGGCCGTGGCGGCCCCATTCTTCGCGTTCTGCGGCGGTGGCAGGAAGTTCGGCGTTGGGGCCGTGGGCCATGACATCGTTGATCCAGGAGCCGAGCGAGAGGCTGCCGGAGAAGCCGAGGCGGCCAAGGGTGGCGAGCCCGGTGTTGGGCGGAGGCGGAGCGGAGGCGTGGGATTCGGCGTCGCCGTATTCGCCGCGCAGGGCGAGGTCCATGATGCGTCCGGTCATCCAGTGAGCGCCGTAGAGGATGCGGTGGCGTTCGTCGTTCTTGAGTTGGAGGCGCGGGAGGTAGGTGTCGAGGTTGATGTAGAGGATGGGAACGCGGGTTTCGTCGAAGAACTCGCGGACGAGGGCTCCAGCAGTGAGCGGGGCGGGGCCGTGGCTGTAGGAGAGATAGACCTGGCGGCGGAAACCCTGGCGGAGGAGCGAATAGGCGAGGTGCTTGAGGAAGCGCGTGCCTTCGCCGGGTGAGTTCTGGATGGTGGAGGGCGCGGGAATGGTGGTGCCTGGGTAGGACCAGATGAGGCCGGGCATGTAGAGCCCGCCAGTGTCGCCGGCCATGGCCATTGCGAAGGCGAGGGGGGAGACGTAGTCGCGGGCGCTGGGCTGGATGCCGTTTGTTTCCACGGCGCCGACGGGGATGAAGATAACGTCGGATGTCTTCAATTGGGCTGCGACCTGGGGCTGGCTGAGGCGGGTGAGGTCGCGCGTGTGAAGAGGGCGGATTTGGGCGGCCACGGGTAGGGCGGCGATGATGGCGATGGCGGCAATGGCTGGTATGGGGGACATCGTTTGTGTTCCTGCGAAGCGTATGATATGACAACAGTCGGAATGCAGGCTAGGAATCGTGTTGTTATTTGTGTCGCTGTGTCTCTTTTGACGTGCGGGGCTGCGTTGGCCCAGCGCGCTCCGTTATTTAAGGACGAAGTGCTCCCGATTCTGGAGAAGAGCTGTAACAAGTGTCACAACCCGAAGCAGAAGATGGGCGGGTTGGACTTGTCGACGTTTGCGGGTGTGATGGCGGGCGGGGCGAGCGGTCCGGTGATTGCGCCGGGCAAGCCCGGGAATAGCCTGTTGTGGATTATGATCCAGTCGGGCAAGATGCCGATGGGCGGGACCTTGTCGAAGGCGAACCAGCAGACGCTTCATGCCTACATTGAGCAGGGGCGATTCCCGAGACAGGAGTTGGACGCGCGTGAGGCCGAGCGCGAGGCGAAGGTGATAACGCCGGAAGCGCGGAAGTGGTGGTCGTTCCAACGGCCGGTGAAGCCGGCGGCCCCGGGGGTGAAGCATGAGGAACTGGTCAGGACCGAGATTGACCGGTTCGTTCAGGCGAAGCTGGAGGAGCGCGGCTGGAAGTTACAGGGAGAGGCGGGCAGGCTGAACCTGCTGCGGCGGGCCTACCTGGGGCTGACGGGATTGCCGCCGACAGAAGCCGAAGGGCGAGAGTTTTTGGAAGACAAGTCGCCGGAGGCGTGGGAGAAGCTGGTGGACAAACTGCTGGCGTCGCCTCGGTATGGTGAGCATTGGGGGCGGCACTGGCTGGATGTGGCGGGGTATTCGGATTCGCGTGGGGATGCCGGCGATGTGGATCGGGAGGTTTCCTACAAGTACCGCGATTATGTGATTCGCGCGTTCCATTCCAACAAGCCGATTGACCGGTTCCTCGTGGAGCAGATGGCGGGTGATCAGCTTGTCAACTACGACCACAAGTTGCAGCCGACCGAGGAGCAGCGCGAGGCGTTGATTGCGACGGGTTTCCTTCGGACGACGGCGGACATCACCGACAATCAGACAATCTACGAAGTAGACAAGTATTTCGATGCGTTGCAGAAGTCGGTGGAGACGTCGCTATCGGCGCTGACGGGGCTGACGATCGGGTGCGCGAAGTGCCATGACCACAAGTTCGATCCGATTCTGCAAAAGGACTACTACAAACTGACGGCGGCGTACCAGGCGGTGTTCGATCCGGAGAACTGGCTGGCGGCAAACCTTTCCTATGGGCCGTGGCCGGGACGGATCATTCCGGACATTCCGCTCGAACAACGCGAGATGTGGATCAAGGACGTGACGAGCACGGACGCCAAGACGATCCGGAAACTGGAGGATTTGCTGGAGGCGACCTATCAGCAGTTCCGGGCGACGTTGAAGGCGGGCGGGGACATGTCGGAAGCGGCGCGGGGACAGATCCGGCTGGTGATTGAGAACGATCCGGACCTGGAGATTGACCGGTCAGCGGCGAAGGATTTCATTTCGGACAAGGAGATGGAGGCACGGTATCCGGAGTTGCTGAAGTGGAAGCAGGACTTGATCGACAGGCGAGCGGCACGGCGGAAGAAAAACTCTGAAATCAATCCAAACTACATCGAGGCGGCGTGGGACGTATCGAAGACGCCATCGCCGACATACATCCTGCAGCGAGGAAATTACCTGGCGCCGGGGGCCGAGGTGAAGGCGGGGATTCCGGCGGTGCTGGACGATCCGGCGAAGCCGTTTGCTTTCCCCGATCCGGCGGCGCATCCGGAGTGGAACCACACGGGGCGGCGGTTGACGCTGGCCAAGTGGATGGTGTCGCGTGACAACCCGCTGGTGGCGCGGGTGTTTGTGAACCGCGTGTGGCAATTCCATTTTGGCGAGGGGATTGTGCGCTCGGTGGACGATTTCGGCAGGCAGGGCGAGAAGCCGACGCATCCTGAGCTGTTGGACTACCTGGCGGTGGAGTTCCAGGAGCGCGGCTGGGATTTGAAATGGCTGACCAAGTCGATCATGATGTCGCAGGTGTACCGGCAAGATTCGATGGAACAGTCCGAGCAGTTGGCCGCGGATCCTTCGGCGCGGTTGTTGTGGCGGAAGCCACCGTTGCGGATCGAGGCAGAGGCAGTGCGGGATTCGATGCTGCTGGTGAGCGGACTATTAAGTCCGAAAATGTTCGGGCGGCAGGAGCCGATCAAGCGCGGGGCTGATGGTCAGTGGTTGGAGGATGAAGCGAAGGGCGACGCGAACCGGCGGAGCATTTACATCGCGCAGCACCGGACGAGGCCGGTTGCATTCTTACATGCGTTCGACCAGCCGAATATGACCGCCGACAACCAGGCGCAGCGATTCCGGTCGGCGCTGCCGATACAATCGCTGGCGCTGCTGAACAGTCCGCTGATGATGCGGGCGACGAAGGCGTTCGCGGGGCGCTTGCTCGAGCAGACCAGGGGCGACGGCGATGCTGCGCTGGAGCGGGCGTTCGTGGCGGCGTATGCGCGGCTAGGGACAGCGCGGGAGTTGGAATTGGGCAAGGCGGCGCTGGCTGCGTCGAAGGATACGGCCGAGGGATTGCGCTTGTTTGTGCAGGCGATCTTCGGCGCGAACGATTTTCTATATGTGTATTGAGTCAGGAAGACAGCCATGAAGCGATATCTTTCACGACGGGACGCGCTACGCGAAGCGGCAACGGGCTTTGGCGGGATGGCGCTGGGCTCGATGATGGCGTTTGAGCAGAGGGCGGCGGCGAGTTCCCTGCCCGTGTACAATCTGGCGCCAAAGAAGCCACACTTCGCGCCGAAGGCGAAGAACGTGATCTTCATTTATGTCGGCGGGGGGCCGTCGACGATCGACATGTTCGATCCGAAGCCTGTGTTGAGGAAATATGACGGCAAGCCGGCGCCCTTTGAGATCAAGGGGCGGGCTTTGAACGGATCGCAGGAGATCATGGCGAGCCCGTGGGCATTCACCAGGTGTGGCCAGAGCGGGCGTGAGATTTCGAATCTGCTGCCGCATTTCCAGAAGGTGGTGGACAAGGTGAGTTTCATCCGTTCGATGCGGACGGACCGGATTGACCATTCGACGGCGCAGTTCACCTTCGTGACAGGGCGCGGGTTCACTGGGTTTCCGAGCATGGGGGCGTGGGTGGCGTATGCGCTGGGGACGGAGAACGCGAATCTGCCGGCCTACATTGCGTTGGGTGAGGGGGCATCGATCGGGGCGCGGGCACATTCGTCGGCGTGGTTGCCGCCGGTGTTTAGCGGGACGTCGATGCGTGCCGATGAGCAGGCGCCGATTTTCAATATCAAGCGGCCGGAGTCGATGGGCGAGGAGGAGCAGGCGCGGCTGCTGAAACTGGTGAACGAGTTGAACCGGGAACAGAAGTCGCATCATCCGCTGGATCAGGATCTGGAGGCGCGCATCGCCAACTATGAATTGGCGGCGCGGATGCAGTTGGAGGCGTTGCGGGTGGCCGATCTTTCAAGCGAGAGTGAGGCTACGCGGAAGTTGTATGGCGTGAACGAGGCGGGCTCGGGCGAGTTCGGCAAGCATTGCCTGATGGCGCGGCGGCTGGTGGAAAGCGGTGTGCGGTTTGTGCAGGTGTATGGCGGGGGGGGGTGGGACACGCACTCAAACATCGGCGGACAATTGCCGGGCTTGTGCCACAGGATCGACCAGGGGATGTCGGCGCTGCTGACGGATCTGGACCAACGCGGGATGTTGCGGGACACGTTGGTGGTGTGGTCGGGCGAGTTTGGACGGCTGCCGACGATCGAGGCGCGGGTGAATGCGCCGGGGCGCGATCACAATCCATATGGGTTCTCGATGTGGATGGCAGGCGCCGGCGTGAAGCGCGGGTACGACTACGGGCAGACGGATGATTTGGGATACGCGGCGATTCCGGAGTTTACGCTCGGGCACGCAGATATTCACGCAACGGTGCAGCATTTGCTGGGCGTGGACTACGCGAAGAACACTTTCTTCTATGAAGGACGCGACGAATCGCTGGTGGGAGTGACGCCGGCACGGGTGGTGAAGGAGGTGCTGGCTTGATTGGACGGCGTGGCTTTTTGGGGCTGGTTCCGGGGGGCCTGCTGGCCAGCGGCGGAAGAGTACAGCGGCTGACGGCGGGGACGCGGATTCGCATTGGACTAAACGCCTATTCGTTCAATCGCCCCCTGATGGGCGGGACGATGACGATTCCCGATGTGCTGGCCTATTGCGCGAGGAACCAGATCGATGGCGTAGACCTGACTGGATACTACTTCAAGGGCTATCCTTCCGTGCCGGCCGACGACGCGATCTACTCGGTGAAGCGGGCGGCCTACCTGAATGGCGTGACGATTACGGGGACGGGGGTGCGAAACGACTTCGCGTTGACGGATGCGTCGAGCCGGCGCGGGCACATCCAATTGGTGAAGGACTGGATCGACGTAGCGGCCAAGCTGGGCTCGGACATGGTGCGTGTGTTTGCCGGACGTGAAGTGCCGAAGGGGTTCACGTTCGACCAGACGCTGGAGTGGATGATTCCCGCGTTTCAGGAGTGCGCCGAGTTTGGGGCCAAGCGGGGCGTGATCGTCGGCTTGCAGCACCACGACGATTTTCTGAAGACCGCGGAGGAGACGATTCGCGTGGTGGAGCGTGTGGGTTCGCCGTGGTTCAGCGTGATTCTCGATGTGGGCAGCCTGCGGCAGGGCGACCCATATGCGGAGATTGAAAAGCTGCTTCCCTATGCGTCGAACTGGCAGATCAAAGAGCACGTCTGGTACGGGACAAAGAAGGTGGACATCGATTTGCCGAGGCTGCGGAAGATCATTGACACAGTAGGCTACCGCGGGTTCGCGCCGGTGGAGGCGCTGGGGCCGGGCGATCCGGAGCAGGTTGTGACTGCGTTTCTCGCAAAGGTGCGGCAGGCATTTAGCTGACCGGCGGGCGGTTCGCTCTAGCGATAGAATATTGGGCAAGACGGCTGGGCAGCCGTCCTCATTCCTTTTCCCGATGATGACGACACGATATCCCTGGCTTCGTATTCCCACGGTTGGCGCGCTGGCGCTGGCGGCGTTGTGCGGCGTGGCGTGGACGGCGCGGCGGCTGGAAGCGCAGGCTCCAGCAAGCACGCCGGCGGTGATGGCGGCTGAGTTCGAACGCTCGGTGAAGCCGTTTCTCGATAAGAACTGCGTGCAGTGTCACAACGTGGACAATCCGACCGCGGGCGTGCGGGTGGACCAGTTGGACTCGACGATGGCGGACCGGCACATACGCGTGTGGGAAGGCGTGAAGCACCGTGTGGCCAATGGGACGATGCCGCCGAAGGGGTTGCCGCAACCGGCGGCGGCGGATCGCGACAAGGCAACGCAATGGATTGGGCAGATGCTGGAGGCGGCGAGACTGCGTCCCACGCCCAAGAACGGCATGGTGCGGCGGCTTACGGTGGCACAATACCGCAACACGTTGAGGGAGCTGTTGCTGCTGGAGGACGACCTGACGGAAATTCTGCCGCCGGATGCGATTTCGGCGGATGGCTTCGTGAACAACAAAGAGACGCTGCAGCTTTCGCCGCTGTTGATTGAGGCGTACCTGGAGTTGGCTGATGAGGCGCTGAACCGTTCGATGGTGGACCCGGCGCGGAAACCGGTGGTGCAGAACTTCAAGATGGAGTTGGGGCGCGGGGTAAACCAGTCGCCGATTGCGGATGAGTTGATTCTGGGAGCGAACAGCGAGTTGCTGGCGAACCCGGATTTCGAGGTGACGCAATTGACGCCGCCGAAGCCGTTTGCGTTTGAGCCGTTCCGGATGAAGACGCACTACCGGTTCATCGAAGGCTATCGCGGGAACGACACGGTGCGCGGCTGGCGTGAGTTCGACAGCATCTATCACTCGGTGTTTGCGGACATGCGCGGGAGCCGCGGGTATCCGAAGGGGAAGGCGTACGGGACAATTCCGGAAGGCTTGCTGTTGCGGCCGGCGATTCCGAACGATGAGTTGTTCACCGAGGATGGAACCTACGGGCCGAAGGCGAATTTTAAGATCTCGCTGCGTGAGTTACCGGACAACGGACGGTTCCGCGTGACGGTGATGGCGGCGAAGTATGACGACGGGTTGATGCTGGAGAAGACCGACGCGGCGCGCGAGCCGGGGGCGGCAGGGCGCGTGGAGTGGAGGGCAGGCGCGGGAGAGGTGACGCTGAGCAAAGCGGGCGTCTACCAAGTGGATGTGCATGCCGAGCCGCGCAACGAAACGTTTCCGAAGGCGGATGCGACGCGGTTGAGCGAGGGGCTGGGCGGCGCTTGGACGTTTGAGACGCTGGACAAGGCGGCGGCGCTTGAAGGCGATGTGAAGCAGGTGAAGACGCCGTTTGGGCAGGGCGTGCGATTTGACGGCGATGGGGATAGCGTCAGCATTCCGCGGCCGGAGCCGTTGCGCGTGGGGGAGGGTGATTTCACGGTGGCGGCGTGGATCCGGCCAGGTGGACTGCGCAAGGCCGGCCTGATTTCGCTGGGCATGCCGGAGTGGACGCATGGCTGGTTTCTCGAACTCGCCGACAACCGGGGGACGCTGCGGTTGGAGACGTCACGGCCAGATAACGAATCGAATGGCGCGGTGGCCTCGCCGGCGGGCGTGATTGTGCCGAATCAGTGGCAGCACGTGGCGGCGGTGGTGAAGCGGGGGACGAAGGACACGACGCTTTATGTGAACGGCTACGCGGTGGCGCGGGGCGAGATTGGGAAAGCGAACCTGGACAATCCGCGGCTGAAGCTGGTGTTGGGGCGGCTGGGTAAGGCGCAATCGTTTAAGGGCGTGATGGACGAGGTGAGGATCTACACGCGGGCGCTGGATGAAGCGGAGTTGCAGGCGCTGCTGGAGGCGGGCCGCGAGCATGTGAAGGCTCCGCCGGAGAGGCCGCAGGATGTGATGTTGACCTTGGGCGGGCGGGAATTCACGGGCGCGTTGCAGCAGGCGGCGTTTGTGGCTGTGCGGCTGCCGGCGGGGAAGCTGCCGGTAAAGGCGGAGTGGAAAGGCGCGCGGGGTTTGGAGGGCGTGGTGTTCACGCCGCTCGGTGAGAGCGATGGCGTGGCGCAGCGGTTTGCTGTGTTTGAGAAGCGGTCGCCGAGGCTGGGGGTGCACTTGGGGTTGCGGCGCGATTGCGGCAGCACGTTGTTCCCGGTGGGGACACCGCAGGTGGTGAAGGGCGGGGCGCTCACGAAGTTTGTGTTCGAGGGCGCGATTCGCAATTACCCGAGCCCGGATGTGGAAAAGGACAATGTGAACTACCTGGCGGGGGTACGTGAGATCGGCGTGCGCAGTGAGTACACCGATGGCCGCGACATGCCGCGGCTGTTGATCCGCTCGGTGGAGTTTGAAGGGCCGTTTTATGACCAGTGGCCGCCGGCGTCGCACCGCAACCTGTTTGTGGAGTCGGCGCGGAAGGGCGAGACACGGGAGTATGCGCGAGAAGTGATCAGGCAGTTTGCCGCACGGGCGTACCGGCGTCCGGTGAAGGCGGATGAAGAGAAGGCGCTGCTGGCGGTGTTTGACAACGCGCGGGCTGCGGGCGGGAGTTTTCAGGCCGGTGTGAAGGATGCTCTGCAGGTGGTGTTGACGTCGCCGCAGTTTCTGTTCCTGGTGGAGACGAGTGCGACGCCGAAGCCGGAGCCGGTGGATGAGTATGAGCTGGCTTCGAAGTTGTCGTACTTCTTGTGGAATGGTCCACCGGACCGGACGGCGATGCGGCTGGCGCGGAGCGGGACGCTGCGGCAGCAGTTAAACGCCGAGTTGGACCGCATGGTGGCCGACGCGAAGTTCGGGCGGTTCATGCAGGAGTTCGTGTCGCAGTGGCTGAGCCTGGATAAGTTCCAGGTGGTGGAGCCGGACAAGAAGCAGTTTCCGGATTTGACACGCGACGCGAAGGCGCAACTTAAGCGCGAGCCGGTGGAGTTCGTACAACACCTGATCCGGCAGAATCTGCCGGTACGCAGCCTAGTCCGCTCGGATTTCGTGATGGCGAACGAGGTGGTGGCGACCTATTACGGGATGGGCGCGAAGACGGAAAGCGGGCTCGAGTTTGTGCCGGTGGCGCATGGGCGGAAGGAGTTGGGGGGCGTGCTTTCACAGGCATCGATTCTGGCGGGGTTGTCGGACGGGCGGGAGTCGAACCCGGTGAAGCGCGGGGCCTGGCTGGCACGGCGGATTGTGTCCGAGCCGCCGGCGGACCCTCCGCCGAATGTGCCGGCGTTGCAAGAGGACGCGAAGGGGTTGACGCTGCGGCAGCGGTTGGAGCAGCACCGCAACGTGGCCGCGTGCAAGCAGTGCCATTTGAAGATCGATCCGTGGGGAGTTGCGATGGAGGAGTTTGACGCAAGCGGGCGTTGGAAAGCGCACACGGTGGATGCGAGTTCCACGCTTCCTGACCAGGCGAAGGTGAGCGGGGCGTTGGACCTGAAGCGGTACTTGAGCGAGGACCGCATCGACCAGGTGGCGTTCAGTGTGTTGAAGCATCTGGCGACGTACGCCACTGGGCGAAGCCTGACGTACAATGAACTCAATTACTTGAAGACGGAAGGGCCGAAGCTGAAGGCCACCGGATACCGGATGAAGGATTTGGTCCGGTTTGTCGTGGCGAGCCCGCTGTTTCTGGAAAAGTAGGCGCGTGGAGAGGATGAGCATGAGCCGGATGATCGATCGCAGGGCGTTTCTCAAGGGAACTGGCGGGGTGGCGCTGGCGCTGCCGGTGCTGGATGCGATGGGGGCCGAGGTGACGGCGCAGTCGCCAAAGCGGTTCTGCGCTCTCTACACGGCTAACGGCATGGCGCTGCCGAAGGAAGAGCACGGCATCGCGGACTGGCACTGGTTTCCCACGGCGACGAAGAACGGCGAGTTTGTTTTTAGCAAGTCGACCGAGCCGCTGGCGCCGTTCCGGAAGCAGTTGAGCTTTATGGGCGGGCTGCATCATCCGAGCGGGCCGAAGGCGGATCCGCATACTTGTTCGGATATGTGGCTGACGGGCGCGCCGTTGCACAACCCGAAGCCGGGCACCTACAACACGGTGGGCCTGGACCAGATGATCGCGCTGCACACGAAGCAGTTTTGCCGGCAGCCGTCGCTGATTCTCTCGATTGACGCGGGCACGGGCTTCCTGTCGCGCACGGGAACGATTTCCTACAGCCTGGAGGGGCGGCCGATTCCTGCGGAGAACAGTCCGCGGCGGATCTTCGACCGGCTGTTCAAGGCGGACCGTACGTCGCTCAAGAGCGAGCATGAGCGGTTGCAGCGGCGGATCAAATTGGTGGACGCGGTGGTGGAGAGTGCGAAGTCGCTCGATAAAGAACTGGGCAAATCGGACCGCGAGCGGATGGATCAGTATCTGACTTCGCTCAACGAGGTGGAGTCGCGGCTGATCGCTTCGGAGAAGTGGATCGACATTCCGCTGAAGAAGCAGGACTATTCGCACTTGAACCTGGAGGCGACCAACGAGGGCGAGCCGGCGGAGTATTACCGCACGATGTTCGACCTGATTGCGCTGGCCTTTGACGCCGATATTACGCGTTCGGTGGCGTTCATGCTGAACCGCGAGGACGGCATGGGCATCAGCGACACGTTCCCGATCAAGCTGGGATTGGGCAAGACGCACCACAACCTGTCGCACGCGACGGACAAGGAAGGGCAGCTGAACTTCGCCAAGTACGACCGGTTCCTGGCCGAACAGATTGCGCACTTCTTCACGAGGATGAACAGCTATCAGGACCGCATGGGGACGGTGCTGGACAATACGATCGTGCTGTTCGGCAGCGGCGCGAGCACGACGCACAATCCGCTGAACCTGCCGACGATGGTAGCGGGCGGGGCGAACATGGGCCTGAAACACGGCGCCTATTGGCGCAAGGACGGCTCGCGGATGTCGAACATGTACCTGAGCATCTTGCGGTCGTTGGGAATCGAGCAGGACTCATTCGCCGATAGCACGGGCACGCTGACGGGGTCGATCTTCAGCAAAGCATAGGAGAACACGATGGCACGCTTGGTGTTGGCAGCGCTTTTGGCCGTGGCGGCTGGGGCGCAGACGGCGCCGCGTGTGGAGCGCAACATCCCCTACGCGCCGCCACCGACGGAGCGGAATCTGTTGGATGTGTATGCGCCGGTGAGCGGCGCCAAGATGCCGGTGGTGGTGTGGGTGCATGGCGGCGGGTGGATGCGCGGCAGCAAGGACGAGATGAACGCGAAGCCCGCGGCGTTTGTGGAGAAGGGCTACGTGTTCGTGCCGGTGAACTACCGGTTTGTGCCGCGGGTGACGATGGGGACGATCATTCGCGATGTGGCCAAGGCGGTGGGCTGGGCGCATGCGAACGCGGCGCGCTACGGGGGCGATCCAGAGCGGATCTTCCTGATGGGGCACTCAGCGGGAGCGCAACTGGCGGCGGTTCTTTGCACGGATAGCCGGTACATCGAGGCCGAAGGTGTACCGCTGAATCACATCAAGGGGTGCGTGCCGTTGGATGGCGATACGTATGATGTGCCGCTGCAGGTGGCCACGGCGACGGCGCGGAGGTTGAGCCTCAAGCAGCCACCCCCGAAGATGGGGCATCCGGAGAAGTTCGGCACGCCGGCGCAGCAGCGGCTGTATTCGGCGGTGAATCATGTGGCGCCGAACCGAGGGATTCCGCCGTTTCTGCTGCTGCATGTAGCCGATCACACGGACACAACGGCGCAGGCGCAGCGGCTATGGGGGGCGCTGGATCAGGCGGGGATCAAGGCGAAGATGTTCGGCGCCGAGGGGACGGACCACGTGAAACTGGACCGCGACATCGGCGTGGCGGGTGATGCGGCGACGCGCGAGCTATTCGCGTTCATGGCCGAGTGTTTGCGGTAGGGGCGACGCGCTTGGCATCCCATTCAGCGATGTGACGTTCGAGGCGGCGGCGGTGCGCCTGGGCGTCGGCGTTGGCGAAGAGCGTGACCGATTCGTTGGGATCGCGGCGGAGGTTGTAGAGCGAGCCGTCGGGGTTGGCGGCGAAGCGCGCAGGGTCGCGGGGAGCGGAGAAGAGGGAGAGTTTCCAGTCGCCATGGCGGACCATCACCTGGCGGTCGTGGTCGCGCCAGCCCTGATAGCCGAAGGCGATTTCACTGACGACGGGGTGGCGGGGCGGTTCCTTGCCTCGACGAAGGGACGGGGCGAGGCTTGCGCCTTCGACGCCATCGAACGGGAGCCCGGCGAGGTCGAGCAACGTGGGGAGAAGGCCGAGCGTGCTGACGGGTGTGCGGAAGCGCGTGCCCGGGCGGATGCGGCCGGGGGCCCAGAAGATATAGGGGACGGTGGCGACCTGTTCGTAGAACGTCTGTTTTTGGAGCAGGCCATGGTCGCCGAGGTGGGTGCCGTGGTCGGCGGTCATGACGACGATGGTGTTGTCGAGGAGGCCGCGTGTGCGCATGAAGTCGAGCAGGCGGCCGATGGTGGCGTCGGCGAAGGCGCAGCGGGCGTAGTAGTAATGCTGAGACTTGCGTAGGTGCTCGGGGGAGAGGGCGTCGCTGCCTTCGAAGCTGCGCAGGAGGAGGCGTTCGCGCTCCGGCTGCGCGGCGAGTTCGGCGGCGGTGGGCGAGGGGATGCGGATGCGGTTGGGGTCGATGAGCGAAAGATAGCGCGCGGGTGTGACGACGGGGGTGTGCGGGGCGTTTAGTGAGAGACGCAGCAGGAAGGGCTTTGACGTGTCGCGCCGGTCGAGCCACTGCGTGGCGAGGGTGACGTTGCGGGCTTCGGCGGTTTCGTCTTCAGGTGCTGGGAAGCGGCCGGCGAGGATCCAGCGGCGTTGGATCTTCTGTTGGGGCAGGATCGGGTACTGAACGACGTCGTGCTGGTCAGGATCGTAGCCTTTGCCGTAGCGGGCGGGGTCGACGATGCCTTCGGTGGGGCTGCCGCCTTCGATTTGGAAGGCCTGGCGGGGGTTGGTGAAGAAGTAGTGCTTCTTTCCAAAGGAGGCGGTTTGATAGCCGGCGTCTTCGAAGCGCCAGGTGAGGAAGCGGGTGTCGGGACCGAGGCGTGCTTCGTTGTGGAGGACGCCAGTAGTAGAGCCGGAGTTGCCGGTGAGCAGCGAGCAGCGGCAGGGGACGCAGACGGGCGAGGGCGTGTATGCGGACTCGAAGAGCGCGCCTTCGGCGGCGAGGCGGTCGAGTGTGGGCGAGTGGCCCCAGGGGCTACCGTAGCAGGCGAGGGAGTCGGGGCGGTGCTCATCGGTCATGAGCCAGAGGATGTTGGGGCGGGATGCGCTGGGCGCGGCTTGGGGCGCGGCCGGAGCCGTGAGCAGCGCCGGCGCAGTGGCAAGAATTGCCCGGCGAGTGAGCATCGTGTTCACCTCGCAGGTTCCGCTACGAGGCGGACAGGGCCGAAGAGGCCCGAGGGCATGGGCTCATGCTGGGCCCAGGGTTTGCCGCCGGAGACGGTGACATTGGTGCGAGTGGTGCGTTGTTCGGGTGGCAGTTTGGCGTCGCCGACGAGGCGGTTGAACCAGGTGTTGATGACCTCGACGACAAGTTGGTTTTCGCCGTCCTGGAGGGCGCTGGAGGCGTCGACGGTGAAAGGGGCGGTCCAGGTGACGCCGAGGGACTTGCCGTTGAGCCAGACCTCGCCGATGTTCCAGAGGTTGCCGAGGTCGATGTGGGGCGTAAAGCCGGGGCGGCGCCAGTTGGCGGGCAGGCGGAAGCTGGTGCGGTAGACGGCCGTGCCGGAAAAATGCTTCAAGGCGGTGTTGGAGTGGGTGGTCCAGGAGGTGAGTTGGGGGAAGGCGACGGACTTGGGGCCACCCTCGAAGTCGGCGGTCCAGGGGCCGCTGAGGGTGATGGCGGCGGGGGCGGGACCGGGCTTTGTTGCGGCTGGCGGCGAGGCGGGCGCAGGGCGCTGGAAGATGACGAAGACGCTGCCGTTGGGCGGCAGTGAGATGGGCACTTCCATGGCGGTGCCTTTGCGGCGCCAGGCAGCGGCGGGTGTAATGGCGGCAGTGACGGGATTCCAGAGTTCTGGTTCCCGGTTTCCGGCGCGGAAGGTAATGGGGGCCGATTGGGGCTGGGTCGTGGTGTTGCGGAGGAAGTAGATGTCGGCGGCACCGTCGCTGCGGTGGATGAAATCGAACGCAGCGGGGGCGGTGACGTCGGGCGCGATGTTCATCGAGGCGAGGACTTCGCGCTCGGTTTTGCCCCAGATGACACGCCCTTTGCCGTGGGCCCGCGAGGTTTTCGATTTGCCATCGAGACCGGCCCAGAGGCGGGCGGCGAGATCGCGCACGGTGGCGTCGCTGGAGGGATGGCCTTCGAGGCCGACAGCGCGTTCGGGCTTTGCGCCGATGATGGTGCCGCCGGCGGAGACGAGTTGTTCGAGCTTCGTGAGAACGGCGGGGTGGATGTCGCGTTCGTCGGGAAGAACGAGCACGGCGTAGCTGGTTCCGTCGGGCAGGGTGAAGCGGCCGTCCTTGATGGAGAGGCGGTTCAGGATCACGTCGGAGTTGGTGTAGTCGTAATCGTAGCCGGGGCCGAGGTTCGGCTTGACGCGGCGCGGGGGGATGAAGCGGAAGCCGCCGTCGCCGTAGTAGTAGAGCACGTCGCCTACGAAGCGGCCGCGCTGGAGAAGGAAGGAGGAGCGCGCGAGGTAGTCGATGAACGGCTTTGCTTTTGGCCACCAGGTGACGTTGCGGTTGATGTGGGTTCCGGCGAGGTAGACCCAGCCGGGCTTGCCGGCTTCTGGGGGACCGTGGGTCCAGGTGTGCCACACCATGTGATTGCCGCCTTCGGTGAAGACGCGATCGGCGGAAGGCTTGAGGTCCCGCGGGCCTTCCTGCCAGCCTTCGAAAGAGGTGAAGGCTTCCATGTGGACGCGCGGTTTGCCATAGATGTGACCGGCGGAGGCGGTTTCCTTGATCACCCAGAGGCCGTCTGCATTGGGGCGGAAGGGCCAGAATTCGCCTTGGATTTCATCAACGGCGGAGTTGGCGAGGAGGGAATCGACGGGGACGTTGTGGACGGGCGGTCCGGGGCCGCCGGCTTCGGACTTAATGCCAAGGCCGGCCTTGCGGGCCGAATCACTGGCGGCGACGTAATAGTGCTGGATGAGGACATCGCTGAGGGTTTTGCGGTAGTCGAAGAGGAAGCGGGCGGTGGTTTCGTCGTCGATGACTCGGGCGCCAAAGACGGCGGGGAGGTAGGGCGTCATGTCGTAGCCGCGGAGGCGCTTGAAGTCGGCGAGGAAGCCGGGGGACCAGACGGGGCCGACGACTTCGTAGCTGGCGAGGTAGAGGTTGGCGAGGCCGCTGGATTTGAGATCGCCGAAGGTCTCCTTGAGGCGGGCGAGGACGTAGTCCATGTGGGCGTGGGTGGCCTCGGCGCTGAAGTGGTCAGTGGCCCAGCCGTCGGAATTCGGGCTGGGGACCTTGAGGCGTTCCCCGATGTTCATGACGACGTAGCGGAGGATGGTCCACTGGCCAGCGGGGGCGTTCCATTTGAGGCGGCCCTCGGAGTCGACGAAGCGGGTGACGTCGATGGCTTGCGTAGTGTTGGCGAAGTGGAAGGGCGGCGAGCCTGCTGTGGCGAAGACGCCGCGCGGGCCGCTGGCGTCGGCATCGTGGAGGTTGTCGCGGTTCCAGTCGGGACCGTAGCCGTACGGAGCGGTGGAGCGAAGGACGGCTGCACCGTTGCGCATGCGATCGCCCTGGTAGCCGAGGGCGACGTTGACGCCTTGGGTGTTGAAGAGGCCGAATTCGCCGAGGGTCCAGCGGGGGCGGGAGGAGTCGTGCGCGCTGAGGAGGCGGAGGCGGACGTAGCGGCCGTGGGTTCCGGCGGGGAGAGCGAACGTCTGGGGACCGGGCGCGGCGGGGAGGGAGGCGCGAAGGACTTCCTCGAAATCGGAGTCTTCGGTCCCTTTACTGGAGACGGCGATACTGAACTCGCGCGTGGGGGACATGGTGGCAGTGACTGGTGATGTGCCGGGGGCGCCGTTGTCGAGGATGGCTTCCTTGAGTGCGTGGTCGGCGGCGGGATCGAGTTGGATGACGAAGTCGTGGCCGGGGCCGCGGAGGGTGGAGGGGACGGCGA
>JAFLBB010000351.1 GCA_017304135.1 Acidobacteriota bacterium | reverse complement strand
GGAGGCCGAGGGCGGCGAGGAGGTAGGGGCGGCGGGTGGCTATCGCGGCGGCGGGTGGAGCGTGGGTGGCGGCGGGAGGAGCGGGGACGGTGGATTCGGAGCCGGACTGCAGGGCGGGGCTGGCGAGGGGCTTGGGAGCGGTGAGGGTCTCGGAAATGGTGACAGGGACGGAGAGGCGGTAGCCGCGTTTGGAGAGGGTTTCGATGTAGTCGCCGGGTCCGGCGTGGTCTTCGAGGGCTTTGCGGATGAGGGAGATGTTGCGGGCGAGGGAAGATTCGACGACGAAGGTGTCAGGCCAGACGGCGGCGATGAGTTCTTCTTTGGTGACGACGGCGGGGGCTCGAGCGACGAGGACGGCGAGGGTCTCGACGGCTTTGGGCATGAGGGGGACGACGCGGCCGTTGTGTTGGAGGACGGCGCCTTCAAGGCGGAAGCCGGAGAACTCGTAAGTCATTGACAGTGAGCAGTGAATGCGCGCGAAGAAAAGCGTAAGAAATTGGCAAGCGTGCGGCAAGGACACGCGGACCACTGAACGATGATACTGCGGAAAGCCGCGATGTTGAGAGCGGCGGATACAGAAGGACTCCGTTTCGCGGTTGGAGAGGGGCGGGCACCACTCGCTTGCGCTCGTGGCACCGTTTGGGGCTGAGTGCGGAAGGGCGGGGGTGCGGCGCCTTGCAGACGTTGGGCGGAGATCCTCATCGGAGGAGAATATGAAACGCATTCTGTTTGCTTTGGCGGCCTGCGCGACGATGCAGGCCGCGACAATTGATTTTGAGAGTTCGGTGGCATCGGGCACGATCAATGGCGCGCCGGAGAACGCGGCGTCGATCATTTCGACGCAGTTCAACGGGCTGGGGATTGTGTTTGGGCGGGCCGGGGAGAGCGCGGGGGTGTCGGTGACCGATGCCGCGACGCTGGCCTTGAACGGCGCGCAGGGGGCGGTGGGTTTGGATGTAAACGGGCTGGTGCCGGCGTTTGCGAGCGGGGATATTCACTTTTACTTCGTGGTGCCAGGGACGTTGACGCCGGCGACGACGGATGGTTTGTCGTTCCTGATTGGCGATACGGACGGCGATCTGGATGAGTGGACGATCCACACGTACGACATCAACGGTGGGTCGTGGGGCACGCAGGATGGCTCCTACAACTCACTGGCGAACTTTTCGGCGGGAGGGTTCGAGATCCACCGCGTGTGGATTGAGAGAACGAGTGCGCACGATACCGGGTTTGCGGTGGATGACATCATCTTCAACACGCCGGTAGGCGAGGGTGGTTCGGCTGTGCCGGAGCCGGCGAGCGCGGCGCTGATGGCGCTGGGGCTGGCGGGCGTGGTGGTGGCGCGGCGCAGGTAGGTTGCTGTATGGCGGAGCGAAGTGCGGGCGGCTTCAGGCCGTCCGCATCTCGAGCGCCGGTAGGCAAGCCGAAGCGATGGCTTCGACGTGGCGATCGTCGGTGCCGCAGCAGCCGCCGAGGATGGTCAGGTTGGGGAGCGGGCCGTGGAGGAGGCGGGCGTAGAGGAAGGCGAGTTTGTGGGGATCGCCGGGGTCGAGGGTGGTGGATTCGTTGAGTTCGGCGTGGGACTTGCAGGAGGCGTTGGCGCGGAGTCCGCGGATGCGCTCAAGCCAGCGGGCGCCGGTGGGGAGGGCGTGGGCGAAGTGATCGGGGTGGGCGCAGTTGATCATGTAGTAAGTGGGGTAAGAACCAGTAGTCGAGTCAACTTCGCGGATGGCTTCGCCCAAGGGCTGGCCGGTGGCGAGGCAGCCGTCGGTTTCGACGGTAAAGGAGATGGCGACGGGCATGGAGGCGTAACGGGCGGCGATGGCGATGCCGGCGGCTTCGGCGGCGTAGTTGATGGTCATGGCGGAGAGCATGTCGGCAGGGGTGCGAGCGAAGATGTGGGCCTGTTCGGCGTGGTAGGCGGCGGCTTCGCGGATGGTCATGGCAGTGTTGGGGATGTAGCCGTCGCCGCGGGGACCGATGGAGGCGCTGATTACGACCGGCTCAAGGGGCATGAGCTGTTCGCGGAGTTGGTGGAGGAGGGTGATGGCATCGCGGTTGGCCTGTGCGAGTTCGGGGCGCGAGTAGCCGAGGCGGCGGGCCCAATCGGCGCTGGCGCGCCAGGTGGGGGATTCGAGGATGAGTCCGGCGGAGTGGCGAGCGGCGAGGTCGATGTAAGTGCGGTAGTACGTGAGGAGGTCGGCGCGGCCGGCTTCGGTGAGGAGTAAGGGGAAGGCGGCGAAATCGGGCAAGTCGTAGCCTTGGAGAAAAACGAGGGTGGTTTCCAGGCCGCCGTCGGTGAGGAAGGGCTGGCCGGTAAGTTGGGGGAGGAAGCCGCGGTAGCGTGCCGTCATGTGGATCTCCTTGGGCCTTCCCTCGTGCGGTGGGGAAGGCTTCTAAGGAGATACGCGGATTTGAGGCGCGCGGCGGACGGCGAAGGGGTTAGAAGCCGCCGGCGGGGGCGGCGCGGGCGGGCGCTACCTTGCGGGCGGGGGGCGGAGGCGCGATGGCGATGGGGTCGACGTTGACGGGGACAACGAAGTCGACGAAGCCGGCGAGCATCTCTTCCCAGCTTTGATCGCCCC
>JAFLBB010000350.1 GCA_017304135.1 Acidobacteriota bacterium | reverse complement strand
GGCGGCACCGGACTCTACTTGGCCTCACCGGGCTCTGCTTGGCCTCACCGGGCTCTGCTTGGCCTCACCGGGCTCTGCCTGGCCTCACCGGGCTCTGCCTGGCGTCACCGGGCTCTGCCTGGCGTTACCGGGCTCTGCCTGGCGTCACCGGGCTCTGCTCCGCCCCGGGCTCAAGTCTCCTCATGGAAGTCCGTGATGCGGACGCCCATGTTCTCCTCGAGAATCACGATCTCGCCGAAACCCACCAGCGCCCCGCCGACGCGGATGTCGATGTTCTCCCCGGCCGAGCGCGTCATCTTGATCACCGTGCCGCTCTCCATGGCCAGCAGCTCGGCGACGTTCATGATCTTGCGGTCCAACTCCACCTCCACCGGCATATGCACGTCGGCGACGGGGGCGATCACCTGCAGCGGGCTTTCTTCCATGGCTTCCTTGTTCCGGGGCGGCTGTTCCGCCTTACGGCGTTACCGCTTCAGGCTGATCGTCTCCTGGCTCATCTCATCCACCGTCGTCACCACCCGCGCGTTGGCCTGGTAGCCGCGCTGCAACACGATCAGGTTGGTGAACTCGCGGGCAATGTCCACCGTCGAGTTCTCCACCGCGCCGCCGAGGATCGACCCGCGTCCGCCCGTGCCCGGCAGCCCGATGGCCGGCAGCGCCGAGCGCGCGCTCAGGCTGTACGTGTTTTCGCCCGAGGCGATCAGCGATTCCGGATTGCGGATCGAGGCCATCGCCAGTTGCGCCACGGTCAACTGCTGGCCGTTGGAGTACTGCGCCAGCACATATCCCCCGCTGGCGATGCCCACCCGCACCAGCTGCGCCGCCGGCGAGCCGTCCTGCTGGTTGGCGTTTACCGACGAGGTCTGGGCGAACTGCGTCAGCCGCGCCGCCGTGCCTTCGTAGAGGTTCCAGTCCATCGTCAGGTCGGCCGCGCCGTTGTTCAGCCCGCTGACGACAATCTGCGGCAGCGGCCCGGCCAGCGGCGGATCGATCATCTTGCCCCCGGAGTCAAACGTGATCTGCCCGGCCACCGGCGTCACCGGCGTGCCCACGTCGGAATCGGGAAACGAGATCGAGTAGTCCCATACATTGGCCGTCGAGGTCTTCGTGAAATCCACCGACAACACGTGCGAGGAGCCGAGCGAATCGAACACCTCAATCGAGGTCGAAAACGTGTCCGCCGTGGCCGAGGCGGCGTTCAGGTTCAGGTCGAAGGAGAAACTCGTGCTCGCCACAGGCTCCTTCAGCGTGCCCACCGGAATCACGATGTCGCCGATCGGCCCGTTGGTCGACAGCGACCCGTTGGCCCCCATCCATCCCTGCACGCGCTGCCCGGTCGCCGTCAACAGGTTGCCCAGCTTGTCCACCTGCAGGTTGCCGCCGCGCGTGTAGACGTTTCCATTGGTGGTCTTGCTCTTTACCACCAGGAACCCGTCGCCTTGAATGGCCGCGTCCAGCTCGCCGGCGCTCGTCTTAATGGCCCCCTGCGAGAACTGCCGCAACGTGATCGGCCGGCCCACGCCGAAGCCCACCTGCGTCTCGCCCAGGCCCGCCCCCATCGACTGCGTGACCAGGTCATGAAAGCTGACCACGCTCGACTTGAAGCCCGGCGTGTTCAGGTTGGCCAGGTTGTTGCCGACCACATCCACCGCCGTCGAATGCGCGCTGAGCGCGGAAAGCGCCGTTGAGAATGACGTAAACATATCCTCTTCGAATCTCCTTCACAAGTAATCAGCCGGAGGGCTTCCGGCGCTGTGGCGGAGCCGCTTGCGCTCCCCGCCGCCGCTCTCTAGGCGGCTTCGGACTTGCTGTTGCCTTTGGTCTCCTGGTTCCCGCCGGCCGCGTCCGCGGACTCGGCGGCCGGAGCCGTCTCCACGCCCTGCCGGATCAGAATCAACTGTTCGAGCATGCTGTACTGCGTGAGCTGGCCGAGAAACTGCGTCGGGTCGGCCGGCGAGAGCGGATTCTGGTTCTGAATCTGCGCCACCAGCAGCTTCAGGAACATCTCCTTGGAGTCCTGCGCTTCTTCCACCGTATCGGTGCCCGTGCCGGTCTCGGCCCCGCTCTTCGCGGCCGCGCCGGCCGCTTCGCTCTCCGCCGTTCGGGCATACGAAGTCTGCCCTGTCGCGCTTATATTCATCGCTCTCCTCCTGCCTGGAAGTAGGCATCGAATTCCTCGCCATCCCGTTCCGCCTCGCGCCGCCGGCGTTCACCGCCGGAGTGCCGCCCGCCCCGTTCGCCTTCGCCCGGCGCGCCGTTGTCACGGCCGTCGTTCTCCCGCCCGGCGTTTTCCTGCCCGGCGCTCCACTGCCCCGCTCCCTCCGACGCCGCCCGCACGCCGGCCCCGGCCTCGGCGCTCCACGACGCCGCATCCCAGGCCTCGGCCGCCGGCGGCGTGTGCACCTGCTCCAAGCGCTCGCGCAGCGCCGGCGCCCCCTGCTCGATGGCCTGGCTCAGTTCCGGGCCGGCCGCACGCAACCGCACCTGCACGCCGCCTCCCGCGGTCGCCGAAATCGTCGCCTGCACATCCTCGCCGCGCTCGCCTAACACCTGGATCTGCACCGTGCGCGGCGCCAGCGGCGGGGAGACGGGC
>JAFLBB010000349.1 GCA_017304135.1 Acidobacteriota bacterium | reverse complement strand
GGCGGCGGCGCAGGCGGCGCGGCAGGCCAGTCCGGAAGGCAGCCCGTCGTCGGGATTGCGCATCGAGTTTTCCGATGCGGCCGACGGTGTGTTTCGCGAGACGCCGCCCACGGCGAGCAACCTGCGCTTTGCCCGCATCACCTGCACCACTTATGTTTCCTTCACGCTGCTGCGCACGTTTGTGCCGCAGAACCGTTCGCACGCCTTCGCCCATTCGACAGCGATGCAGGGGCGGCAGACGCAGTTTGAGTCGGGCCTGTTCCCCTATGCCGTGCTGGCGCATTCGGAAGCCAAGCCGCATTTCGGCTTGAAGCGGGGCGGGCGCTACACGCTGCACTGGGCCGATGAGCCCTCGCTGGCCGCCGGCAACGTCTGTTCGGGCGACGCCGAGCAGCGCGTGATCGCCGATGCCACGGCCAACAATGTGCGCGGCGGCGGGTTTGTGGAGATGGTGTCGGCCAACAACATCCGGCGCACGATTCTCACCGAATACCAGTCGTCGCTGCGGCGGCTGGGCGATCCGCTGGTGTTCTACCAGGGGCTGCGCAGTTTCGAAGTGAACGCCCTGGTGGAGCGCATCGCGCAGGACCGCGATTTTGGCGCCGTCAGCTATGACGACTACACCGCGCGCGGCGAAGGCAATGGGCGGCGGCTGGTGGCCGTGCCCATCCACGGCGGTTATCCCAAGAACCAGATACTCGAGGTGGGGGCCTTTTTCCTGTTGCCCGCCACGGAGTATCACCAGGAGGGCGACCATCCGGTGTGCGCCGAGTATGTCGGTCCGTACATGCTGGGCAGCGCCAGGCGCGGCGCGGGGGAGGCTGGCTTCTATGTGGCTTCGCTGCTTCGCTAGGCCGGTGGGCGCTTCGGCGCGGCGCGGCCATGCGCTGCTCGAAACGGCGCTGTTGCTGGGCGTGATGACGCCGCTGGCGGTGGTGGGCGCGCGGTATGGCTGGAGTCTTTACCAGGTGCAGGGGTTGCATTCGGCCGTTGAGGAAGCGGCCCGCTATGGCGCCTCGGCGAGCCTGCGCGAAGGGGAAGACGCATGGCGCGAGCGGGTGCGCAACGTGGCCGTCTGCGGCAAGGCGGAGGGCTGCCGGGGGGCGCGGGTGCCGGGCCTGGCCGGGCGCCATGTGCGGGTGGAATTGGAACGGGCGGGGGCTTCCGCGGCGGTGCGCGTATCGGTGACGGGGTTTGCGGTGAGCTATCCGGGTGGGGTGAGCCGGTTTGAAGGCCGTCCATCGGCGCAATTTCCGCGCACCGGTTCGGCGGCGCCCGGTGGGATGACGGCGGAGTAAGCCGGCGGGCTTAGTAAATGGCGCGCGAGTAGGTGCCCGTCAGTTCATAGGAACCGGGGAACTTCCACTCCGGCGCTTCAAAGTAGGTTTCGGCGATGTAGGCAATGTCGCCGTCACTCATGGTGAGCAGGTTACCGATGACGGTGGCGCGGCAACTGGTTTGCGTGGCGTAGTTCAACGGCAGAATGTCACCGTTGGAGGTAATCAGGCTGGAGTTGGGCGTGCCGAAATCGCTGGCGCGGAGTGAGCTTTTGCCCATCACAATACGCTGCGTGATGACCGGCGTGCGGTAGTTCGGGCAGGTGCCCACGGTCAATCCGGCGCCGGTGCAATCGGTGGCTCCCATGTAGAGGATTTTGGAGAGGACGACCACGCCCTTGCTCGAGCTGGGAGCGGAGACGTTGAGGCCGATGTTATCGCCCAGGCGCTGGATGACGTTCTGGTTCTGCACCTTGCTGAAGTCCACCTGGCGCACATACATGTGGCCGGCGTCGCGGCAGACCTGGTTGACCTGGATGCTGCGGCCGAGCGTGAGCCCGACGTTCACCGTGCCCAGCAATAGGGGCACCAGGAATACGGAGACGAGGGCGAACTCGACGACCGTGTTGCCCTTGCGGCGGTTGCTCTGAAATCGCTTCCTCATGATCGACTGACTCCTCGTGTCAAGTGTTCCCGCGGCCTGGCCGCGCCGTCAGCGCACCGGTGGGGCAATGCCTCCCGGCAGCGACTCCATGCGGTCAGAGGACCGCACCGTGAAATTGAGCGGCGTGGACGAGCGCCATAGCGGCGCCATCCAGCCCCAGTTGTAACCCTCCACGGAGATCTCGACGATGTTGCCGGGCGCGTTCTCGGACACCTCGCTGAAGGTGGTCGGGTTGTAATAACGGACCTTGATCTTCTGCTCGTTGGCGGTTGAAGTGAGAAAGCCCATGGCGTGGCTCTTCACCACCGCCTTGATGGAATCGTCGTGCCCCAGGCCGCTTGCTGTCTTATAGGTGACGGCGTAGCGCGTGCCCTCGCGGACGGCGTGCATGAACGTGTTCTTCAGGAAGATGGCAAATCCGAAATCGATGATGGCAAAGAGAATGGCAAACAACGGCACAAGCACGAAGGCGGCTTCGATAAAGGCGTTGCCCCTCCTTCGTCCGTTTCTGGCTCGCAGCATGTTCATTCCTCCTGCCCCACGCCGAGGCGAGGGACTTCCCTAGTTTTCAATCTACCCGCGGGTGGGCGGCGATCCAATGCGGTAACCCCCCGTGGAGGCTCGGAGAATCGGCTTAGTCCGGGTCGGGGATTCCCCTGAGCCCACCGCCGCACGCCAGA
>JAFLBB010000348.1 GCA_017304135.1 Acidobacteriota bacterium | reverse complement strand
GGCGGGGGAAATAGGGAATAGCGGTGACTGTCCCTATTTACGGGCGGCGGCGGTGGTAGGTGAAGTGGTTGGGGTTGTCGCTGGTGACGCCGGGGGTGTCGACGAGGAGGATTTCGGCGGCGATGGGTTCGTAGGCGGCGCGGGGGGCGACGACGCCTTTGGCGATGAGGATGCTTTTCCACTCGGGGTGGATGCCGAGGCTGATGAGCTGTTCCAGGCTGAGGGGGGCCATGCGGCGGCTGGTGAGGACGATGGTGTGGGCATCGGCGGTTTCGACGACGGCGGTGAGGCCCTGGTCGTAGTCGCCCCAACCGCCGTGGCGGATTTGGGGTTCGACGAAGCGGCCGTCAGATAGTGTGCGGACGGCGCCTTCGATGGGGACGGGCGGGCCGCCGACGTTGAGGCGGACGGTGGCGCCGGGTCCGGCGGCGAGGCAGGCCTGGACGGCGGCGGGATCGTAGAGGATGACGAGCGAGTTGCGGGCGTTCTGGCGGAGGATTTCGGCGAAGAGGATGGTGGAGTCGGCGGGGGAGCCTGCGCCGACGTTGTCGCCGACGTCCATGAGGACGATGGGGCCGCGAGGGTTGGGAGAGGCGTTGGCGGCGATGGCCTGGGAGACGGCTTCGGCGGGGGTGGGGAGAGAGCCGGTGAGAGCGTGGCGGAGGCTCCAGGCGTGCTGGGAGAGGTGGAGGGCGGCGCGGCGGGCAAGGGCAGGGTCGTTGTCGGCGACGGCGAAGCAGGCTGCGCCCATTTCTTCAACGTCGGCGTAGTAGAAGCCCATGGTGATGGAGGCGGAGAGGATGCCGGGCCAGGCGAGAACTTCGGGGATGGCGGCGTAGAGGTCGGCGGCGGGGGGCGAGGCGGTGTGCTGTCGGGAGATCTGGACGAGCATGGGGGGCGTTTCGAGGGCCTGGACGGGGCGGATCTCACCGGAGAGGGTGCGGAGGAGGAGGGTGGCGGCTTCGCGGCCGCGGTCGCGCTGGTCGAGGTGGGGGTTGGTGCGGTAGGCGACGGTGGCGTTGGCGAGGGCGATCATGCGCGGGGAGACGTTGGCGTGGAGGTCGAGGGTGGTGACGATGGGGAGGTCGGGGCCAACGAGGTCGCGGATGCGGCGGAGGAGTTCGCCGTCGGCGTCGGGGTGTTCGGCGGAGACGGTGGCTCCGTGGAGGGCGAGGAGGAGGCCGTCGAGGGGGAGGGCGGCTCGGAGGTCGTCGAGGAGTTCGGAGGCGATGCGCTCGTAAGCTTCGGCGGTGATGGTGCCGCTGGGGACGGCAAAGGTGGCGAGGAGGGGGATGATGTCGGCGTTGGCGGCGGTGAGGGCGTCGAGGAAGCCGCCGAGTTCGTGGTGGGTGTTGGTCCAGCGGTGGAGGAGGGCGGGGCCGCGGGTGAGGCTGGCGGCGGTGAAGTGGTGGTAGGTGGTGGGGACGCCTAAGAAGGTGTTGGATTCGTGGAGGAAGCCGGCGACACCGATGCGGGGGACTTGGGGCTTCATGCGGTGAACTCCAGTATGCTTCGGAGGGCGTCTAGGGTTTCGTCGATTTCCGTTGGGGTGTGGGCGGTGGAGAGGTACCAGCGGCCGTCGGGGAGGACGAGGATGCCGGAGTCGAGGAGGGCGAGGGCGAGGTCAGAGTAGAGGGCGTTGTCGGCGGCGAGGGTGTCGCGGTAGGTGCGGGGGGTGTGGTCGAGGAAGGAGAGGTGGAAGACGGGGCCGCCGCCGGTGGTGATGACGGAGTGGCCGGAGTCGCGGAGGAGGGTTTCCATGCCTTGGCGGAGGCGTTCGCCGTTTTGCCAGAGGGAGGCGTAGACGGCGGCGTTGTCGCGGGCAAGCTCTTCGAGGGTGGCTTTGGCGGCGGCGAGGGCGATGGGGTTGCCGTTGAGGGTTCCGGCGTGGACGACTTTGCCGTCGGCGATGAGGGACATAAATTCGCGGCGGCCGGCGAGGATGCTCAAGGGGAGGCCTCCGCCGGCGGCTTTGGCGAAGGTGGCGAGGTCGGGGGTGATGCCGTAGTGTTGCTGCGCGCCGCCAAGGGCGAGGCGGAAGCCGGTGATCACTTCGTCAAAGATGAGGAGCGTGCCGTGGCGGGTGGTGATGTCGCGGAGGAAGGCGAGGAAGCCGGGGTCAGGCGGGAGGCAGCCGCTGTTGCAGAGGAGGGGTTCACAGACGACGGCGGCGAGGTCGTTGCCGGCTTCGGCGAAGGCGCGTTCGACGGCGGAGCGGTCGTTCCATTCGACGGCGAGGGTTTCGCGGTTGGGTCGCTGGCCGAGGCCGACGGGGATGGGGGAGCCGGAGGCGGCGTCGATTTGCTGGCGGGTGGGGCGGTAACTGACGAGCACGCTGTCGTCCCAGCCGTGGTAGTGGCCTTCGAATTTGAGGTATTTGGTGCGTCCGGTGGCGGCGCGGGCTAGGCGGAGGGCGACCTGGACGATTTCGGTGCCGCTGTTGGCATAGGCGACGAGGTCGGCGCAGGGGATGGCGCGGCAGAGGAGTTCGGCGACTTCGAATTCGAGGTCGTGTTGGGCGCCGTAGGTGTGGCCGAGGGGGAGTTGGGCGGCGATGGCGCGTTGGATGGCGGGGTGGGAGTGGCCGAGGATGAGGGGTCCCCAGGCGAGGGTGTAGTCGATGTAGGAGTTGGCGTCGACGTCGGTGATGCGAGGT
>JAFLBB010000347.1 GCA_017304135.1 Acidobacteriota bacterium | reverse complement strand
CCCCCGCAACCGCCCCGCAATCGCCTCCATCGCCAAGTACACATCGCGGTCCCCGCACACCTTCTCCGAAGGCGCGAACTGCCCCACCGCCGCCTCGCCGATCTTCTTCTCCCACGACCGCGGCGCTGCCGCCGCCGCCCAAGCCCCCGCCCATCCAATCGCCAACCAAGCCAGCGCCAACGCCCCCACCGTCGCCCCCACATACAACGCCGCAATCTGCCCCAGCTTCTTCCCCGCCTGGCTCTTCAACCGCCCCCGCGTCACCGGAGCAATGCGGTGGATCGAGTCAATCATTGTCCAATCCGCCACCCGCACATACTCCCCCCCGCACCGCAGCTCCACCTCGCTCTTGCTCCCCGCCCCCTGCGTCACGCGCGACCACGGCCACTGCCGCCACTCCCCCTCCTCCGTCCGCACCTCCAGACCCTCCACCGTTGGACTCACCATCGTCTGCCGCGACCGCCGTGTCCGCTCATCCACCAGCGTCGCCATCCACTCCGCGCCCCATGTCGGCATGACTTTCATCCTCTCACTCCCGCGCGCCGCACCACACCCCACGCCGTCCACCAACCCACGCCGCCCACCACCCCACGGCGCTACGATGGTCCCGATGCTCCCCCGCCGCAGCTTTCTCGCCTCCGCCCTCGCCGCCGCCGCGCCCTCCGCCTTCACCCAATCCTCCCGCCGCCCCAACGTCCTCTTCATCTTCGTCGACGACCTCGGCTTCGGCGACTTCGGCGTCACCGGCAACCGCGACGTCCCCACCCCCAACATCGATCGCCTCGCCTCCCAGGGCACCCTCTTCTCCCAGTTCTACGTCGCCTCGCCCATCTGCTCGCCCTCCCGCGTCGGCGTCACCACCGGCCAGTTCCCCGCGCGCCACCTCATCCACTCCTTCCTGGCTTCGCGCCAGTCCAACGCCGACCTCCGCATGCGCGACTGGCTCGACCCCAAAGCCCCCTGCGTCGCCCGCGCTTTCCAGCAAGCCGGCTACGCCACCGGCCACTTCGGCAAATGGCACATGGGCGGTGGCCGCGACGTCGGCGACGCCCCGCTCCCCCAAGCCTACGGCTTCGACGACTCCTACACCTCCTTCGAAGGCCTCGGCGACCGCCCTCTCATCGAAGGCGACAATCTCTCCAAGCAAAGCGCCGCCCTCGGCCGAGGCCGCATCGATTGGGCCCCCAAACACAAGCTCACCGAGATGTACGTCGACCGCACCATCGCCTTCCTCCGCCGCAACCGCGCCAAGCCCTTCTACATCCACCTCTGGCCCTGCGACGTCCACGACGCCCACCAGCCCCGCCCCGACCTCCTCGAGAAGTACAAGAAGTTCTCCGCCAACCCCTACGTCCAGCGCTTCTACGCCGTCCTCGATGAGTTCGACCGCCAGCTCGGCCGCCTCCTCGCCGAACTCGATGCGCTCGGACTCGCGGAGAACACCATCGTCGCCCTCACCGGCGACAACGGCCCCACCGCCTGGCCCCGCTATTACAAGGAAGGCTTCGAGCCCCCCGGCTCCCAGGCCAATTTCCGCGGCCGCAAGTGGAGCCTCTACGAAGGCGGCATCCGCCTCCCCTTCATCGTCCGCTGGCCCGGCCACACCCCCGCCGGCAAGCGCGACGACTCCACCATCCTCGGCTCAGTCGATCTCTTCCCGACGTTCACCACACTCTGCCGCGTCCCCGCGCCCAAGGTCGCCTTCGACGGCGAAGACATGAGCCCCGCCCTCCTCGGCAAGCCCCGCCAGCGCAAGCGCCCGCTCTTCTGGGAATACGGCCGCACCCCCGCCTACCTCAAGCCCGGCAAGGAGCACGACCAGTCGCCCAACCTGGCAATCCGTGACGGCCGCTGGAAACTCCTCATCAACGACGACGGCTCCCGCCGCGAGCTCTACGACTTCAACGCCGCCCAGAACGAAGAGTCCAACGTCGCCGCCCAGCACCCCCAAGTGGCCGAACGCCTCGCCCGTGCCCTCCTCGCCTGGCGCCGCACAATCCCCGAACTGTAGCGCCATTTGCCGTCCGCCCCCGCATGGAAGGATAATCTCTACATCCTTACCACTATGCGACTCGCGGCATTGCTGGCCCTGGGCTCCGTCGGAGCGCTCTCTCAGGCCAAACCCATCGACTTCCAGAAGGACATCCGCCCCGTCCTCTCCGACAACTGCTTCGCCTGCCACGGCCCCGATTCGAAGTCGCGCATGGCCGGCCTGCGCCTCGACCTCAAGGACGCCGCCCTCGAAGCCCGCCCGCGCGGCGCCGCCATCGTCCCCGGCAAGCCGGACAAGAGCCTCCTTTACCTGCGCATCGTCGAGCAGAAGCCCGCCCTGCGCATGCCCCCCGCCTCTTCGCACAAGAAGCTCACGCCCGACCAGATCGCCCTGCTCAAGCAATGGATCGCCGACGGCGCCCCCTGGCGCGAACACTGGTCCTTCCAAGCCCCCGTCAAGCCCAAGCCGCCCTTGTTGAAGAACGCTCAGAACGCCAAGAACGCCGCCTGGCCGCGCACGCCCATTGACCGCTTCCTTCTCGCCCGCCTCGAAGCCGCCGGCCTCGCCCCCGAACCCGCCGCCGATAAGCGCACCCTCATCCGCCGCGTCTCGCTCGATCTCACCGGCCTTCCCCCCAAGCCCGCCGAACTCGACGAGTACCTCAAGGACCTCA
>JAFLBB010000346.1 GCA_017304135.1 Acidobacteriota bacterium | reverse complement strand
GTGGGGCGGGAGTGCGCGGGGCTTCGCGGATGGATGCCTCAGGGTTGTGGGGTGGTCAAGCGGGGCGGGGCGGAGGGCGCTGAGATTGCGCGCGCTGTGGGGTGATGGGGTGAAGAAAGTGAGAAGCGAAGAGCGAAGAGTGAGAAGCGGAGTGCGGGCCGTGGCTCGGGACCGCGGTGGGAACGGGGTGCGCAGCGGGCGGCCGGAGCATGCCCAAACGAGTTTGGCCATGCAATGGGATTCCAATCCACCCCGATCACGACAGACGCCAGAGCATGGCCAAGAGGACTTGACCATGCCACCCGAGAGATCAGAGGATGGGCAGGCCCCCCGCCGGCTTGCGTCTCAATGCCATGGCGGCAATCCCAGCGCATTCGTATCGACCGATTCCGACCGCCGAAGCATATTTAATTTATTTATCGCCCTCTTGGCATCTAGGTATGCCCACAGGTGAGTACACGTCGGAAGTGTGGAATGAGCGGCAGACATTTTCTCGCAAATATTGAACAGGACAGGAAGTGTCTCAACCGTGGTATTGTACCCCACTGATGCCCCGCGGTGCACGTACTCATGCCGCATTTTTAGTGCTTTCGACAGCAGGGCGATAGACGCAGGCTCATCGCTCAACATGGAAGCGGCTCGCTCCTCCAGCCTTCGAAAGTCACCGTCTGAAAGCAGTATCTCAAGTGCAGTCACAATTCCCAGCAATCCCCCAGCAGCGCCGTGCTCGAAGCACGCGGACAACGCCACACAAAGGGCCCGTCGAAGACTCCGAAAGACAGGCGGGTCGGCCTTGTTCTCCTGCTGCAAGAGCATTTGAATGCACTTGGACCAACGCGACCTGGATCCGATAGAAGCCAGCTCCGTGCGTGCGATTACTCTTGATTTTGTTGGCGCAACGACTATTGGTCTAGAAGATGCACTGAAAGTCACATGGAAGTTGCCTTCCGGAACATTAATCATGGCTGTAGACACCAGCGGAGAATCTCCCTCTCGAATCATGCAGGCAGAAGTGAATCCATTATTACTCGCATTGATGGTTGCCAAGCACAATGCCGCTTCAACGAGCTTGGCGCGATGCATGACAGCCTCCGCGACGCGCCCACCTCGTGGCGAGCTCTCGGGGCGACGTCGAACGCCAATGTACGCATCTGGTCGTTCTTTCGGCGATCGGGCCGTCATGTGCGGCCCCTGCTCTTCAAGTGCGCCGATGAGAAACAGCATCGTCCGCTCGTGGTCGGTGCCTTTGGCCATCCGCTCATTCAAGTTCAGGTTCTTTACCAAAAGCCGCGCTTCCGCGAGCGAGAAGACAGTAGCATCACCCCAGATAGCCTCGGAGCACTGTAAATTACTTTCCGTGAGCCGCAGTCCTCGAATTGGAAGCAAGTGCCAGCATCCGGGCTGAATCGCGGCAATCTCAACGGGTCCATGATCCATTGCTTGCTTGCATGCTACATCCCCACAGCGAGGGGAAACCTTCTCACCTCTCCACCACCACCGCCACGGCGTTCCCGCCGCCGAGGCACAGGGCGGCGAGGCCGCGTTTGCTGTTGGTGCGGATGAGTTGGTGGAGGAGGGTGACGAGGACTCGGGCTCCGGAGGCGCCGATGGGGTGGCCGAGGGCGATGCCGCCGCCGCAGATGTTGAGTTTGGATTCGGGGATGTTGAGGGCCTTGGTGTTGCAGAGGACCTGGGCGGCGAAGGCCTCGTTGATTTCGAAGAGGTCGATGTCGTTCACGGAGAGTTTGGCCTTGTCGAGGGCCCCTTTGATGCCGTCGATGGGGGCGGCGAAGATGTCCTTGGGGGCGACGCCGCTGGTGTGGTAGGCGAGGATCTTGGCGATGGGCTTGATGCCGAGTTTCTCGGCGGCGGCGTGGCTGGCGATCGCGAGGGCGGCGGCGCCGTCGGAGATCTGGCTGGCGTTGGCGGCGGTGATGGTCTCGTGGCCGGGGAGGGCGCGGAGCTTGGCGAGTGCGTCGGCGGTGGATTCGGCGCGGATGCCCTCGTCGGCGGCGACACCGGGCGACTTCTTGTCGAGGCACTGCTCGGCGGTGAGGGCGGTGATCTCGTTCTTGAACCAGCCCTGCTTGGTGGCCTCGGCGGCGCGCTGGTGGGACTGGGCGCTGAAGCGGTCCTGCTCGGCGCGGGAGATTTCGTACTTTTTGGCGATGTGGTCGGCGGCGGAGGTCATGGCCCAGCCTTCGAAGGCGCAGCGGAGGCCGTCGTAGGCCATGTGGTCCTCCATGGTGGCGGGGCCGTACTTGACGCCGTCGCGGACGCGGGCGAAGTGGGGCGCGGCGGTCATGTTCTCGAAGCCGCCGGCGATGACGAGGTGGTTGTCTCCGGCGCGGATGGACTGGGCGGCGAGCATGACGGCCTGGAGGCCGCTGCCGCAGACCTTGTTGATGGTGGCGCAGGACATGGTGTCGGGGAGGCCGGCTTTGAGGGCGGCCTGGCGTGCGGGGTTCTGGCCCAGGCCGGCCTGGAGGACGTTGCCCATGATGACTTCATCGACGGCGGTCTTGAGGGCGGGTGCGTCGGCGAAGAGGGCATTGATGGCGTAGGAGCCCAGCACGGGCGAGGGGACCTTGGAGAGGCCGCCGAAGAACTTGCCGATGGGGGTGCGCTTGGCGGCGAGGATGACGGGCTGGGCAGTCATGGTTGGTCCTTGGATTTGTGGGGGAGAACGGGG
>JAFLBB010000345.1 GCA_017304135.1 Acidobacteriota bacterium | reverse complement strand
GCCCTCACCCCACCAGCCGCCCCGCCTCCTCCTGCACCTTCGCCCACGTCCCCCGCATATCCTCCGCCGTCGTCTGGTAATTCCCAATCGCCAGCCGGATCACAAACCGCCCCCCCAACACCGTGTGCGACAAAAACGCATGACCGCTCCCATTCACCGCCTCCATCAGCGCCCGCGACGCCTCATCCCCCGCCTTCAACCGGAAACATACCAGCGACAACTCCACCGGCGCGCACACCTCAAACCGCCCATCCGCCCGCACCCACCCCTCCAACTCCCGCGCCATCGCCAACTGCGCCCGCAGATACTCCTCCATCCCCTTCCGCCCATAAGCCCGCATCACAAACCACAGCTTCAGCGAACGGAACCGCCGCCCCAGCGCCACCGCGTAGTCCATCAGGTTCGCCATCTCGCCATCGGTGGCCGTCTTCAAATACTCCGGCACCAGCGACAACGCCCCCCGCATCACCTCCGGCCGCCGCGTATACAGCACACTCAAATCAATCGGAGTCAACAGTCCTTTATGCGGATTCACCACAATCGAATCCGCCTCCGCCCACCCCTCCCGCAGATGCCCCATCTCCGGCAGCACCGCGAAGTTCCCCCCATACGCCGCGTCCACATGCAGCCACATCTGCTCGCGCCGAGCGATATCGGCCAGCGGCGCCACCGGATCCACGCTCGCCATCGACGTCGTCCCCACCGTCGCGCACACACAACACGGCCGCAACCCCGCCGCCTTGTCCTCCTCGATCATCTGCTCCAGCGCATCCACCCGCATCCGGAACCCCTCGCCCGTCGCCACCTTCCGCACATGCTTCTGCCCCATCCCGATCGCAATCGCGCTCTTCTCAATCGACGAGTGCGCATGCTCGCTCGTATACACCAGCAGCCCCTTCGGCGTCCCCTCCACCCTCGACTCCGGAGCCACCATCGCCCTTGCCGCCAGCAACGCATGCATCGACGACAACGACGCCGTGTCGTGAATCAACCCGAAAAACTCCCCCGGCAACCCCAACCACTCCCGCAACCACCCCAGCGTGACGATCTCCAACTCCGTCGCCGCCGGCGAACTCTTCCACACCATGCCATTCACATTCAGCGTCGCAATCAACATCTCCGCCAGAATTCCCGGCGGCGCCCCGCTCACGCTGAAGTAGGCGTGAAACCGCGGATGGTTCCACTGCGTGTTCGCCGGAACAATCAGCTCGCGGAAATCGGACAAAATACTCTCAATAGGCTCCGCCTCCTCCGGCGCCGACCCCGGCAACGCCCGTATCAAATCCCCCGGGCTCACCCGCGGCAACACCGGCAGCTCCCGGATGTGCGTCATGTAATCCGCCATCCAGTCCACCGCCTCATGCGCCGCCCGGCGGAACTCTTCCGGTGTCATCGCCTCAGCCCTCCATCCGCTCCAACTCTTCCACCCACGGCGTGAACCACTCGCGATACGCCTTCAAATTCACTTCCATCTCCGGACTCGCCGGCACCGCATGCGGACCCACCCCCAAACACCGCTCCGCCAGCCCTTCGCGAATCCCCACCGGCACCGGAAACTTGTCCAGCCAGCTGATGAACGTCGCCAGGTGCTCGCTCAACTCCGCCACGCGCGTGTGATCCCCCTCCAACACCGCCCGCCGCAGCGGCATCATCAACTCCGGCACCGCCACCGCGCACCCCGAAATCCCCCCATCGGCCCCCATCGCATGGCCATGCACATACAGCACATCGTTGCCCACAAACACCATGCATCCCGACGTCCGCTTCGTCTCCAGCAGCCGGTCGAAATACTCCCGGTTCCCACTGGAGTCCTTGATCCCCTGGTACACCTTCATGCCCAATAGTTCCTCGGCAATCTCAATCGGAATCCAATCCGTGAACGCCGGCAGGTTGTAGAGCAGCAGCGGCAGCCGCTCCCCCATCGCCCCGGCAAACCCGGCAAAAAACGCCTTCAACTGCTTGGCGTCGTGATGGAAAAACGGCGGCGGCATGATCATCAGCGCCGCCGCCCCCGCATCCGCCGCCGCTTTGCCCATGCGAATGGCATCGTCCAGCACCGTGTGCGAGCAGTTCACAATCAGCGGAATATCGGTCTCCGCCGCAAGCGCTTCAACCAGCTCGATGCGCTGCGCCGTCGAGTAATCCAAATACTCTCCCGTCGCCCCCATCGCCGCCACTCCCGCGCAGCCATGCTGGCGCGCAAAGCGGGCAATGCGGATCGTCGACGGAATATCAGGGCCTTCGCCGTTTTGCCGGCGGGCCGTCACTAAGGCTGCGTAGATTCCTGAAAGCGGTTGCGGTTGGGACACGGGGGCTATGTTTCTCTCTTTTCCAGCGCTAGAATAGGGCCGCCGGAGATCATTTCATGAACGATTCCCACAATAACGCAAACTCCACCCCAAGCACCTCCCACCCCACCCACAACCGCTCCCCCCACGATCCCCCCAACCGCACGTTCGACGGCCTCTCTCTAACACGCCGCTCCGTCCTCGGCGGCGCCGCCGCCTTCCAGATCATCCGCCCCGAACTCGTGCGCGGCCAGGCCCCTGCCCGCCTCAAAGCCGGCTTGATCGGCGTCGGCGGACGCGGCCGTCAGGCCATCCAGGACCTCCTCACCGGCGACCCCAACGTCGAAGTCGTCGCCCTCGCCGATGCCTTTGAAGACAACCTCGAGCGCAACCTCCGCTGGCTCAAAGAGGACCGCGTCAACGCCGCCATC
>JAFLBB010000344.1 GCA_017304135.1 Acidobacteriota bacterium | reverse complement strand
GACGGCGAAGCGGGAGTCGTAGGAGAAGCCGAGGAGGAGGAGGGTGACGCGGCCTTGGGAGGCGGCGGGGAGGGTGACGCGCTTGCCGGTTAGGTCGTCGCCGGAGAGGTTGGGAAGGGGGTCGCCGGGGGCGAGGGGAGGGTTGGTTGCGGCGGGGGCGAGGGTGGCGGCGAGGAGGGTTAGGAGGAGGGGGGTGGTTGAGAGCTGCATGTTGGGGGGGGAGGTACCCAATTGAGAAAGATGACGTGCGGGTGGGAAAGGTTTTGGAGAGTGGGGTCGTCGGGCGGCGGTGATGGACCAGGGGTGTAGCGGTCGAGCCGCAATTCCTCTCTAGGCTTCGCGACATTGCGAGAGGTACCTTGGCTTGGAGATCCCATGAGGGGAAGCATGCATTGCGGCCCTTGCTGAAGTGTGCCATTTTTGGCACAATGAAGCCGTGGTTGACCGCTCCAAGAAGCTCCCGGCGTTCTTTTTCGAAAACGCCGGCGCAATCAGCCGGTCCGGGAATGGCTCCTCACTCTTTCGACAGAGGACCGGAAACTCGTTGGCCGCGATATTCAGAAGGTCGAGTTTGGCTGGCCGCTTGGCATGCCCTATTGCCGGAGCCTCACCTAGGGCCTATGGGAAGTACGGAGCGATTTGACGGATGGGAAGATCGGGCGCGTGATCTTCTGCGTGTCGCGGAGCCGCATGGTGCTGCTGCATGGCTTCCTCAAGAAAACACAGAAGACTCCGCCACAGGATTTGAGACTCGCGCTGAAGCGCATGAAGGAGCTGAGTTGATGGCAACCAAGAAGAAGGGAAAGGTGGGTTCTTCGGTCGACGAATTTCTGGCCGAACAAGGCATGCTTCAGGAATGCGAGGAGCAGGCCATTAAACAGATCCTCGCCGATCAGATCAAGGCTGCCATGGAGAAGGACCGTCTCACCAAAGCGGCCATGGCTGCCCGCATGCAAACCAGCCGCCGCGCGCTGGACCGACTGCTTGATCCGACCAATACGGGAGTGACCCTGCACACCCTGCAGCGGGCGGCGGCGGCCATTGGCAGACAGCTACGCATCGAACTCTCTTGACGGGCTCCATGCTCCTGCCAGTACGGGACTGCCGCGCGCACCCGTTGCCGGTCGAGAACTCAGTGCTGGCGGTCGTCTGGAACGAAGTCGAACACGAGTGTCTCCTGGATTAGACCGAACGGGTCGCTTGTCCGGTTGAGCATCGGTCTTCGAAACCGAAACTCGACCGCGGCGGCTTCAGCTGCCATGCGTAGTTCCGCGGGGCCCGCACTGCACACACGTTCAACCGCACCGTTCCTATCGATGAGGATCGAAACGTTCACCGTGCCTCGAATGCCGCGGCTCCGTGCGTGAGCAGGATAAGAGGGGACTGCTCGTCTTACGATGCCTCGTGGCAGCCAGTCGGAGATGCGTGCCGGTCGCTCGGCGCTGAAATCGCAGACACTGCTGTGCTGAGGAGGAAAATCGCTCGGTTCCGGTACGGCAACAGATGTAGCCGGGCCAGACTGGATCTTGCTGGAAGATTCGCGCTTGGGCTTTCGATTCCCAGTCCCCAAGATTGTGACGAGTGCCACGACTAAGTCCTTCCATTTAGACGATTTTGCTCCGCTGAAGTTCCCGTCGAGCGCGGTTGACCTCAGCTGAACAGTTTTGCTGCCAGGCGCTGGCGGGATCGGCCTGGCCGGTTGCCCGCAATGCGGTTCGTGCGCTCGCGGTGCGGAACACGGGGACAGGTGGCCTGAGCCCGGAGCCGCCGCCCGGAGGCTGGGGAGCCTGGCGGGCGGCGGTGGGGTGCAGGGAGACCGGCTAGGGGTGATTAGCCTTCGGCCGGGAGGACGACGAAGAGGTTGGCGCCTTCGCGGTTGATTTGGAGGAGAACGTCCTTGGAGTTGGCCGAGCGGAGCTGGGCTTCGAGGTCGGTGACGTTGGCGACGGGTTTGCGGTTGACCTGGCGGATGAGGTCGCCTTCACGAAGGCCGGCTTCGGCGGCTTTGGACGAGGGGTCGATGGCGGTGATGACGACGCCTTCGGCGCTGGCGGGGAGGTCGAGCTGGCGGCGGGTGCGCGGGGTGAGGTTGGCGACTTCGACGCCTTCGAGGGCGGCATCTTCGTTGGCTTCACCGGGGCGGTTGGCGGCGACTTTGCGGTCAGTAAGTTCGTCGAGGGTGACGGCGATGGTCTGTTCGCGGGCGTCGCGGATGAGGGTGAACTTGGCTTCGGTGTTGGGCTTGGAGTTGCCGACCATGAGTTTGAGTTGGACCCAGTCGGTGACCTTCTTGCCGTTCATGGCGGTGATGACGTCGCCGCTCTTGAGTCCGGCGCGGGCGGCAGGGGAGGCGGGGGTGACGTCGGCGATGACGGCGCCGAAGTTGCCGGGGATGTTCATGGCGGTGGCGAGTTCCGGGGTGAGGGGCTGGAGGGTGACGCCGAGGAAGGCGCGGGTGACCTTGCCGTCGGTGATGAGCTGATCCATGACGTGGCGGGCGAGGTTGGCGGGGATGGCGAAGCCGACGCCGTTATTGCCGCCGGTGGGGGAGAGGATGGCGGTGTTGATGCCGATCAGGTCGCCGTTGGCGTTGACGAGCGCGCCGCCGGAGTTGCCGGGGTTGATGGCGGCGTCGGTTTGGATGAAGTCCTCATATTCCTCGATGCCGAGGCCGCCTCGGGCGGTGGCGCTGACGATGCCCATGGTGACGGTTTGGCCGACGCCG
>JAFLBB010000343.1 GCA_017304135.1 Acidobacteriota bacterium | reverse complement strand
GGCTGGAGCGGGCAGCGAGTAGGGCAGGCACACGCAGGGCGCGGCGGGCCAGGCGCGGCACGAACGGGCGGCGGCACGGGCACGGCGCGGGCAGGGCTTGGTAGAATGGAAGCCATTCGTTTTTCGGCGCAAGTGAGCGCCCTTTCCGTGATTGGCATCTACCCAGGTACGTTCGATCCTCTCACCAGCGGCCATCTCGATTTGATCGAGCGCGGGTCGCATCTGGTGGACAAGCTCATTGTCTCGGTGCTGGCCAACGAGGCCAAGCAGCCGATGTTCAGCGTGGAGGAGCGGACGGAGATGCTGCGGGAGTCGACGTCGCATTTCACCAACGTTGAGGTGGACAGCTTCGACGGGCTGCTGGTGGAGTATGCTTCGGCGCACGGGGCGACGCTGTTGTTGCGGGGCATACGCGCGGTGTCCGATTACGAATACGAGTTGCAGATGGCGTTGATGAACCGCCGTCTGAATCCGAAGATTGAGACTGTCTTTCTGATGGCGGGCGAGTCATACAGTTTTCTCAGCTCGCGCCTGGTGAAAGAGGTCATCCGGCTGGGCGGCGATGTGAAAGACATGGTGCCGCCGAATGTTGAAGAGAGGCTCCGCGCGCGCCTGCTGGGCGCCACGGCGGGGAAACGATAGGATCATATGTCTGCCATATCCAATCAGCTTTCGGAGCGCCTGAGCACGATCAGCGTCTCCTCCACGGTGAAGGTCAGCTCGGAGGCGGGCCGTTTGAAGCGCGAAGGGGTCGACGTGGTCGACTTTGGCGCGGGGGAACCGGACTTCCCTACCCCGGACAACATCAAGCGCGCGGCGGTGGCGGCGCTGGACGCCAACTTCACCAAGTACACCGACACGAGCGGGATTGTGGACCTGAAGAAGGCCATCTGCGAGCGGCACGCCAAGGACTACGGCACGTCGTATACGCCGGCTGAGTGCGTGGTGACGGTGGGCGGCAAGCATGTGATTTTCGAGCTGACGCAGGTGTTGCTCAACCCGGGCGATGAGTGCATCATTCCGGTGCCGTTCTGGGTGACGTATCAGGACGTGGTGAACTACGCCGGGGCGAAGTGCGTGTTCGTGCAGAGCGACGAACAGGCGGGGTTTGCGATTTCGGCGGCGGCGATTGAGAAGGCGATGACGCCGAAGACGAAGCTGATTCTGATCAACTCGCCGTCGAACCCGTCGGGCAACGTGCTGGGGCGGGAGGAGTTTGAGAGGATCTGCAAGCTGGCGAAGTCGCGCGGCGTGCTGATCATGACCGATGAATGCTATTGCCGCTTCGTGTATGGCAGCGAGCCGTATTCGGCGGCGGCGTTTGAGGGCATGAAGGAGACGGTGATCGTGGCCGGGTCGCTTTCGAAGACCTATGCGATGACGGGCTGGCGCATCGGGTTCGGGCTGGCGCCGAAGGCCGTGATCGACGGCATTGTGAAGCTGCAGAGCCACATGACGTCGAACCCGACGTCGATTGCGCAGAAGGCGGCGGTGGAGGCGCTGAACGGTCCGCAGGAGGCCGTGGGCGAGATGCTGGCCGAGTATGCGCGGCGGCGCGAGTACATTGTGAACCGCGTACGGCAGATTCCGGGCGTGACGTGCCAGGAGCCGATGGGGGCGTTCTACATCTATCCGAACTTCGGCCAGGCGATGAAGAACCTGGGGATTGAGTCGACGCTGGAGCTGGCGACGCAACTGTTGACGAAGGCGCATGTGGCGCTGGTGCCGGGCGAGGCGTTTGGCACGGACTCGCATGTGCGGATTTCGTATGCGACGTCGATGCACGAGATTGAGCGCGGATTGCAGCGCATTGACGATTTCGTGCAGGGCAAGCTTAGCCCCAAACCATGAGAGAGCTGACACCGAGGTTCGTTGAGCGCGTTTGGGGCTCGGCGGACCTTTCACCTTGGTATCCCGCACCGCCGCCCTCGAGCGGCGGTCTGCCTTATGGCGAGGTGTGGTTTGAAGGCGAATCGCTGCTGATCAAGTTTTTGTTTCCGCAAGAGAAGCTGTCGGTGCAGGTGCATCCGGGGGATGCGTATGCGCGGGAGCATGAGGCTAGCAACGGGAAGACGGAGATGTGGCGCGTGGTGCGGGCCGAACCCGGAGCCTCGATTGCGTTAGGGTTTCGCGAGCCTGTGGAGCGTGAGGCGGCGCGGGCGGCGGCGTTGGATGGGAGCATCATGGAGATGCTCGACTGGCGCGAGGTGCGGGCTGGGGATTCGTACCTGATTCCGGCGGGGACGGTGCATGCGATGGGGGGCGGGATGGTGGTGGCCGAGATCCAGCAGATGTCGGATGTGACGTACCGGTTGTTCGATTATGGGCGGGGGCGGGAGTTGCATGTGGAGCGCGGGTTCGATGTGGCGGAGTTGGGGCCATACCGCGCGGGCGAGATGAGGTGCGCGTATTTTGAAACGGTGGAGGTTGGGGCGCGGGAGTTGGTGGAGCCGCGGTCAGGCGAGGATTATTTGATCGGGTTGGAGACGGGGCGGGTGTGGCGGTTGGAGGGGACGGCGCAGGCGGGGGAGAGTTCGCTGCACACGTGGGTGGCTAGTACTTAATCGCGCACAACGGACGCTGGCCCGTTGGGCCGCGCCTGTGCGCTCCTTCCCTAATCGCGCACAACGGACGCTGGCCCGTTGGGCCGCGCCTGTGCGCTCCTTCCCTAATCGCGCACAACGGACGCTGGCCCGTTGGGCCGCGCCTGTGCGCTCGATAACTCCCAGACCCGGGTG
>JAFLBB010000342.1 GCA_017304135.1 Acidobacteriota bacterium | reverse complement strand
CAGCCCGTCGAGCCGGCGGCCGGTGTCGGCGATGGCGGAATGGAACGGCGGATAGGCCGGCAGGTGCAGCACCACCCCGTCGCCGGGATCGCTGAACGCCCAGACGGCGGCGTAGGTGCCCTGGACGAGGTCGGAGAGGGGCTGGACCAGGGTGGGGTCGATGGTCCAGCCGAAGCGCGACTGCATGCGCCGCGCGAAGGCGCCCGAGAGGCCCTCGTCGCCGTGGCCGCCGGTGCTGCGGTGGGGGTAGCCGTATTCCTCCTCGCGGATCAGGTCGCTGATGGCGCGGCGGATGGGGTGGGCGATGGCGAAGTCCATCTCGGCGACCCAGGCGGGCAGCACGTCGGGGGCGTATTTGGCCCATTTCACGTTCTGGCGGGTGCGCAGGACGTCCATGGGCAGTTCGAAGGAGGCTGGGCGCATCGCAGGGCTCTCGCTGGAGAAGGATTTTCTCTTTTGCGCCGGCCCCGTGGGAGGTGCAAGCGGGGTCAGTCGAGGCGGAAGCCGATGCGGCGGACGAAGGCGCCCCAGCCCGTGCGCTCGGGCTGGGCGTATTGGCGGGCCTTGTCTTCCGACCAGGTGTAGGGCTGGTGGGCGCCGAACAGGTCGTCGCGGCGGCGGGCGCGCAGCGGCTTCTCGGCGTCGCGGCGGGCATCGTATTCGGCGATGTGGGCATCGAGCGCCGTGTCGTCATGGCGGTCGGTGTGGATTGTGGCGGCGAGTGGCAGGCGGGGGGTCATGGCGGTGAAGCCGCTGGGCCAGCCGACGCAGAGGCCGGCGACGGGGAAGACGTGGGGCGGCAGGGTGAGCACCTTCGCCACCTCGTCCGCGTGGTTGCGGATGGCGGAGATCGGGCAGGTGGCGAGGCCCAGGGATTCGGCGGCGGCGACGAAGGTGCCGAGGACGATGCCGGCCTCGACGGCGGCGTTGAAGAAGGCGTCGAGATGGTCGTTGGCGAAGCCGTGCCCGCGCAGCTCGTGCACCCGCCGCTGCCGTCGGTTGTTGCCGCAGAACACCAGGAAGGCGGGTGCCGCCCGCGCCCAGGGATTGTCCGGCAGCAGCGCCGCCAGCGCCGCCCGCTGCCCGGCATCCTCGACGATCACGATGTCGGCCTGCTGCAGATCCGACTTGCTGGGGGCCGCCAGCGCCACCGCGCACAGCGTGCGCACCAGCGCCGGATCGACCGGTCGATCGAGATAGTGCCGCATCGTCCGGTGCCGGGCCATCGAGCGCAGCGTGTCGTTCTGCGCCGCCACCGCCGGGATCGCCTCGCCGTAGCGCGCCCGCAGCCAGTCGGCCAGCGGCGCCGCCGGGTCCTTCGGCTCGCTCATGCCCCCACCTCCGGCAACATCCCCTGCGCCAGCAATCCGGCGGCGCGCAATCGTTCGCCAATTCATCCGGCGGCGGTGGCGGCTACGTCATCCCCGACCCCAGGAAGCAACAGCAGAAGGCCATGGAGGCACCGCGTCGCGCCTCCTGCGGGCGGCGCGGCTGACACCCGTGCGCCACTGATTTCATCGACCTGCCTGTGAAGGCGCATGGATAGGCGTGCGCAGGGCAGGTGGCTTGGGGATGGCCGTCCTTCCTTGCGTTCCTGGTTGGCAGGCTGAAAAGCACCTGTCCATGCGGGTTTCAGGCCGGTGTCGGGCGGTCTCAAACACCAAGTGCAACACCTCGAAGAGAATGAGAAGAGGAGGTGTTGGAAATGGGCTATCGGCATCTGAGTGCGCAGGAGCGAGAGCAGATCAGCCGGGGCTTGGCGCAGGGACTGAGCGAGCGGGCGATCGCCCGCTTGCTCGATCGCAGTCCGAGCACGATCTGCCGGGAGTTGTGGCGTCATCGCCATCCTGAGGGCTATCGGGCGGTACGTGCCCACGAACGGGCGCTGCACGTGCGAACCCGCCCGCGGCGGGCGCGCAAACTGGCCGCCCGGCCGCATAATTGGCTGCGCCACACGGTGCTGCGCAAGCTGCGCCGGCGCGATTCGCCCCAGCAGATCGCCGGCTGGCTGCGGCGCACCTATCCCGATCAACCGGAGCGCTGGGTGTCCCATCAGACGATCTACGCGGCCATCGCGATCCTGCCCAAGGGCGCGCTCAAGCGCGAGTTGCTGCGCTACCTGCGCCACGAGGGCAAGGCGGGCAGCGGACAGGCGTCCCCGGATCAGCCCTGGGTGCGCCTGTCGATTCACGATCGCCCCGGGGAGGCCACCAGCCGCTGCCCGCCCGGGCACTGGGAGGGCGATCTGCTGTTGGGCAAGGCCGCCGGGGGCGCGGCCGTGGGGGTGCTGCTCGAGCGGGTGAGCCGCCATGTGCGCCTGGTCAAGCTCGAGCGTCACGATGCCTACAGCACCTATCAGGGCTTCAAGCGCAAGCTGGCGAGGGTGCCGGCGCACTGGCGCAAGACGCTCGCCTACGATCAGGGCAGCGAGATGGCCGAGCATGCGCGGCTGACCGAGCAGCTGGGCATCGCGGTGTATTTCTGCGATCCGCACAGCCCCTGGCAGCGGGCCGGTTGCGAGAATCTCAACGGCCTGCTGCGTCAGTATCTACCCAAGGGAATGGATATGGCCGGGCTGACACAGACCGAACTGGACTGGATCGCCAATCAGTTGAACGGACGCCCCCGCAAAACGCTCAACTTCGCTACGCCCAATGAGGTCTGGCGCGCCATGCTCAATGGCAAATCTTTTGAAGATACTGTTGCACTTGGAACTTGAGACCGCCGTGGCGCGCTGTCAGCCCGCCACGGGCGATGCGGTCACGGCGTGGTCTTCCTGCTGTTGCAGGGCCCACATCTGTGCGTAGGCGCCGCCGCCCA
>JAFLBB010000035.1 GCA_017304135.1 Acidobacteriota bacterium | reverse complement strand
CGTGAATGGTGCCGTCCTCCACCACCCACTTTTCCTTGCCGATCACTGTCCACCCGTTCAGCGTCTTGCCATCGAAGAGTTGAACCCAGTCAGCACCGGGCAGCGGCGCGCGTTGCGGGCGCGATTGAGCGAAGGTTGAAGAGGCGAGCAGAAGGCCGAGCGCGGCCAAGGGAATCATTCTCATGCGTGCTAGTGTAGCGCTAACCAATTGGCGTTGGCGTATCGTGCCCTGCCGCATCCTGTACGCTTGTGAAGGCATGAGTCTCGGCGACATTACGAAGCAGATCGCGAAAGAGGTGGTCGGCGCTCAGGTGGATGAGGTGCTGGGCAACGTGCGCGGTGCTGAGGCGAAGCCGGAAGTGGCCGCCCCACCTGCCGCCGAGGCCCCAGCGTCGCTGATCATGACTGAGATCCAGAAAATGCAGGCCGCGCTCAGGGACGACAAGGAACTACTTGTCCATTGCACAGCCGCCGGGGAAAGCCTGCGCGTAGTGGAGCTGTTTGCCCCCTCTCCGCAGATTCTCGTCCTTACGACCCTCGATGCCGACCGCACCGTTTCCCGCGTTGTCGCCGGAGCGGCTTCGGTCCAGCTTGTCTGCAAGCCGATCGCGGTGAAGGAAGGCGCGAAACCGCTGCGCCTGCGGTTCGTCACGCCCAAGCCCTAGCCCGCTATTCGTACCGCAGGGCTTCTACGGGGTCCAACTGTGCCGCCTTCACCGCCGGCCAGACACCGAAGAAGACACCCACGAACACGCTCACCCCAAGGCCGGCCACCACCGCCGCCATGGGCACCTCGCTCGGCAACGACGGCACGAGTATGCCCACCAGCATGGTGACCAGGAAGGCGAATACAAGGCCGACGACGCCACCCAAACCGGTCAGCGTAATCGCTTCCATGAGGAACTGCACGATGATGTCGAACTTCCGGGCGCCAATCGCCTTGCGAATGCCGATTTCGCGCGTGCGTTCGGTCACGCTCACCAGCATGATGTTCATCACGCCGATGCCCCCCACCAGCAGGCCCAGGCCGGAAATTGCGATCGAGACAATGAGGATCACGCCGGTCAGTGAATCGAACTGGGCAATGATCTGGTCGGCCGTGGAGATACTGAAATCGTCCGGTTGCCCGCTCGGCACGCGGCGCATCCGGCGGAGCGCCGCTTTGATCTCCTCCATCGCGGATTCTCTTTGCCCCTCGCGGGCCTGAAAGGTGATCAGATAGCGGTCCGAACCCGGATAGCGCATCTCGACGGTCCGCCTCGGGACGGTGATCTGCGTGTCGAGACCGTTCTCTCCAAAGAAGCCTCCCTTGGCCAGGGCCATCACGCCCACGCACCGGAACTCCGCGCCGTCGAGCATGAAGGTCTTGCCTGCCGCGCCGCCGGTGGGAAACAGGGCGTCGGCGATGTTGGCGCCCAGAACGGCCACCTTGTCGCCTCGCGCGGCTTCCGATGGAGTGAAAACACGCCCCTCCTTCAACTCGCGCGGCACGACGAGGAAGGCCTCATAATCGTCGCCGACGAGGGAAAGATTGTCGCTTTCAAAGCCTGGCACCTTCGCCGCCAAGGGGCGCCCGTTGACGATCATCGGTGGGAACACCGCCACCGCGGCGCGCACGATGGAGGGCGACAGGCGCGTCACCATCTCGGCATATTCGGGCTTGATCGGCTTCCGCCGCCGTTCATTCAGCTTGCCTTCGCCGCGTGGCTCACCGCTCACCTTGGACACGAATATGTTGTTCGGCCCGAACTCCTCGAAGAACACGACGATGCCCTTGCGCAACCCCGTCAGCAGGCTCGACACGGTAATCACCGTGGTGATGCCGATGACGATTCCGAGAATGGTCAACCCGGAGCGGAAGCGGTGGGTCCACACCGAGTCCAGGGCCATGTTGAAGTTTTCCCGCGTCGATAGCTGCATCCGCTCCTCGCCCTCCTACTCGGCCCGCAACGCGGCCACCGGGTCCATTCGCGCCGCCCGCCGCGCCGGGTACCAGCCCGACAGGATCCCGGCCAGGCTCGAAACAAGAATCGAAATCACAACATAGGGCAGCGTAATCGGAAGCGCTACCTCCATCACCACGCCCAGGATGAGCGACGCCAACGCGCCCAGCGCCAATCCCAGCACACCCCCCACCGAAGCGAGGATGGTCGCCTCGGTGAGAAACTGCAGCATAATGTCGCTTGATCGCGCGCCGAGCGACTTTCTCACTCCGATCTCACGTGTCCGTTCCGTCACGCTGACCAACATGATGTTCATGATGACGATGCCGCCGACGACCAGTGAAATGGCCGTAACCGGCACCACCACGGCGGCAATCACGCCGAGGATCTGGTCAATGAACCCGCGAATCGCATCCGGGGTCAGCGTATCGAAGTTGTCCGCCGCTCCCGGCTTAGCTTTGAACCTGGTGCGCAAAGCGACGCGCGACACGTCCAGCGCCGCATCGAAATCCAAGCCCGATTCCGGCCGCGGCTTGGCAAACACCGCCATCGACCGGTCGTTTCCGTACAGGCGTTTGAACACCGGAGCCGGAATGTAGACCTGGTTGTCCTGTGACTGTCCGCCCGTGGATCCGAGTTTTTCCTGCATACCTATAATGAGGAAATCGAAACCGCGAATGCGAATCGTCTTGCCGATGGGTGAGGTTCCCAGGAATAACTTCTCGCGAATATCCTGACCGATTGTCGCTACGTACTGGCGCGTGTCTTCCTCCTGTTGCGAGAAAAACCGCCCCTCCTCGATGGCCACATCACGGATCTGCGCCAGCTCCGCCGACACTCCCAGAATGATGGCTGCCTCGTAGGAAGCCGTATCAGTCTTGAGGTCCTCGATCCGGTTCCGATAAGGGGAGTACAAGATATCCTCGCCGGTGGTCATCCGCAGATACTGGATATCCTCTTCGCGGATCGGCTTGTTCTTTCTCAGCTTCGCCGCCCGCTCGGAACGCGTCATTCGGCCGACGTTGGCCACTTGGGCAATCAGGTAGGAGTCAGTCCCAAATGCCTTAGCCGTACTGGACTCCGCGTAGACCCCTAAACCGTCGATGGCGGCGCCGACCATCACCACGCTGGCGACACCAATGATCATTCCAAGTAAAGTCAACGCACTGCGCAACTTATGCGCGCGAATCGAGTCAATCGCCAGCCCAATCGCCGTCCCGGCAATCGTGAAAAATGGTGACCGCGATGGGAGGGAGGTACTGGGCATGAGGTATTCTTGGCCTAGACTATTAGATGTTGCCGCATCCAAAAGGGTGTAGCAAACTGGACTTCACCAGGATACGGGCTGCACCGAGATCAGCGAAAGTCCGGCCGGGTTGATTTTCGAGAAATATGTTGGGAACCGTGACACGGAATGGGAACGAGGTGGGCAGGTGGGCTGCCCCTCATCTCCCCTATGAAATCGAGGTCGAACTCGACGTGCTCGAGGAGATCCGCCATCGCGCCGACGAGGGCTATCAGCGGATCGGGCACGGAGGAATCGAGTTCGGCGGCGTCCTCTACGGCCGGGTCGAAGGGGGCGTGGTTCGGATTCTCGAATGGCGGGAACTGGAATGCGACCATTCGATGGGTCCCAGTTTCGTCCTCAGCGCGGCGGACCGCGCCACGCTGGACTCCCTGGTCTCCTTGCCGGCTCGGGATCACCAGTTGCGGGGCATGGAAACGGTCGGCTGGTGGGCCTCGCACGGCCGTAGTTCGGTCAGCCTGAAACCCCACGACGTCGAACTGCACGAGAAACACTTTCCCGGTCCGCAACAGGTGGCCCTCATTATCAAGCCGGTCCGTCAGGGGCCGTCCTCGGCCGGTTTTTTTGGCCGCACCTCCGGAGGCGCGCTCGAAGCCGCCTCAACCACGGAATTCGAAATCCGCGCCAACGTCAGCGCGCTGATGCGGGCCCCGCGTGAAAGTGCCGCCCCGCGCGTTCAGGATGCGCAGCAGCGCGTCACTGGCCCCACGCCGCTCGCGCCGCCCAGGCCCATCGGCCCGCGCCGGCACCAGCGCGAGGAACAGATCGCCCAGGGCCACCCGCCGCGCAACGAGCGTCCGGCAGGCGCTCCCCAAACAACGGTGATGGCCCCCCATGCCGGCACCGATGGCGTTTCCGAGTCCCCGCTCTTTGCCGCCTATGCCGAGCCCAAACGCGGCATCCGCTGGGGGCTGCTCGTGTCCCTGCTGCTGGTGGCCGCGCTCGTATGCGCCGCGGCCCTTCTCATTCCGCGGCTCATGAGCACGCAGCCCGACACCGCCGGGTTGCGTGTGGAGGAAAGCGGCAGCCTGCTGCTGGTCCGCTGGGATCAGACCATTCCCCGCCTGCGCTTCGCCGATGAGGGCGTCGTCGAAATCAACGACGGCGGCACGGCGCAGACGATCCGCCTCGACCGCGAAGAGCTCGCCGCGGGCATGCTGACCTACGTCCGGCGCAGCGGCGACGTCACCGTCGGTCTGCGCGTGCGGGGCGGCGGCAAAACGACTCTCGAAGAGGTCGCCCGCTACCTCGGCCCCTCGGCGCCGGCGCGCCAGCAAAACACGCCCCCCTCCACCGAAATCAGTTCGCAGTTGGCGGCCGAAGAGAGCCGCGCCGATGAAGCCCTCCGCCAGGAGGGCATCCGCAAGCAGCGGTTGGAGGAGGCAGTCCGCATCCTCGAAAACCGGCTTGGCCGGCAGTAGCTCTTCCCTCCCCCGGCTGGCCCCCCAGGTTTCCGCCCCACGGCTCACCGCCACGCTCCGCCCTTTCCTCCAATCCGGGTCAAGGAACCCGCCCCGATTCCGATATGAACACCTAGGTGGCACTGAGAAGCCACCCGCAGGGATTGGGAACCTCAACCTACCCCCGCCGGAATAGGGCCGGTGGCGACACCGGTGTGCAAAATTCATGTTTGCGATTATCGGAATCGTCATCGTCTTCGGCGCCGTCATCGGCGGCTACCTCATGGAGCACGGCGTGCTTGCCGTCCTCATCCAACCGGCCGAGTTGGTCATCATCGGCGGCGCCGCCTTCGGCACGCTCTTCATTGCCAACCCGATGGTCATCATCAAGAAACTCATCGCGGGCATGCTGGGAATCCTCAAGGGCAGTCCTTACACCAAGGACACGTACCTGGAGACCCTGAAAATGATGAACACGCTCTTTTTGTCGGCCCGCAAGCATGGGGCCACGAAGTTGGAGGCTGACATCGAGGAGCCGCACAAAAGCGACGTTTTCACCAAGTTCCCAAAGTTCCTTGCCAACCATCACGCCGTTGATTTCCTGTGCGACACCATGCGCATGTCGGTTTCCGGCGGCGTGGACGCCTTTTCGCTTGACCAGATGATGGAACTCGACATGGACGTCCATCACCATGGTTCGCAACAGCCCATCGGCGCGCTGAATTCGGTCGCCGACAGTCTGCCCGGCCTGGGCATTGTGGCCGCCGTGCTCGGCGTCGTCATCACGATGGGTTCGCTCGGCGGGCCGCCCGAAGAGATCGGCCACAAGGTGGGCGCGGCTCTGGTCGGCACTTTTCTCGGCATTCTCCTCTGTTACGGTCTCCTTGGCCCGTTGGCCGCGAACATGGCCAAGCTCGCCGATGCCGAGGGGCAATATTACAACGTGCTTCGCGTCGGTTCCATCGCCTACATCAAGGGCAACGCGCCGATCCTCTCGGTGGAGTTTGCCCGCCGCGCCATCCCGCACGAAGTGCGTCCCAGTTTTAAGGAAATGGAAGCTGCCTGCAAAGGCGGCGCAGCCGCCAGTTAACCCGCGGAGGCCGTAGGATTCGCCGTCATGGACGAAGAGAAGCAACCCATAATCGTCATCAAGAAGAAGGCTGGACACGGCGGCCACCACGGGGGCGCCTGGAAGGTGGCCTACGCCGACTTTGTCACCGCCATGATGGCCTTCTTCATGGTCATGTGGCTGATGAACTCCAATGAAAAAATCAAGGAGTCCGTGGCCGGCTACTTCAAGGACCCCGATGGCGCCGGCAAGCAAACCGGCAGCGCCTCGGCGGGCCAGGGGGATTCGCTCAACATCAGCAAAGACAACATGGGCGACTTGAAAGAGCAGTTGGAGCAGGCCATGAAGAAGATGCCCGACTTCCAGCAGCTGAAAGACCAGGTGTCGATGACGGTGACCGGCGAGGGACTTCGCATTGAGTTGCTGGAGACGGAAAAAGGGATGTTCTTTGAAAGCGGCAGTTCCCGCCCCAGCGCCAACGGCGAGGAACTGATCCTGCTGCTGGCAAACCAGCTCGGGAACCTGCCGAACAGCCTCCTGCTGGAAGGCCACACCGACTCCAAACCCTTTTCCGGCGACGGCGCCTATACCAATTGGGAACTCGCCTCTGATCGCGCCAACAGCGCGCGCCGCCTGATGGAGACGAGCGGCCTGCGCGCGGGCCAGGTGGCACAAGTGCGCGGGTTCGCGGATCGAAAGCTGCGCGTCTCCGAGGATCCGTTGCACCCCTCCAATCGCCGCGTCTCCGTAATCGTGAAGTACCTCGACCCGCCGCCCGGCTCCGCTGAACCCGCGGAGGCCCCCAAGCCCGCCGCAGGCGGGAAGGCCAGCGGCGGACATTAGCGGTCGTGCATGGTTAGCTCTTCCCCTTGGGCAAGAGCTCGTCGAGCAGGCCGTCGAAGCCGCCGGAAACGTGGATCCGCTCGACCTTCGCGGTCAGCTTCTCCAGCGCCTCCAACTCCTTCAACCGAACCAGCACGGGGTTGCCCTCCATCAGCTTCGCCGTGTTGAGCAGCGACCGCGTCGCGGCCGTCTCCTCACGGCGCCGGATGAGGTTCGCCTGCGCCTGCTTCTCGGCCGCCACCACCTGGTTGAGCATCTCGCGCATCTCGCCCGGCAGGACAATGTCCTTAAGAGCAATCGAACGCAGCTCAACTCCAATGGCGGCAAAGCCGGCCCGCAGCTCCGAGGCCACCTCGGGCTCCACCTCGGTCTTACGGGCCAGCAACTCCTCAAGCGTCATCGCGCCCAGCGAGCGCCGTAGCGCCAACTGAAGCGCGCGGTGCAGGTGCTCCTGCGAAGAAGCCACCGTCATACGCAGCGCCACCGGGTCCGCAATGCGGTACTCGGCGGAGATGTTCACGCGCAGCGAGACTTTGTCCTTGGTCAGGATCTCCTGCCCGGTCACATCCAGCGTTTGCGAGCGCAGGTCGAAGCCCTCCACCCGCGGCGCGGCCGGCTTCCAGAAGGCGTACATGCCCGGCTGCAACTGGCGCACGAAGCGGTTCTCCAGAAACAGCAGGCCGGTCTTGCCCTCCTCCACCAGCGCCCCCACGATCAGCGGGAAAGCGCCCGTCTGCGCGATCGCGCGCAGCACCTCGCGCGGCACCTCCGGCTCAGTGAACACGTCGATGACGCGCACGCCGATGCTGGCGGCCGACTTCCAGTAGAGAGCCCGCGAGCCCGGCCCGAGGATCTCCAGGAACTTGCCGTCGGCGTAGACCACGGCCACCTCGCGGTCGCCGGTCTCGACGATTACAAAGTAGCGCTCGGCCAACTCGCGCCGCTCCTTCACGAGGAACTCCGCCCACGCGCTCTTCAGCTTGCGGTCGGCCAGCATGTGCTGCTCCACATCCACCGTGAACGGCAGCGCGAACAGAATGTGCGTGCCCGGCTCCAGAATCTTCAGAAAGCGGCCCGAACGGATGACGAGGGCGCGCTCGCGGTCGCCAACAGTAATGCGCGTGAACATAAATGCGTCCTCCTTAGGACTGACGAATGAATTGCCTGTTTGTTGATTTCATTTTGGGGCTCGCCCGGTACGCTTCACCGGATGTGTTGCGGGCTTACATGATAGAAACGGCTTGTGGATACGACTAAGTCGAATCAGTGTGCATGCAAGCGCAAAGCAGCACACCGGCTGCCGGCTTTGGCATCAACTTACTGCGTTGCTGGAAAAGTGGCGTGAAACGGGACCGGGCAGGCCCCTGTTGTTAGCGGACCGATTGGAAGTCGGTTGCTGAGACGCCGGGATTCGAACCCGGAAATCGCTGCGTGAGACGCAGATGCCTTACCCTTTGGCTACGTCGACACGGGGAGACGTTCCGCAAGCCGGCATACGGCGACTCATCGAGGCCGCACCAGACGGGCATTGGGAACCCGAACTTTTGGCTTTGCAGAATCATGGGAAAACTCTCCGTCTTTAGACACTACCATCGGGTGGTGCTGCCGGTCAACAAGAAATTTTGACTTTACGGTAAGTAAGTTTTCATTGACCCACCGCGCGACCATTCTCCGCGTACTAACTCAACAGGTCCAACACCCGGTCAATTTCGGCCGGGGCAATGTAGAAGTGCGGTGACAGTCGCGCATACCCCTGTCTCGGCGCGGCAATCACCCCGGCGTCCTTCAACCGCGATACCAGCCTCCGCGCATCGACGCCCTCTTTGCGCACGCTCACAATCCCCGACCGCGCGCCCGGTGCGTCCACCCCCAAGACCTCATACCCCAACTCCCGCACCCCGCGGATCAACTGGCTGGCCAGCGCGCTCACCGCCTCGCCCACACGCTCCACGCCCGTCTCGAGCAGAAAGCGGATCGACGCCTCAAGCCCGAAGATCCCGATCGTGTTCAGCGTCCCACATTCGTAGCGTCCCGCATCCGAGCGCAGCGTCATGTCGCGCGAGCCGTAGTCGGCAAACCCCGCCACGTTTGTCCAGCCAAACTCCACCGGCTCGATGCGGTCCTGCCACTCCCGCCGGACATACAGCACACCGCAACCCTCCGGCCCCAACAGCCATTTGTGCCCGTCGGCGGACAATGCATCGATGTGCGCTTGTTCCACATCTAAAGGGAAGACGCCAAGCCCCTGGATGGCATCTACGAAAAAGAAGACGCCGTGACGGCGGCAGATCGAGCCGATCGCATTGAGGTCCACCCGGTGCCCCGAAAGGTAGTTTACGAAACTGATGGCCAGCAACTTCGCCCCGCGAGCCGCGGCGTCGATTCGCTCCAGCGGGTCATAGATGGACAGCCACTCCACCGTAACCCCGCGCCGCTCCAGCCGCAGCCACGGGTAGTAGTTCGCCGGGAACTCCTCGCGGAACGCCACCACGCGGTCGCCGGGCTTCCAATCCAGCCCCAGCGCCACCGTCGCGATGCCCTCCGATGTGTTCTTTACCGTCGCAATCTCATCACGATGCGCGCCAATGAGCCTCGCCGTGGCCGTGCGCAGCGACTCATAGGCCGCCAGCCACTGGTCATAGTGCAACGAGCCGTACAGGCAGCCATCCCCGGCCAACCACTTCATGCGCTCGGCCGCCGGCAGAACCAGGGGCGCGACAGCAGCGTGGTTCAGGTAGATCAGCTTCTCCGTGACGGGGAAGGAGGGGCGAACAACCTGCCAAATGGGCATTTCCGTGCCGTTTGTTGCGAAACCGGATTGCGGGGACACACGTTTATTATGATGAAGTCTCCACCGTGGGTGGAATGCTGGACGCCTTGGCGGGCGGCCCATACCCTGGGAAATTTCGCAAGTGGGCTGGGGAAAGCGGCCCTATAATGAGATTGGGAGGAGTGCCGTGAGGAATTTCTGGAAGCTAGGCACGAGTCTTGTTCTGGTCCTGGCGCTGGGCGCACCCATCGCTCTGGCCAAGGACAAAAAGAAGGATCCCGACGAGATCGGCAACCGCGACGTCGGCAAGGGCGTGAACTTCTACTCCTTGGAGAAGGAAATCGCCATGGGCAAAGGCCTCGCTCAGGAGATTGAGCGCCAGGCCAAGATCGTCGACGACCCGGTGGTCGCCGAATATGTCAATCGCCTCGGCCAGAACCTCGTCCGCAACTCCGATGTGAAGGTCCCGGTCACCATCAAGGTGATTGACGCCGAAGAGGTGAATGCCTTCGCCCTGCCCGGCGGTTTCTTCTTCGTGAATAGCGGCCTGCTGCTGCGCGCCGAAACCGAAGCCGAACTGGCCGGTGTCATGGCCCACGAGATTGCGCATATCGCCGCCCGCCACGGCACACGCCAGGCCACCCGCGGCACCATCGCCAACATGGCCAGCATCCCGCTCATCTTCATGGGCGGTTGGGCCGGCTACGGTGTCCGCCAGGCGGCCAGCGTGCTTGTCCCCATCGGCTTCCTCAGCTTCTCACGCGGCTTTGAGACCGAAGCCGACCTGCTCGGCCTGCAGTATCTGTACAAGGCCGGCTACGACCCCACCGCTTTCGTCGACTTCTTCGAAAAACTCCAGTCCGACGAAAAGCGCAAGCCGGGCACGATGGCCAAGGTGTTCAGTTCGCACCCGATGACCGAGGATCGCATCAAGAACTCGCAGAAGAATATCCAGGAAATCCTCGAGTCCAAGCCCGAGTACGTCGTCACCACCTCGGAGTTCAACGACGTCAAATCGCGCCTCACGGCCATGCTCAACCGCCGCAAACCCGAAGCCGACGACCCGAACAAACCACGCCTGCGCAAGGCCGGCTCCGGCAAGATCGACTCGGAAGGCAACGAGAAGCCCCAGGCTGAAGACGAAGACGAGCGCCCGACCCTGAAACGGCGCCCGAGCAACTAGAGTTCTTTCGACCTCCGCAAACGAGCCCCTGCAAGCTCGGCACGAGCGAAATAGGGCCCGGCGTTCTCCTCCAGCGCCGGGCCCTTTTCGATGTACGGCCGCGCCCTTTCGTCACCTTCCCCGTCATCGAAACCCGGAGAAATCACCATGCGCATCAGCGACTCCCTGCTCCCCGAACTCGAACATGAACTGGCCACCACGCGCACATGCATCGCACGCGTTCCCGACGCGCAACTCGCCTTCAAACCGCACGCAAAGTCCTACTCCGCCCACGACCTCGTCGCCCATTTGGCCGAGATCCCCATGTGGGGCCTGGTCACCTTCGAGCGCGATGAGTTCGACATGCAGCCGCTGGAAGGGCCGGCCTACGAGCGCCCCGAACTGAAAACCGTCGCCGACGCCCTGGTCCGGTTCGATGAGCTGGGCGCGGCGATGAAGGCGGCAATTTCCGCCACCAGCGACGACGCCATGATGGCTCCATGGACGCTGCGCAAGGCCGGGCAACAGGTGATGACCCTGCCCCGCATCGCCGTCTACCGCAGCTTTATCCTCAACCACCTCGTCCATCACCGCGGGCAGTTGAGCGTCTATCTGCGCATGATGGATGTCTCCGTGCCTTCCATTTACGGCCCATCGGCTGACGAATCGCCGTTCTAGCCTCCCCCCAACTCAACGGAACCGGCGGGCGCGGCGATACACTAGTTGCTTCGTCATGCTCGCCGTTCCCCTGGTTGCCAAGCGCGTTCTTGAACCCCGCGAAATCGCCCCTCCCCCCGATCCAGGCCCAGGTGAACTACTCATCCGCCTCCAGGCGGTGGGCATCTGCGGCAGCGATCTTCACTGGTATTGCGACGGCGGTGTCGGCCATGTCGAAGCCGTTTATCCCATGGTGCTCGGCCACGAGCCGGTGGGCATTGTCACCGCCGTCGGCGCGGGCGTCACCACGCATACAGCCGGCCAGCGCGTCTCCATCGAGCCTTCCATCACCTGCGGCCACTGTGAATTTTGTGTCACCGGCCACCCCAACAACTGCCTCCACAGCGTCTTCATGGGCAGCATCCACTCGCCGGGCTTTTACCGCCAGCAGGCTGTCGTCCCGGCGCGCAACGCCGACCTCGTCCCGGAAGGCCTCACCACCGCCCAGGCCTCGCTCATCGAACCTGTCGCCGTGCTCGTTCACGTGATGGAACTGGTTCAGATCCCCGTCGGCTCGTCGGTCGCCGTGATGGGGTGCGGACCCATCGGCCAACTGTGCATCCTCTTCGCGAAAATGGCCGGCGCCTCTCGCATCATCGCTGTCGACAAGGTTGCCCACCGCCTCGACCACGCCCGCATGCATGGCGCCGATGAGGCCATCCTCTCCGACGGCCGCCGCGACCCCGGCGCCGCCATCCTCGAATGGACCAACGGCCGTGGCATTGACGTCGTGCTCGATGCCGCCGGCGCTCCCGACACTATCCGCGCCGGCATCACCTGCGCCCGCTCCGGCGCCCAGTTCGTCCTCATCGGGATCCCCACTGAGAAGATGTTCGCCATCGACATCCACACCGCGATGATGAAGGAGTTGCGCATTCAAACCATCAAGCGCTCCAATCACCGCGGCGCGCAGGCCATCGAACTCATCCGCGCCGGCCGCATCCCGGAGTCCCTCATCACCCACCGTTTCCCGCTGGAGCAGACGCCCGAGGCCTTCGAACTCCTCGCTGAGTACCGCTCGGGCGTCGGCAAAATTCTCATCGAGGTCGCACCATGAAGCGCTATCTCGCCGTCGATCTGGGAGCCGAAAGCGGCCGTGTCATGGCCGCCAGCCTCCACGATTCCATCCTCGAGCTGGAGCAACTCCACCGCTTTGCCAACACACCCGTCCGCCTTCCCACCGGCCTTTATTGGGACACGCTCCGCCTGTGGCATGAGATCCAGGAGGGCCTGCATGTTGCCGGCCGCCGGGGCATCGAGGCGTTGGGCGTCGGCGTCGATACCTGGGGTGTCGACTTCGGCCTGCTCGGCCCCGACGGCGCGCTCGTCGATAATCCCCGCCACTACCGCGACTCGCGCAATAACGGCATGATCGAACGTACTTCGGCCGCCCTCACCAAGGAGAGGATTTACGCCGAAACCGGCCTGCAGTTCATGCAGTTCAACACCCTCTGCCAGTTGCATGCGCTGAAACTCGCGGCCTCACCCGCCCTCGACTCGGCCCATTCGCTCGTCTTCATGCCGGACCTCTTCGCCTACTTTCTCTCCGGCGTCATCCGTGCCGAACAGACCATCGCCTCCACCTCGCAGTTTTACAACCCAGCCACCGGCAAGTGGGCAACGGGCCTGCTCAGCGAGCTCGGCATTCCCGGCGACATCCTGCCGGAAATCGTCCCCGCCGGCACCCGCCTGGGCACATTGCGCGCCGAGGTGGCCGAGGCAACAGGCCTCCGTGAGAACACGCCCGTCTTCGCTACCGCCGGCCACGACACTGCCTCCGCCGTGGCCGCTGTCCCCGCCGAAAGGCCCTTCGCCGAAGGCGGCTGGTGTTACATCTCCTCGGGTACCTGGTCGTTGATGGGGGTCGAGTTGGATGCCCCCATCACCACGGCCCGGGCGCTTGAGCTTAACTTTACGAACGAGGTCGGGGTTGAGGGGAAGGTGCGCCTGCTGAAGAACATCATGGGCCTGTGGCCTCTGCAGGAATGCCGCCGGGCCTGGGAAGCCGAGGGCCGCGTCTACTCCTACGCCGAACTCGCCGCGCTGGCCGCCGCCGCGGAACCCTTTTTCGCCGTCATCGACCCGGACGCCTTTCTCGAGCCCGGCCACATGCCCGAACGCATTGCCCGCTGGGCGCAGCAGCACGGCGAGGCCGTCCCCACAGAACCAGGCGCCGTGGCCCGCGTCATCCTCGAAAGCCTCGCCCTGCGCTACCGTCAGGTGCTGGAGAGCCTGGAAGAGCTCACCGCAGGCCCCATTGCCACCGTCCACATCGTCGGCGGCGGCTCACAAAATACGCTGCTCAACCAGATGGTGGCCGATTGTACCCAGCGCACTGTGATTGCCGGCCCCACAGAAGCCACTGCCGCGGGAAATGTCCTCGTGCAGGCCATGGGCGCGGGTGAAGTGAGCGGTCTGGCCGAGATCCGTGCCGTTGTCCGGCGCAGTTTCCCACTGGAAACAGTAACGCCGCGTCCCGGCGCGGCTGAAGCCGGCTGGAACGCGGCATACGAACGGTTCCGGAAATTACAGCGGGCCGTCTAGCGGACCCTACTTCTTTTCCCCGGCTCGCGAGGAGATGATCTTGTCCACCAGGCCGTACTGCACCGCCTGTGGTGCTTCCAGGATGTAGTCGCGGTCGACGTCGCGTTGCAGCTTATCGAGCGGCTGACCGGTGGCGTCGGCCAGAATCTTATTCAGGATCTCCCGCATGCGCAGAATCTCCTTGGCATAGATGTCGATGTCGGTGGCCTGTCCGCCGATGCCGCTGGCGTGCGGCTGGTGAATAAGCACGCGCGCGTTGGGCAGCGCAAACCGCTTGCCCTTGGCCCCGCAGGCCAGCAGTACGGCCGCCATGGATGCCGCCTGGCCCACGCAGTAGGTGACGATGTCGGGCTCCACGAGGTTCATCGTGTCCAGAATCGCCAGGCCCGACGTGATCGAGCCACCCGGTGAATTGATGTACAGCGAGATGTCCTTCTCCGGATCCTCGGAGGCCAGAAACAGCATCTGCGCGATCACCAGGTTGGCAACCTGATCGTCAATCGGCGTGCCGATGAAGATGATGTTCTCCTTCAGCAGCCGGGAGAAGATGTCGAAGGCCCGTTCGCCGCGGGCTGTCTGTTCCACCACCATCGGCACTAAAACAGAGTTTCGCATCTCGTACTCGTTTTTCGAATCAACCGCCACGTGTACCTCGCCTCTTCCAGGGATCGTGGGCAGTGTCACCCGGACTGGCCCAGGCAGGCCCGATTCAACCCTTGCCGGTACGCTTCCGGTTCTTGGACGCCTTGGGCCGCTTCCGGTCCAACGAGCGCGCGGCCTCGGCAAGAGTGGTTCCCTTTAGATATTCTACGACACGGTCCTGCACCGGAACCCACGACTCGTGAAATCCGCATACCGTCGACCGCGTACAAGGAGTGTGTCCGGCCGGACAACGCCCGGCGACCGGTTCTTTTTGTACCGCTTCCACTACCCGCAGCAGGCTTACCTTTTCCGGGGCATCCTTGAGCCGGAATCCACCTGTCGGACCTTTCTGCGAGACCAGCAATCCCTGGCGAGCCAAGTCCTGCAGGATTTTCGCGAGAAAGAACGGCGGAATATCGGTGGCCTCCGCTACGTCCCGGGCCATCGCCACGGAGCCGTTTTCCAGAGTCGCCAGATACGACAATGCCCTCAGTGAATATTCAACTGGTCTGGAGAAGATCATCTCCAACCTCCCATGTTTGAATTACGCGCGGCCAATTGCTTGCATATCCTACACTGAAACGAGAAGGACTGAATCTTTTTTAATCTAGCTACACAGGCATCCCTCATGACGCTGATGAAATCATACAAAAATGTAGTCATTACCGGCGCCGCTAGTGGCATCGGTGCCGCACTGGTGGCGCGCTTCGCTGCGGAAGACGCCTCGATCGTCGCCTCGGACCGGAACGAGGTCGCGCTGCGGAATGTAGCGAATCGATACAACTGCAACCATATTACAGCAGACGTCGGCGTGCCGTCAGATGTGTCTTCCCTCGCCGAAAAGAGTTGGAAGTTATTGGGAGGCGTGGACTTGCTCTGCCTGAATGCGGGCGTGGCCGGCCCCCACAAACCAGCCTGGGAAAAGTCTGTCGCCGAGTGGGAATGGGTGCTGCGCCCCAACTTATGGGGGCTCATCCATGGTATCCAGTCGTTCGTCCCGCGCATGATCGAACAGATCACACCGTCGGCAATCCTCATCACGGCCTCCGCTGCCGGCTTCATATCCTCACCCTTTGGCGCTGACTACCTGGCCAGCAAACATGCCGCCGTTAGCATAGCTGAATCGATAGCTCAAGAATTTCAGTCGCTCAAGATCCCTATTGACGTCAGAGTCCTTTGCCCGGGATTCGTGAGAACGAATATCCTCCGCTCCATGCGCAGCCAGTTCGATGCCCAGTTCAACGCCGACAGCGAGGCTCAACTGGCGGACTACGAGTCGCTTCTCGAGGCCAGTCCGAGCCCTGAGGAGGTGGTCGACATCGCCCTCCGCCAGTGGAACGAAGGCGCTTTCTACCTGATGACGCACCCGGAACTGGACGCCTACGTGGAGCGCCGCCACGCCGCTATCTCATCCCGGCGGTTGCCGGAACTGTCGTAGGTCGCCCGGGAAGGCCGGCTCACCTCGGATGGTCGAACTGGGCGGCGTGCGGAATGAGCCGGAAATAAGCTTCATCTGGAATCGGACTTTGCCAGTGACCGGCGATTTTGGCTGTCCCCACCACGACGAGAAACAAGCCCAACACCATCGCCGCCATGGCCGGCTTGGATACTCTCCTCCGCGCCGGAGCCTGCAGCCACAGTGTATCCGTGACAGGGCAGGAATCCACGCACGCCTGGCAGCCGATGCACTCGGCCGACTTGACTTGAATCAGTTTGTCCACCGGGAGGTAAGACGGGCAGACACGAGCGCAGGCGCCGCAATCAATGCACGACCGCGGATTCCGTGTGATGCGCAACGGGCTGGCCAGCGACAGCAGCCCCATCAGCGCGCCGTAGGGGCACAGGTAGCGGCACCAGAAGTTTCGCACGGCCAGCGAGCCTGCCACCAGCACGGCGATGACGATGGCCCCCGTCTGCCCCATCTCGCGAAAGAAGTTCAGCATCTTCACATCGGCGATCAACCCGTAGGGCGAGCTGAGAAAAGCCGCCAGCGCCACCGCGCCCATACTCCCCACCGCGTAGAGAAACAGCGCCAGCAGGATGTACTTCAACGAGCGCAGCGGGATGTCCAGCCATTTCCACGGCGTCACGCCGAGCCGCAGCCGCTTCTCGCCGAACCGCCACAACCACTCTGAAATCGTGCCCACCGGACAGAGCCACCCGCAGAAGGCCTTGCGGAACAGCAGCGACATCGCTGTGAACGTGACAAACAGCACCATCGCCGCGGGATGCACACTGGGGATCAGGCCGGTCGTCAGGAACAGCTTCAGGTTCATCATGCCCGCGATCGGCAACCAGCCCTCCACGCCGGCCGGGCGATCAAACGAAGCAAAGCGGACCCCCGTTTCAAACTGCCGCACCCACAGGTAAAAAGACCAGCCGAGCCACACGTTGAGGGCGAGGAACCCCCACTGCACCCAACGCCGCACACCACGGGCCGGGTCATCCACCTTTCGTGACATCAGGGACCGCCCGTCCCGGGTATGAAAGGGCCGGCAACCGGCGGTGGGAGGAGTTTCCAGGACGGGCGTCATTCCATATCCAGACTGCACCTGAAGGCCCACCTCCGGCAGTGACCGGCGTCACGCCGCAGGCCACCGGGTAACTACTCCACAGGTATGGAGAAACCGGCCTGCGTGGCCACGCCATCCACCACAACGGTGAGCGGCAGCGCCGTGCTCCCCCGCGCAAACTGCCCCAACTGCAGGTTCAACTGCGTCGTGCCGGGGAACATCCCTTGCGGCGTGCCGTGAAAGAGCATCTGGGCTTCCCCGCCCCCAACCAACAACTGCGTCTCGCCTCCGCGCGGTGCCGTTGCCTCCAGCACTGCCAGCGGGTTGGTCACCCCGGGGCCGACGCCGGCCCCGCTGAGGAAGACCACCAGATAGTCGCCCGCCCGCGCCGGACGGAAAATCGTCACCGGCTGCCAGCGGGCATCGAAGATCACGGGGAAGATCCCCGGCGCCACCGCCTGAACCGGATGCTCGAAGGAAGCTTCCCGTGCACCGTTCCGCACCAGCGTCACACGCGCCGTCTCGCGCCCCCGCAGACTCAGCGGGACCATTCCGTTTACCTGCCCCGGCGAGACATGAAACAGCGGCGCCGGCTCACCCTCAAGCAGGATCGACACCCCGCCCAGCTCGGCCACGGCGGCATCGGGCGAAACCGTCACGCTCCGATCGGCCAGTTTGCTCCCGTAAAAGGTCACGAACGAGCCCGGCACCAGGCTCGTGTTCTCGCTACTAAAAGCGTTTACGATTCCGGCCGAGCTCAGCGCCACGGCCGGCACCGCGATGGCCACACGCTTTTTGATCTCCACATACGCCGGGAACGCCGCATCCAGATTCGGCGGGCTGTAGAGCACCCCCGCCAGGTTCCGCTCGCTGTCCAGCCACGGCACCAGTCCACGCGAGCCTGGCGACACAGCGTCCAGTGGACGCCCATCGGCCGAATACCGGTCCAGGAACGTCCCCAAACCGTAGGATGGCGTCCGGTAGATCGGATTGAGGTTCACAAACGGCGTCAGCGGACTGCCCAGCATCGCCGCACCCGCCGCCCGGTTTTCCAACAGCCGCGCCACCGCCCTCGCCGGCAGCACCCGGCGCCCCTCCATCGCCCCCCGCTGGGCCAGCATCGTGTAGATGCGGGCAAAGTCGCTCAGGCACGACACCGCTTCGTTGGCCGCCGCCGGCGAGGGGATGGGCACGTTCTGGCGCATCACATTCGTGCAGCGGAGCGACAGGGGCCCGCCCAGCACCCGCTCGAAGATTTCGTTCCAAGATTTCCCCGATGCCTTCTCAGCCGCCGCGGCGGCCACCTGAAACGGCGCATTGCCATAGTCGAAATAGGCGCCCGGCCGGAACTTCCCGCCCCCGGCCATCAACCGTTCCGCGCATTCCGCCGTGCTGGCCAGCCCGCGGGTGAAGCACTCACTTTCTCCCGGCAGCCCCGAGCCGTGACTCAACAGATGAGAAAGCCGGATCGTTTGCGACTCCGACGGCACCGCTTGCCGGGGGGCAGCCAGAGAGCCGTCCAGTGAAAGCTGCCGTTCCTCGTCCAGCGCGCTCAGCAGCGCCGCCGTGACCATCTTGATCGCCGACCCGGTCTGGCGCGGTTCTTCCAGCGACGCGCCGCCTGAACGCCGTTCATACAGTACGCGGCCGTTTTGCACCAGAACGAGCGCCGCCCCTTCCGGCTGCGCCTTGGCGAACTCATCCAGATACCGGTCCAACGAGCTGAAATCCGGCGCCTGTTGTGCCGGCGCCATCGTGCTGGCCAGCAGCAGCAGCAGCGCCACGCCGGGCACGCCCCTACCGAAGCCCGACGCCATGGTACCGGCCCATCCAATACGGCAGCAGGAAAAACGCGCCGTCGTCTTCCGATCTTCCTCCATTGCCTCCCTCGGTCCGGAACGGGTTTCCGTTCCACTTCATCACCGGCCGTTCATCCGGGGCCAGCAGGGTGCGCGACTGACGGCGGCCGTGACGATCGGCGTCCGGCTCCCACTCAACGTCGGTCCGATGCGAATTCTCCACCGTCCACTGGCGCAGGTCCATGGGGATGCGAAATAACGTGCGGAAGGAATCCGTCGCATCCATCTTAGCCCCCGTCGTCGAGTAGATGATGGTCCACAGCGGATTGGCCTCGCGCGCGATGTTCCGCCACCACTGCGCGAGCGCCGAACGATACGTCGTCAGCAATGCCTCGTCGCGCTCATAGCGGAACAGGATGTAGAAGGGCAGCATCGCCAGTTCCTCGTCGGAGTAGTTCACCTCTTCGCGCAGCTCATCCAGCCGCGCCGTCATCGCCGCATACCCTTCCTTTACAGCCAGCTGCCGGTACTCGGCCTCATAGCGCGCCTCGCCCGTAATGTGGTGGGCCGCTTTCAGAAACGAGAGGATCTCCAGCGCATTCAGCGGGGCATCACCCTTGCCTCGGGGGGAGGCGAAATACTCCTTCGTCCAGCGTCCCCAATAGGTCGGCTGGCCGTGAATGTCGGTTAATTGCAGTCCGTGGCCAAGAATGTGATCCGTAATCCGCCGTACTGTCGCGGAGATCTTTGACTTCAGTTCCGCGTCGTCCAACAGGTCATGGGCGGCGGCGAAGAGAAAATAGTGCCCCACCAGCTCATCCGAACTCGTATCGCTCTTCCACAGGATCGTGCCGTCCGGCGTCCAGTGCCATGTGCCGTCGGCCGGACGAGGCTCTTCCGGCACAATGTAGCTTCTCGCCGGATAGCCCTCGCGCCCCGTCACCCGCTCCAGGTGGAGCACAGCCTCCGTGGTCAGCCGCGCCCGCTCCAAGGCCTGCGGCGATCGCGTTGCAGCGTAGCGGAAGCACTCCGCCGTGGCATAGATCGCCGTCCAAAGGCCATCGTTGTCGGTGGACACGGCGCGGCTCGTTGCCAGGTCGCCCGGCGTAGACAGATGGGAGTCGGCCACAAAGCCGTGCCGCGTGTGCCGCATCCGGATGCGCTCCTCGAAGTGCGCGGCTTTCTCCTCCAGCGTCATGGAAACGAGTTCGATATGCGAGACACCCGCCGTGGTCCGCACCCACACCCCGCTGCCGGAATCCGGCGCCAGATGCAGCACCTCGTCTGAGAGGAGATACCGCTTGCCCGCACAATATTGTGACTTGTCCCACGGATGCCGGCCTCGCGGATCCAACCGCCATACGCCCTTCACGCGCTGCGTCCCACCTTCAGGGAATCGGGCCACCCGCCAGGTGGCTCCGTCGCCCGCAGTCACCTCCTGCGCGCCGGTTTCGCGGCGTAGTCCTTCCGGCACAGCGGGGTTATCAACCGCAAAGTGGTGTACGATTTTCTGGGGAGCATACCATGCCTCGGACTGAGCAAGACACGGCCAGGCGGCCAATTGGGCCACCAAGAGGCCCCGCATCCAGCGTTGACTCATCGCTTGATGATAGCGAGACCTCGGCCGATCTGCTGTGCGATTTCCAATTTTCAGACGTCCCCCGGCTAAGGTCGCGCCACCATCCGGCAGGCCGCGGCGGCGGAAGCTGGAGCGAGGCCGCCGCCGCGGGCTGGGAAGGACGGATTGCCCCCAGCGTGGCGCCCCGATTCCCGGGCCCTGTTCGGTATAATCTGGAGACGAATTGTTGGGTAACATCGGTGGGGCCCCCGGACGGTAAGCCCCTCGGAACCAGGTGCTGGGGTGATGTCATTTCGCCCCCACGTCCAGCGGGGCTCAGACGTTGTTGTGCCCGCTGCTCTTTTCAAGTTCGCCCCCTGTCCGGAGAGGCGCCTGCGTGCGGCGAGCCGCCGGCACGGCGCAGGGGCGGACCCAAATTCCTTCATACAGCCCGCTATTCCTGCCGATACAACGGTTGGAAGCACAAGAGAGAGCTTGCGCCACGACAGACGCCATGAGCCAGGAGCCGCATATTCCCGAAACAAGCTCCGGACCGCTGCGTGTCCTGGTAGCCGACGACAATATCGTCTCGCGCAGGCCTCTTGAGGTGGCCCTGCGCAAGTGGGGCTATGAGGTGGTCCCAGCTGCTTCGGGCACCGAGGCGTGGCGGATTCTTCAGGAAGAAACCGCCCCTCGCATCGCGATCCTCGACTGGATGATGCCCGGCATGAGCGGCCCGGAAGTCTGCATGATGGTGCGCAAGCTGAAGCGCGAATATTACACCTACATCATCATGCTCACCTCGCGCTCCGAGCGCGAGGACTTCATCAGCGGCATGCAGTCCGGCGCCGACGATTATCTGGTGAAGCCGCCAGACTTCAACGAACTGACCCTGCGCCTGGGTCCGGCCCGCCGCATTGTGGCGATCGAAACCGAGTTGCTGCGCGTGAAGGAAGAACTGAAGGTACGCGCCACGCGCGACGCCCTGACCAGCCTGTGGAATCGCAGCGCCACCATGGAGTTGATCGTCCGGGAGATCAGCCGTGTGCAGCGCGAGCATTCGCCCATGGGCCTCGTGCTGGTGGACCTGGATTACTTCAAGAAGGTCAACGACAGTTTCGGCCACCTCGTGGGCGACTCGGTGTTGCGCGAAACCGCCATCCGCATGCTCGGCACCGTCCGCCCCTACGATTCAGTGGGCCGGTATGGCGGCGAGGAGTTTCTCGTCATCCTCCCGGGCTGCGACCTGGAAGCGGCCACCGTCAAAGCCGAAGCCCTCCGTCACGCGGTCGCCGACGCACCCATGCACATCGGCGCATGCACCGTGCATCTCACCGCCAGTTTCGGTGTCACCTCTCTCAGCGGCGGACCGGCCATCCCGCCCGATCTGGTCATCGACCGCGCCGATAGCGCCCTCTATATGGCCAAGCACGCCGGACGCAACTGCGTCGTGCCGCTCGCCATGGAAGCAACTCCACTCTCCGTTTAGCGCGACTCGGCCCCGCTCCGCGCTCCGCTTGTCTGGGCCACGCGGAAATGCGACAAGCTGTCGGCATACCGCGACACTCCCTTGAACAGGGCCTCCGCAATCTTCGTGCGGTGTTCGGCCTTCTTCATGAGGGACTCTTCCTTGGTGTTGGTCAGGAAGCCGATCTCGACCAGCACGCTTGGCATGCGCGCACCGATCAATACCACAAACGGCGCCTTCTTCACGCCCCGGTTGCGCATGCGGCCATGCGTCTTCGACGTCAGTTCATAGCCTGCGGTCTGCACACGCGAGGCGAATTCGCGCGACTCCTCCACCTTGTCTTGCAGCGTGATGCGCCGCACCAGGTCCGACAGATCGTGGATCGACTTCTCCGAACTGGCGTTTTCCCGCGCGGCCACATCCAGGTCGTCCTTCGATGTCGTGAAGTTCAGGTAGAAGGTCTCCATCCCGGCGGCCGACTTTGCCGGCGACGAGTTGGCGTGGATCGACAAGAACAGGTCCGCTTTCTGACGGTTGGCAAACGCCGTGCGGTCCTCCAGGGGGATAAAGGTGTCATCGGAGCGGGTGTACACCACCTCGCTGCCCAAACGCTCCTCAATCAGCGCACCCAGGCGCAGCGCCACGTCCAGCACCAGATCCTTTTCCTTCAGTCCGCTCCGCGAAATGGTACCCGTATCGTGGCCTCCGTGGCCGGCGTCGATGACCACCCGCCGCAGTTTCAGCCCCAGCGCCCGCGTCAGCGACCGGTCGCCGAGCCGCGTCTGCTGCGCCGGGCGGGCATCGAGCATGGGTTCGGTGGGTTCGTTTTGTTCTCGCGCCGGAGGGGCCGCTTTGGCCGCCAGCGGGGAAGGCGGAGGGGCCGCGGGCGGCGCGGAGACGGCGTTCTGCACCGGGGCGCTTTGCACCGGTGCCTTGGCCGCCTTGGCCAACTGGGCTTTTGGGCGATCGGGGATTTGCAGTTCCCACAACACGGGCACTTGCTGGATGCGGCTTACCGGCAGGCTCGCCTTGTACACCGGTTGCCGCGCCAGCGTCCAGAGGGGAGCGGCCTTGGGAAGCGCACTAGCCTTCTTCGCGGGCAAAGTGATGATGCGCCGGCCCGGCTTGGACGCCGGCCGCGCCGCCGCCACCGACACGGGCGGAGCCACCGGAACCACCTCAGGCGGCGCCGGCGTGTGCTGTGGCGCCGGCGTCTGCTGCAGGGACGCCCCGCGCCGCACCTCCACCACCAGCCGCGAAGGATTGGTAAGCTGCGAAACCGTGTACTCTCCCACCTCAAACAGGTCGATCACCACGCGCGCCACGCCTTTGCGCAGAATGCCTACACGCACCTGGCGCACCACGGGGTCACCAACAGTGATCGTCGAAGCCGCCCCGCGCAGGGAACCGACGCTGGTCTCGTCGAGGTCAAAAAACAGGCGCGGCGGGTCGGTCAACTTGTCGTAGTGAAACTTCAGCTCGCCATCCACCTCGATGGCGATGCGCGTGGCGTCACCGAGCGACCACGTGCGGATTTCCCGCAGCGTGCTTGCCGGCGCCGCCGCGGCCACACTCCAGGGTTGCCAGCTTGCCGCCAGCACCCCCGCCACGACTATTGCTGCCAGTCGCACCCTCTTGGCTCACCTCGTCCGCAAATGCAGCCGGCCCTCGGCGTCGAGATACGACTCCACCGGCCGGAACTCCGGCTGCGTCTGGGCTTCCGCGGTTTCCACCGCGGCCGCCGGCTTCGGCGGGAACTGCCGCCGCAACTCTCCATACCGCTTGCCCACCCGGTACACATAGCCGATCGTCTCGGCATAGGGCGGAATGCCGTTGTATCGCGCCACCGCCTCGGGCCCGGCGTTGTAAGCCGCGATGGCAAATCGCAAATCGCCAAACCGTTCCAGCATCTGTTTCAGGTACTTCACGCCGCCTTCCACGTTTTGCCGGATGTCGAAACTGTTCCGCACGCCCATCAGCCTCGCCGTGCCGGGGATCAACTGCATCAGCCCTTCGGCTCCCTTGTAGGACAGTGCGTACGGGTTATAGGCGCTCTCGGTGTGAATGATGGCGTGCACCAGCAACGGGTCCACGCTCTCCCTGCCCGCCGTCTCCTCGATCAGCGCATCGAGCGCCGCCAGCGTTGTAATCGCCCCCGGCGCGGCCACCGGCGCCTCAGCGTTCACCAGCCGCGGCTTGATCACGTTTTGCGGCACCACAACCGTCCGCACCAGGCGGCCGTTCTTCGCCGCGCGTACCGTCGTGGAAACACCAGGCGAAGAGGGGGAGCCCAGCGAAGACACAGCTTTCCGGGGAGCGGGCGACGCTCCACTCATCGCGCCGTGGCTAACCGCTAGCGCCAACATGACAATAGCTACCCTGGTCAAACCGTTTCCTTCGATTATATCCGTAAATCTATAGAACACAAGCATCTCTTTTCCATTGCCCCCACCTGCGGGGAGCCGTCCCAAGCGCTGAAATCCTCATCCGCGCCCCATTTTCCATCCCCGGTGCTACCATAGCCGCATGAGCGGGCCCGCACCTGGTTTCGTCCACGGCTATGTGCTCGCCGGAGGCCTCAGCTTGCGTATGGGGCGCGACAAAGCCCTGCTGGAATGGGACGGCGCTACCCTGCTCCGCCGCGCCTACGATCTCCTCGTCTCGGTTTGCGGCGCCGCCACGGTGGTCGGCCCCGCCGAACGCTACGCTTCCCTCAACCTTCCCCTCATCGCCGATCTTCGCGGCGGCTGCGGGCCGCTGGGTGGCCTGGAAGCCGCCCTCACCGACTGCGTCGGGAAGGCCGAATGGGCGTTTATGGTTGCCTGCGACATGCCGGCGCTGGACGCCTCCGCCCTGGAGCAATTGGTGGAGCAGTCCCGGCTTCACTCGGGCAGCCAGGCCATCCTCCCGCTGTCGCCCTCCGGCCGCGAGGAGCCGCTTTGCGCCCTGTACCGCCCCGAGGCCCTGCCCGTTGTCCGCAAACAGTTGGATACAGGCGACTTCAAGCTGATGCACGCGATCGCCGCGCTGCCCGTCCACCGCCTCCAACTGGATCATCCACGTCATTTTCTCAATATCAATCAGCCCGAGGATTGGGAGGCGCTCCATGCCCGCCGCTGAACTGTTCCCCCACTACATCGAGTTCCGTAACGTCTATAAGACGTTTGACCGCCCCGTTTTGGACGACGTGAGCTTTCACATTGATGCCGGCGAGACCGTGGCCATCCTGGGCCGCTCCGGCGTCGGCAAGTCCGTCTCGCTGGGCCACATCATGGGCTTCCTCAAGGCCGACGCCGGCCGCGTCATCGTGGCCCACACCGACGTCACCCACGCCCCGGAGGCCGAACTCCGCCGCATCCGCAAGAAGGTGACCATGGTCTTCCAGAACGGCGCCCTCTTTGATTCGCTCACCGTGGCTGAGAACATCCTCTTCTCACTGGAACTGCGCGAGGACTACGACGCCGACAACCGCGAGGAGATTGTCCGCGGCCTGCTCAGCATGGTCGACCTGCTGGAATACTACGACGCCGCCCCGAGCGATCTGTCCACCGGCTACAAACGCGCCGTCGCCATCGCCCGCGCCCTTGCCGCCCAGCCCGAGTGCGTCCTCTACGACGAGCCCACCACCATGGTCGACCCCATCATGAGCGACCACCTCGGCAACCTCATGCTGCGCCTCAAGCGCCAGCTCCGCCTCACCAGTCTCGTCGTCACCCACGATCTCGACCTGATGTGGAAGGTCGCCGACAAGGTCATCTTTCTGCACGATGGCAAGATCATCTACTTCGGCCCGGTCCACCTTCTCGAGAAGTGCGACCACCCGCACATCAAGGAGTTCCTGGCCATGGACCGCGTGCAGATCTGAGGCTGCTCGCAGGCGCACCCGCACGGCCTGTTGCATCCGGACGGCCTATCGCATCCGCACCCCGTTTTTCCGGATGTACTCCTCCACGCGCGAACCGCGCCCTGTGCTGCCCGGCCCGATGTAGTGGAACGCCTCCGCATACTCCACGCCATACTGCTTGCCTAGCTCCCGGTTCCGCGCCAACACGAACTCCTTGATGTAGGCGCGGTCGGCCGCCGCATCGTCGCCATCGAGCAGCGGCAGCCGTATGCCCTGCTTGGCCAGCTCCGCCTTGAGCCGCGAACCGTTCGTCCCGGCCGGCCCCTTGGCCACGTTGGCGCGGTTGGCCTCCACCTTTTTGTCGATCACATGGCTGATGTCCACCACGCGTGTGATCTCCGGCCGCCGCGCGAAGTAATACTTGTCGCTCACCGTATGGGGCTGCAGCCCGGCGGCGATCTGCTCCGGATAGTCATGCTTCCGCCCCGCGATCCAACAGGCCGCCTCTACCGCCCGCGCCGTCACGGCATGGTCGGGATTCTCCTCGTCATGAGCCCAGGGGTCCCACGACACCACCGTGTTCGCCTTGGTCAGCCGGATGATGAGGATCAATCGCGACATCACCTCGTTGAATGACGCCCCGCCCATCAGGTGGTTCGAGTAGTTCAGGTCAAATTTGTCTTTTAATCCCAGGATCCCGGCGAGCTTCGCGTTGTCGCGTTCGTTGCCCAATACATGGTCGCCAATGGTCCCCGGCGTGCCCAGGCCCGGCGCATCGCCCATGTCGTCGTTGGTCGCCCGCACCAGGTAGCCCGTGTAGCCCTCCTCAATGAGCTTGGCCACCGTCCCGGCGGCCGACAGCGGCACATCGTCGGAGTGCGCCTGCACCACGAGCAGCACTTTGCCCGCGTGCGGCTTGCCCTCGGCGCGGCGCTCAAACACCACGTTCGGCGCGCTCGTTTGCCCGCGCCCCAACTGCGTCGCGGCGAAAGCGGCGGTGAGAAGTTCTCGTCTACGCATGCGGCGCATTATATGCAGGGGCAGCGCCGCGCGCTAGGCTGGTCAAGTGAAGTTCGTTCTGCTCGCTCTCACGCTCACCGCCCTCCTGCCCGCCGCCGATCTCGACCGCGACTCCCTCGACGACGCCACCGAGCAGACCCTCCTCGATCAATTTCTCCCCCGCTTTTACGTGTCGAAGGGCGAATGCGACCTCGCCCCCGCCGAATTCGATTCCCGCTCCGCCGAACCGCGTGTGGTGGCCCGCAACGGCGTCATCTACGGACAGGCCTTCCCGTACCCGTCCGCCGATGGAACTCGCCGTGTCGAGCTTCACTACCACCACCTCTGGGCGCGCGATTGCGGCCGCGGCGGTCATCCCCTCGATGCCGAACATGTTTCCGCCCTGGTCTCGGAATCCAGCGGGAGGTGGCGCGCCGACTACTGGCTCGCCGCCGCCCACGAAGGCACCGTATGCGACCGCGGCATGGCCCGCCCGGCCGGCGTGGAGGCTCGCGCCGAAGTCTGGATCTCCGCCCGCAAGCACGCCTCCTTCCTCTCCGTGGCCGAATGCAACCGCGGCGGCTGTGGCGGCGACTCCTGCACCGAACCGCGTAAGCTGGCCGTTTCGCGCGTCGTCAATCTCGGCCAACCCGGCGCCCTCATGCCGGGCATGCAATGGGCCGCTTCTTCGCAGTGGCCGCTGCTCGGCAAGATGGGTTCCGATTTCTCCCCGCCGCTTCTGGCCAGTCTCGACACAAGGGATGGGCTCACCCCCACGGCCGCCTCCCTTCGCGGCGTCCACACCACGCTCGCTGTCGGCAACAAACCCGTCACGGCGCTTGATACCGCCGCCGCCAAAACCGGCTCCGCCCTGGACGCCTCAGCCACCGGAACCGGCAACTTCCTCAAGCGCGCCGCACGCGGCGTCGGCCGCTTCCTCGGCGGCCGGTAGCACGGCTATGGGGCACACAACTCGTCAATTGCACTACGGATGGATCTCAGGAGGCAGCGGAAACTAGGCGACCGATTGGACTCCAGCGCGAGATGCGGAGCGATTGCCCGTGCGCCGGATACTTTTTGGTAACGCCGCCCGGAGAGCCGCGCAATTTCCTCGGCGGGCGCACCGAACTGGTCGGGGTTGCGAAATCTGGCCTGGGCCTGCCGCCGAGAGAGGTTGCGCACTTCCAGCCCTAGTTCAACGGCCTTCAAGTCGCCCAAGAAAAACGACTCGATCTCGCGGCACGCAATCCGGACGATCGCATTCCCTCGCCCAGCATTTGTGCACTTGCGTGCCAGGGCGGTCTTCAGCCTTCGGCAATCGGCCTGATCTTGATCTCTCAGAACCAGGAATCTCGCCTTCGGATTCAAATAGTGCCGCAGTTTGCGCTCCAACTGCTTGTCGAGATCTTGCTTCCCTTCGAATACGATGCAGCTCCAGGCCATCTCGCACCCCTCAGGCAGCAGACGCTTCATCAGGCCATCAAGCAACACCCTGGCGGATTCCTCCTCAAGGCAGAAGACGATCTCCCTCACAGCGGATTCGCCCCCCGGAAGAATCCCTGCTTCCACAGGTACCCCATCTTGTCGCCGGACTCCATGTACTTACGGATCTGTTCGTCATCTTTGGCCGCCACAACTCTCGAAACGCCGTTCTCCTTGACCAACCAGTAGGCCTCCTCCAATTGAATGGCATTCAGAAGGTCTGGCGAGTGGGTCGACACCATCACCTGGCCCCCTCGAATAGCATAGCCTCGGAACTCCTCGGCAAGTTCGGCCATGAGCGTTGGGTACAGTTGATTTTCCGGCTCCTCGATACAAAGCAATGGATGGGGGCGTGGATCGTGCAGAAGAACCAGATAGGCAAACATTTTGATAGTCCCGTCAGAAACGTACCGGTCCAAGAACGGCGTCTTGAAAGTCCCATCGCGGAATCTGAGGGTTAGGAACCCATCCTGAGTTAGTTCTGGCTCAACGCCATCGATGCCCGGCACGCGCTCCTGCATCCGTTTCAAAATTGAGTCAAACGTGGATCTGTGATTCTCATAAAAATATTGGGCCACCCGCGGCAAGTTGTCGCCTGTCGGCGAGAGATGTTCGGCTGGCCCGGCAGCGTCCTTCCTCCCCCGTGCAGCGCTTATGTGAAAGTCTGAAACGTGCCAGTTCTCCAGCATTTGGCGGAGTGCATTTGCAGCCTTGAACCGCTGGAATTGCCCTAAGCCTTTGATTGCCAAGATGTCTGGCGACTCCAACTGCTGCTCCTCACGATCAAGGTCCTCGTCCTTCTTTCGGAAGTCTTCCTCGTTCGTGATCGCATACCCCTTTCCCTTCTTAAAGTCCAGGAAATAATACGGCGCTCCATACCTCCCACGTTTGTATCTGAGGTATTCGTGGATCACGATAGGTCGCCCCAGTTGCTGGCCGATCTCCAAACCGTATGTCACCAGGCGAGGCGTGCCCGCGATGGGAAGCCGGACCTGCAATTCCACGAGAATCGACTCCCGCTCATGACCGCGTGTAACCACCTCGGGGAACCGGCCCCGCGCATCCAAGGCCTGGCGTACATTCCCGCTCAACGCGTCGCGCAAGAAGCCGAACACATCGAAGAGCGTAGATTTGCCGGTGCCATTCGCCCCCACGACGACGAGGAATTTTGGGATCTTGGTGAGCACAATGTCTTGCAGCGCTTTGTAGTTCTTGATCCGGAGCGATTTCAATTCCATAGGTGTTGAGTCCGCGCTTCCCTACCTAGTTAAGCGGGTCACCCCCCAGAATGCAAGATCGCCTGCCCCCTTCACAAAACCCTCAGCTTTCCTTCAAGACTCCTCACCGCCGCGCGCTCCACACTGGGTATGCTACGCTCACCGGAAACGGAGGGCGCACGCACACTTGGGTCACTATTTTTTCGGCCCCTACTCGCTCGACGCGCAGCAGCGCATACTGCTGCTCGGCGGAAGCCCTGTCTCGCTTCCGCTGAAGGCCTATGAGACGCTCCTTGCGCTCGTCCAGAGCGCCGGCCGGGTCGTGCTCAAGCGGGACCTGCTCGATCGCGTCTGGCCCGACAGTTTCGTTGAGGAAAACAGCCTCTCGCAGAACATCTCGCTGCTGCGCAGGACACTCACCGAACCGCCCGGTGCGGCCTACATTGAGACCGTGCCCAAACGAGGATTCCGCTTCGTGCGCGAAGTCGTCTATGTGCCGCCGAAAGCGCCCGCGCTCGCTCCCCTCGCCGAGCGCATCGAGACCCGCTATGCGCGTAGCGGCGACGTCAACATCGCCTATCAGGTCTATGGCGGCGGTCCGGTCGACCTCGTGTTTGTCATGGGCTGGGTGTCCCATCTGGAGTACTTCTGGAAGGAACCCCACTTCGCCCGCTTCCTCACCCGCCTGGCCCGTTTCTCGCGCGTCATTCTCTTTGACAAACGGGGCACCGGCCTCTCTGACCGCGTCGCCAACCAGGCCCTGCCAACTCTCGAACAGCGCATGGAGGACGTCCACGCGGTCATGGACGCCACAGGATCCCGCCGCGCGGTCCTGCTCGGGGTCAGCGAAGGCGGCCCCATGTGCGCGCTGTTCGCCGCCACATACCCGGAGCGCACCGCCGGCCTTATTATGATCGGCACCTACGCCAAGCGCATCCGGAGCGACGACTATCCGTGGGGCCCCACCAGCGAGGAACACCGCACCTGGTTGCTCCAGATGGCCGACGAGTGGGGCGGTCCGGTCGGCCTCGATGTGCGCGCCCCCTCGCTCGCCGCCGACGAGCCGTTCCGTGACTGGTGGGCCACCTACCTGCGCATGGGCGCCAGCCCCGCTGCCGCCGTCGCCCTCACGCGCATGAACTCCCAGATCGACGTGCGCCACGTTCTGCCGCTCATCCGCGTCCCGTCCCTCATCCTCCACCGCACCGGCGACCGCTGCCTCGCCGTGGACGAGGGCCGCTACGTGGCCCGCCTCATCCCCGAAGCGCGATTCGTCGAACTCCCCGGCGACGACCACCTTCCCTTTGTCGGCGAACAAGACGAGTTGCTGCGCGAGATCGAAGCATTCACCACCGGCCTCAGCGATTCCGGTGAGTTTGAAACCGTGCTGGGCACCGTCGTCCTGGTCCAGGCTGGCAGCGAACATGCCGGCTGGGCCAGGGACCAACTGCAGGGCGTCACCAGTTGGGTGCAGGGACCAATCGCGGGCGCGACCTTTCAGGGTCCGGCCCGCGCCATCCGCGCCGCCCAGCGCGTTCTCGTGAGCGCACGCGCTCTCTCCCTGCCCGCGCGCGTTGTCGTGCACACCGGCGAGTGCCTCTACCGCGCCGACGGCAAGGTTGCGGGCGCCGCCCTCAACGTCGCTGCCGCGCTTCTGGATACAACCCGCATCGGCGACCTCCAGGTCACCCGCACCGTCCACGACCTGGTCGCCGGCGCCGGGTTCCGCTTCACTTCGCGCCCCGCGCTTGCACTCCCCGACGCATCGGGCGGACTACACGTCTTCGGCCTACTTCCGTAGCCCGGGAGCGGGAAACGCGGGACTAGCCCGGAAATTTCACCAGCCATCGGCTGCGGAGCGTGATCAGCGCGCGACTGCTGCGTTGCGGTCGAATGCCGTCCTCGACGTACTGTTCCCGTACGCCTGCGTCCGGCACCCTTCGCGCGCGTTGCATTCGCACGGCTCTCCTCGCTCCTCGCTGCGATCGTGGGCTAGCCACCTTACAGTGCGTCTCCGGTAGCGTGCGATGGCCAGTCCCCCTTAGTTCGATCATTCCGGCCCTCAGGACTGGAGCAACCGGGCACACAATGCCAGCCCCTCCGCACGTGACAGCAGAGAGAGCGGATTCCGGCGCGGGTGGGGACAGCGCGGATCCGCACTGTCGGCGGGTTAACATTTACTTTTATTAATTAATTTAGCTACGAATTGACTTTCCTGTGAAACCTAAATATTGTTAGCCCACTGGATCTGAAGGCTGGGATCTGGCATTTTTGTCTTTGCAAGGGGGTCTGTAGTGTTCACCAGAAGTATCCTTTTGTTGCTCGTAGTGTCCGCGGCCGTTTTCGCCCAAGGCGAACGCGGCACATTGAACGGTTCCATCCAGGACGCATCCGGAGCCGTGGTCGCGGGCGCTTCGGTGAAAATTCTCAACCCGGCAACTGGCGTTGAGTTGAACGCCACCACCACCGACGCCGGCGTCTACCGCCTGCCGTCACTGTCACCCGGCACCTACCGCATCTCGGTAACCGCCCCTGGTTTCAAAACCGCCGTCCGCGAAAACGTCGTCCTGGGCGTCGCCCAGACGCTGACCGTGGACTTCAAACTCGACGTCGGCAATGTCACCGATTCGATCACCGTGTCGAGCGACCCGCCGCTGCTCGAAACCGGCACCGCAGAGATCGGCTCCTACGTCACGAAGAAGGAATTCGACTCCTGGCCCATCGCCGTTGGTGGCGGCCGCCGCCAGATTCAGCAGTTCATCTTCACCTCGCTGCCCGGCACCGTCGGCGGCACCTGGCAGGGCTCCATCAACGGCGGCCAGAACTACACGCACGAGATTCTGATCGACGGCATTTCCGTCGGCCGCATGGACCTCGCAGGCGGATCGAACTCCGAGTTCAGCCCCTCGGCTGAATCGATCTCCGAGTTCAAGTTGCAGACCGGCACGGTCAGCGCGCAGTACTCGGGCACGCAGACCTCGGTGGCCAACTTCGCCACCAAGAGCGGCACCAACTCGCTGCACGGCTCGGCCTATTACTACGGCCAGAACGATGCTCTTCGGGCCAACAACTTCAACTCTAACGCGGCCGGAATTAAGCGCCAACCATTTAAGCAGAGCAACTACGGCTACTCCATCGGTGGCCCCGTCTACATCCCCAAGGTCTACGACGGCCGTAACAAGAGCTTCTTCTTCCACAACATGGAGCGCACCACGCAGAAGGATTTCAGTCAGACGCTGCTCACCCAACTGCCCGTACCCGACTTTAAGCGCGGTGACTTCTCCCGGCTTCTGAATCCGGGCTTCACAGGAAATGCGGCTTCAGGCACCTCGGTCGGCACCGATGCCGCTGGCCGCAGCGTCCAGTTCGGCGCGCTCTACGATCCCACCTCCTCGCGCCAGGTCGGCAACACGTGGGTCCGCGATCTCTTCCCCGGCAACATCATTCCGCGCAGCCGCTGGAGTCCAGTGTCGTCAAAGATCCTCGAGCTTGCTCCCATCGACGACCCGGTGTTCGATTCGATGCTAAACAACATGCCCGCCCTCGGCTCCTGCTGCCCCGAGTTCCGCGAGCGCATGCTCACCTTCAAGGGCGACCATAACTTCAACACCAACCATCGCCTGAGCGCGATGTACAACCGCAACTTCCGCACGCGCTACAACTCCGGCTCGCCGCGATGGGGCCCCCCTCCGGGAACTCCCACCAACGTCTACCAGAATCAAGACACCCCCGGCACCATGGTTCGCATGGCCTACGACGTCACCATCCGGCCCACCCTCCTGGCCCACTTCGCCCTCGGCTACAACCGCTTCGGCAACAACAACGAGAGCGTCTTCGTCGACCAGGACTGGCCGGCCAAAATCGGCATGCAGAACGTGCCCGGCACGCACTTCCCCGTGCTCACCTTCAGCGGCCAGCCTTTCCAGGGCGGCGGCATCGGCGCGGGCGGACGTCTCGGCTCGGGCAACCGCGGCGGCTCCTACAACGGCTCCACCATCGGCCAGGCCGACTTCACCTACATCCGCGGTACCCACAACTTCAAGTTCGGCTTTGAAAACCGCCGCTACTACTACAACACCCGCGGCAAGTCCGGCTCCGGCGACTTCGCCTTCTCCCCCAACCAGACTGCCCTGCCCGGCTTCATCAACCAGACCGGCCACAGCTTCGCCAGCTTCCTGCTCGGCAACTACGCCAGCACCAGCCGCGGCATCACCGCCGCCAACTTCGGTCACCGCTGGCGCACGGGAGGCTTCTACTTCCAGGATGACTGGAAAGCCACCCGCAAGCTCACCCTCAATCTCGGCGTCCGCTGGGAGGTCATCGGCGGGCTGACCGAAGTCGCCCAGCGCATGTCCGGCCTCAGCGTCACCGCCGCCAACCCCGCCGCAGGCGGCCGTCCCGGCGCTCTCGTCTTCCTCGACGACCTCGGCCGCAACAGCTTCCAGAACACCTACTGGAAGCAGATTTCACCCAAGTTCGGCTTCGCCTACGCTCTCACACAGAAGATGGTCTTGCGCGGCGGCTACGGCATTAACAACACGCCCGCCATCTCCAACGGCTTCGGCTTTGGCGGCACGCTCGGCTTCAACGGCTCGATCGTCCGCAACTCCGGCAACACCGGCATCCGCTTTGCCGAAGACAGCCTCGGCAGCATCGCCGACCGCTACCCCGACTTTGTTGGCGTCCTTCCCAACAAGAGCCCCACGCTAGCCAACGGCCAGGGCATCGATTGGTACGACACCGGCGGCAACCGCATGCCGTACGTCCAGAACTGGAACTTCGGTATCCAGTACCAGTTACCGGCCTCCACGGTTCTCGAAGTGAACTACATTGGCAACAAGGGCACGCGCCTCATCGCCAAGGGCTTCTCCCAGCCCAACAACCTGCCGTTCACCGTCACTCAGCAATACGGTGACCTGCTGCCCCGCCCCTGGAACGCTTCCAGCCCGATTCCGGCCCCCTTTGCCGGTTTTACCGGGACCAACCTCCAGGCGCTTCGCCCCTTCGCCCAGTTTACGGGCATCAACGACATCTTCCCGAACATCGGCAACTCCAGCTACAACTCGCTGCAGACCCAGGTTACGCGCCACTTCAAGAGCGGACTCGCTATCCTCGGCGCCTACACCTGGTCGAAGGCCATCGGCCTCACCGACAACGCCATCGACGCCGAAGGCGTGGCCGACATCTTCAACCGCAATCTCGACCGTTCCATCACCAACTACCACATCCCGCATGTGGCCAAGTTGAGCTGGATCTACGAACTGCCCATCGGCCCGAACAAGCTGGTCAACGTCGGCGGCGTCGCCGGCAAGATCATCGGCGGCTGGCAGGTGAGCGCCATCCACACCTTCCGCTCCGGCAACCCCGTGGCCATCTCCACCGGCGGCATCAACCTGCCCACCGGCAACTCCGCCCGGCCTGACCTCGTGGCCGGTCAGAACATCGTGGCCAACGCCGATGCCGGAATCAACTTCCGTGGCTTCGTCGGTGGCACGCCTTACCTCAACCGCGCGGCCTTTACCAATCCTCCGGTCCAGGCCGGCGGACAGAACGTCGTCCAGCGCCTCGGCACCGTCGGGCCGTACCTGCCCAACATCCGCGACCGCCACCTGGTCTCCGAGGACATGAACATCTCCAAGACGTTCCACATCGACGAGCACCGCAACGTCGAACTGCGCGGCACGTTCCTCAACCCCTTCAACCGCCATGGAATCGGCGGCTTGCAGACCAACATCACCAGCCCCCTCTTCGGCCAGTACATCGGCCAGCAGTTGGGCGCCCGCAACATCGAGATTGCGTTGCGAATCGGATTCTAGCGGTTCGTGTGGATCGTCAGGGGGCCCACCGCGGTGGGCCCCTTTCTCTTAGCACCACGCCACGGATGCTCCCCCTCCCCGTCCTCCGCCGTGCCATTCCCCCCCCTTCAGTAGCACAGGAATCAGTTTAGATAATTTAATTGATATGCAAGGCAATTGACATCAATCTCAAAGCCCCCTATCGTGAGTCCCATGGTCCCTAGGTTGGGATCTGGGATTCTTGGCTTCCAAGGGGGGTCCTTTGCTCATCAGAAGTGTACTTCTATCACTCGTTGTGTCCGCCGCGCTGTTTGCGCAAGGCGAACGCGGCACACTAAACGGTACGATTACTGACGGTTCCGGAGCCGTGGTCGCGGGCGCTTCGGTGAAAATTCTCAACCCGGCAACTGGCGTTGAGTTGAACGCCACTACCACCGACGCCGGCGTCTACCGCCTGCCGTCACTGTCACCCGGCACCTACCGCATCTCCGTTACCGCGCCTGGTTTTAAAACCGCCGTCCGCGAAAACGTCATTCTCGCCGTGGCCCAAACGCTGACCCTCGACTTCAAACTCGATGTGGGCGCCGTCACGGATTCGATCACCGTCTCTAGTGATCCGCCCCTGCTCGAAACCGGCACAGCCGAAATCGGCTCCTACGTATCCAAGAAAGAATTCGACTCCTGGCCCATCACCGTCGGTGACGGCCGCCGCCAGTTGCAGCAGTTCATCTTCACCGCGCTGCCCGGCACCGTCGGCGGCACCTGGCAGGGCTCCATCAACGGTGGCCAGAACTTTTCGCACGAGATCCTCATCGATGGCATCGCCATCGGCCGCATGGACCTCGCCGGCGGCGCCAACAACGAGTTCAGCCCGTCGGCCGAATCCGTCTCCGAATTCAAGCTTCAGACCGGCACGGTGAGCGCGCAGTATTCCGGCGGCCAGACCGCCGTGGCCAACTTTGCCACCAAAAGCGGCACCAACTCCCTGCACGGCTCGGCGTATTACTACGGACAGAACGAAGCTCTCCGCGCCAACGCCTTCAACTCCAACGCCGCGGGCATTCCCCGTCAGCCCTTCCGCCAGCACAACTACGGCTACTCGGTGGGCGGTCCGGTCTACATTCCGAAGGTTTACGATGGCCGCAACAAGAGCTTCTTCTTTCACAACATGGAGCGCACCACGGCGAAGAACTACAGCTCCACCGCTTTTACGCGCCTGCCCACGACGGACTTCAAGCGCGGCGACTTCTCGCGCCTCCTCAACCCTGGCTTTACGCTGAACAACTCCTCCGGCACCAATCTCGGCACCGACGCCGCCGGCCAGTCGGTCCGCTTCGGCGCTCTCTATGATCCGACCAGTTCTCGCCAGGTGGGCGCGAACTGGGTCCGCGACATCTTCCCCGGCAACATCATTCCCCGCAGCCGCTGGAGCCCGGTCTCCACCAAGATCCTCGACGTGGCCGGCATTGACGACCCGCAACTGGATCAGATGCTGAACAACACCGCAGCCTTCGCTTCCGGCTCGCCGGAGTTCCGCGAGCGTATGCTCACCTTCAAGGGCGACCACAACTTCAGCACCAGCCACAGAATCAGCGGCCTGTTCAACCGCAACTTCCGCACCCGCTTCAACTCCGGCGCTAACCGTTGGGGCCCTCCGCCGGGATTGCCGACCAACGTCTACCAGAATCAGGACACGCCGGGCACCATGGTCCGGCTGGCCTATGACGTCACCCTCCGCCCGACCCTGCTTGGCCACTTTGCCCTCGGCTATAACCGCTTCGGCAACGTGAACGAGAGCGTGTTTGTCGACCAGGACTGGCCGTCCAAGATCGGCCTCCAGAATGTCCCCGGCACGCACTTCCCGGTGCTCAACTTCACCGGCAACCCCTGGCAGGGCGGCGGCATCGGCTCCAACAACCGTCTCGGCTCGGGCAACCGCGGCGCTGGCTACAACGGCTCCACCATCGGCCAGGCCGACATGACCTACATCCGCGGCACTCACAACTTCAAGTTCGGTTTTGAAAACCGCCGCTACTTTTACAACACGCGCAACAAATCCGGCTCGGGCGACTTCAACTTTTCGCCCAACCAAACCGCCCTGCCCGGCTTCATCAACCAGACCGGACACAGCTTCGCCAGCTTCCTGCTGGGCGAGTATGCCAGCACCAGCCGCGCCGTCTCCCCCAGCAACTTCGGCAACCGCTGGCGCACCGGCGGTTTCTACTTCCAGGATGACTGGAAGGCCACGCGCAAGCTCACCCTCAACCTCGGCGTCCGCTGGGAAATCATCGGCGGCCTCACCGAGGTGGCGCAGCGCATGTCCGGCCTCAGTCTCACCGCCGCCAATCCCGGGGCCGCCGGCCGGCCAGGCGCCCTGGTTTTCCTCGAAGATATCGGCCGCAACAGCTTCCAGAACACTTACTGGAAGCAGATCTCGCCCAAGTTCGGCTTCGCTTACGCCGTGAATGAGAAGCTCGTCCTGCGTGGCGGCTACGGCATCAACAACACACCGGCCATCTCCAACGGCTTCGGCTTTGGCGGCACACTCGGCTTCAACGGCTCCATTGTCCGCAACTCCGGCAACACTTCCATCCGCTTCGCCGAAGACAGCCTGGGCAATATCGGGGACCGCTATCCCGACTTCGCCGGCACTCTGCCCAACAAGAACCCCGCTCAGGGCAACGGCCAGAGCCTCGACTACTATGCCGCCAACGGTAACCGGCTGCCCTATGTGCAGAACTGGAACTTCGGCATCCAGTACCAGTTGCCTGCAGCCACGGTCCTTGAGTTGAACTACATCGGCAACAAGGGCACTCGCCTCATCGCCAAGGGCTTCTCGCAACCCAACAACCTGCCCTTCACCGTCACCCAGCAGTACGGCGACCTGCTCCCGCGCCCGTGGAACGCCTCCAGCCCGATTCCGCAGCCCTACGCCGGCTTCGCCGGTTCCAACTACCAGGCGCTGCGTCCGATGCCGCAATTCACCGGCGTGAACGACGTGTTCCCCAACACCGGGAACTCCAGCTACAACTCACTCCAGGTGCAGGCCACCCGCCACTTCCGCAACGGCCTCGCCATCCTCTCGGCCTACACCTGGTCGAAGGCCATCGGCCTCACCGACAACGCCATCGACTCCGAGGGCGTGGCCGACATCTTCAACCGCAACCTCGAGCGGTCGATCACCAACTACCACATCCCCCACTTCTTCAAGACCAGCTGGATCTACGAGCTTCCGATCGGGCCCAATAAACTGGTCAACCTGGGCGGCGTCGCGGGCAAGGTCATCGGCGGATGGCAGGTGACCGGCAGCCACACGATCCGCGCCGGCAACCCGGTGGCCATTGGCACCGGCGGCATCAACCTGCCCACCGGCAACAGCTCCCGTGCTGATTATGTCGCCGGCCAGAGCATCACCACCGGCACCGACAACGTCATCAATTTCCGCGGCGTCAACGGCGCGCCGACCTATCTCAACCGCGCGGCCTTCACCAATCCTCCCGTCTTCGCCGGCGGCCAGAACGTCGTGCAACGGCTGGGAACGCTTGGGCCCTATTTGCCCAACATCCGCGACCGGCATCTCGTGTCCGAGGACCTCAGCATCCAGAAGATGTTCAAGGTTGACGAACACCGCAACTTCGAAATCCGGGGCACGTTCCAGAACCCCTTCAACCGCCATGGCATCGGTGGCCTCGTCACCGATATCACCAACCCCTTCTTCGGCCAGTACACCGGCCAGCAGGTGGGGCCGCGCAACATCGAGATCGCGTTGCGTATAGGCTTTTAGTGTGATCCTGCTCGCCGTGGCCGCTCTGCAACTCGCAAGCGGCCCCTGCGGGCAGGCGCTCCAGCAAGCCCAAACTTCGTTTCAGCAGAGGGCCTTCCCGGACGCGGCACAAGCGTTCGAGAAGGCCCTCTCGCTTTGCCCTGACCGCCTCGCCGTGCTCGTCCCGCTGGCCCAAACCCTGGTTCTCACGGCCGACGAACCTGCCGCCGAAGCCCGCCTCCGCGAAGCCCTCGCCCTAGCTCCCCGCCACCCTGCCGCCCTCTATTCGCTCGGCCGCCTCTACTACACCCAAGGCCGCTATCCCGAGGCCGTCACCCACTTGAAACTCCTCACCGAACTCGAACCCGCCCACTACCGCGCCCACGACAACCTCGCCCTCTGTTATGACCTCCTGCAACAGGACACCCTCGCCCTCAAGCACTTTTTCCGCACCCTCGATCTCGTCAAGGACACCCACCCCGACTACGACTGGGCCTTCTCCAATACCGCCGAGTTCTTCCTCAAACGCGACCAGTTCGATAAGGCCTTCCAGCTCGCCGCCGAAGCCGCTTCGCGCAATCCCCAATCGGCGCGCAACTTCTATCTCACTGGCACGGCTCTCGTGAAACTCCGGCGCGATGAGCAGAGCCTGCGCTGGCTGCAACGCGCCGTTGAACTCGACCCCGCCCACGCCGAAGCCCGCTTCCAACTCGGCCACGCCCTGCGCCGTCTGGGCCGCACCGCGGAGGCCCGCCCCCACCTCGACGCCTTCCGGCGCCTTAAGGCTCCCGCACCCGCAACACCTGGTCAGCCTTCACCTCGCTGAGCGTTTGCACCCGCCCACTTGGCCAGCGCACCTCGAGTTCCTCCACCGTCTCCGACGCCCCCAGCCCGAAGTGCGCCCGCATATCGTTCGATGCCAGATAGCTGCCCGCCGTCGTCACGGTCCGCCACTGATCCCGCCCGCCCGCCTTCAACCGCACCCGCGCGCCGATGCCATTGCGATTGCTCGCCGTACCTTCGAGCGTCACCAGCAACCAGTGCCCCGTCGCCCCACCGTTACGGAACAGCACGGCCCGCTCTTCCTGCGACACCACCACCACATCCAGCGCCCCATCGTTATCCACATCACCCACCGCCGCCCCGCGCGCCGCACGCGGCTGCATCCATGCCGGCCCCGTCTGCGCGCCGGCGTCCACCAGTTTCCCGCCCACATTCCGCAGCAGCATCATCGGCTCGCGGTATTTCACCGCCGGCTGCGTCCGTTCGATGTTGTCCATTACGTGACTCTGCGACGCCACCAGGTCCAGCCACCCGTCATTGTCCATGTCGGCAAACTTCATTCCCCAGCCGGAGTGATTGCGTGAGGCCACCGCCAGCCCCGTCTCCGCCGAGGCGTAGTCAAACCCGCCCTTTCCCCATCGGTACAGCGCGTATCGTTGCTGGGCCAGCGCATTCACGGTCAGTTCGTCGCGCCCATCGCCATCCACATCACCCCAATCGATCCCCATCCCGCTGAACACCCGCCCGTTGTCGTCATAGGCGACATTGACGTCAAAACCGACCTCCTCCAGCCGTCCGCCCCCGGCGTTGCGGAATAACTGCTGCGGCGTTGCATCGTTGGCCACGGCGATATCGATACGCCCGTCGCCGTCATAGTCCGCAATGGCCACCCCCAGCCCGCGCCCTTTCGCCGCGCCAAATCCAGAGGCCGCACTGACATCCTCAAATCGTTTTCCACCCGCGTTCCGAAACAGCAAATGGGAAGCGGGCGGAAATGTCTCCGGATTGCAGTAGCTGCGCAACTCCGCCTTGCGCGGACCACACCAGCGGTCCGGCTCGTAGTCCCACTCCACATACCGCGCCACCGCCAGATCCAACCACCCATCGCCATCCACATCCACCCACGCGGCTCCGGTGGACCACCCGCCGCCGCGCACACCGGCCGCGGCGCCGATCTCTTCAAATGTTCCGTCGCCGCGATTGCGGAACAGTTCGTTCCCGCCCAGCCCGGTCACATACAGGTCCACGTCGCCATCATTGTCGAAATCCGCCGCCGCCGCGCCCATCCCGTAGGAAGAGCCCTTCACGCCGGCCCGCTCGGTGACGTCGTCAAACCGGCCCCCTCCCGCGTTCCGGTACAAGCGGTTCCAATACTTCGGCGCGCTCTTGTCCGCCCGCGCCCCCTTCGGCATGGGATCGCGCACGGCCGCCCCATTCACGAAGTAGACGTCCAGCAATCCGTCGCCATCGTAGTCGAGCAGCGCCACGCTTCCGCTCACCGATTCCGGCAGGTATTTCCGCGAAGTCTTCGAGGGCTCGTGGACAAAGGGAAACTCCACCGCTGCAAAGGGACGCACCTCTTCCGTGGCCCACACTCCCACCGCCGCCAGCGCCAGCGCTACCCATCGTGCCCGCATCCGCCCCCATTCTCTCGCGTCCGCCGGGCTTAGCGCGTGTCCACGCCGAACGGTTCGAGAAACTCCGACACCGCCTCCTGCTCCCAGCGCTCGGCGCGCTCCAGCATATCGATGCGAAACGCCAGGTGCAAATACCGGTACGGAGTCTCAGCCCGGTAGGGCGCATACAAGGGCCCGATGTGCTCCCGCACGGGAATGCGGTCGGCCAGAATCGTCGACGTATGCGCCGAATCCGTATGGCTGTAAAACTGGTAGCCATGCTGGATCGTGCGTAGCGCGGCAAACTTCCGTTGCAACGCCTCGCCCGCCAGCGTCAGGCAATCCGAGTAAGCCTCCTGGTTCCCCTGGCTCGAAAGGCTGTAGCCGCCGCCTTCGCGCATCTCCGCGGGAGCCGTCACCCGCTGCGCAATCGGGATGCTGAGCGAGGTGGTCCACCCTGGTCGACGCCCTACCCTCTGCCGTACCCGGTTGATCACCACCAGCGCCGTCGCCAGCCGCGAATACCGGATCAATGCCCGCGCTTCGGCCGGGGTCAACTGCCGGCCGTCTACCGGAATGGTTGCCTCACCTCGTGGATGCTCCGCACAAAACCCGAACGATTCGTTATAGAGAATTGCCGCCAACTGCTCCTGCGTGGGGAAGTAGAAGCCTTCCTCGCGCAACCGCTCTTCCAACCTCGGCATGACGACACACCTCGCCTTTCTTCCTTCCCGGTGCCTCCTTGCCCGCACGCACTCCGCGACCCCGCCGCGCACAGTATACTCCTTCGATCCAGGCAGTCCAACCGCAAGCCGCGGCCTCAAGCCCAGGATGAACCGAGAGTGCCGTGCCCGCGCGCATGGCTCCCCGCACGGGGACAAGACGGTACCTGGGCTGCTATATTGGTAAATGCGCGTGGCAAATGGTCCACGCCGCACAAGGCCCGGTGAGGTGCGAGAGCGGTTGAATCGGGCGGTCTCGAAAACCGTTGAACCTTTACGGGTTCCGTGGGTTCGAATCCCACCCTCACCGCCATCTTAAGTCCTTTTGGTTCAACCATCCCAGGGCTTTCTTATATCCGTGTACCTGTTACGTGCACTTCCCTGAAACGAGACAGGTGAAGATTGTCCCCGTTGTTGTCCCCTGAACGGTAGGACCACTGCCGCCTGCCTTCCTGCCTCTTTCAACAGCGGATCTCAATCCCAGTTCTTCCTCACGCTGGCCTCCACTTGCTCTTGTGCCGCCTGAACCCATGAGGCGTAGTGTTTCGCCAGGGGAGCGGGACGCACCGTCAGGCTGCAATGGCCGCGTGGGGGGGGAATCCACCGCGGCCTATTCCTGACCCGTGGGTGTGAGGGATGTGCGCTCAGGCACGGACGCCAACGGGAAGATCGTCGCCGGGGAGTTCCACAACGACAACTCCGGCCCCTCCGGCTTGCGTTGGCACTACGAGATTCCGAACATGATCAGTGCGCATCACCGCGGGCAGAACCCGCTCCGGCAAGGACGCCCGGCTCGCCTTCTTCGCCGAGATGAACGGCGCCAAGGTTGTACGCGTGGTGGTGGCGTTCGATCCCGGAGCAGTGCTGAATCCCGCCGGGCTCAACCATCAAATCATGGGTGCGACCATTCGGAGCATCGGTGGGGCGCTGTTCGAGCGCCTGGTGTGGGATCGCCAGACGATCACCACCGGGCGGCTCTCGCAGTACCGAGTGCCGCGATTCTCCGACACGCCGAGGATGGACGTCCTGCTGATTGACCGGCGTGAGATTGAACCAGCAGGGGCGGGCGAATCACCGATCACCATTGTCACCCCCGCGCTGGCAGGGGTGCTGCTATCCATGGATGGCAAGCGGCGCCGGAAACTGCCGTTGCTGGGGAATGGCCTGGCTGCCGCCCTTCGGATACCGGCCTCCACGCGGGAATTCGCTGCCTGTAGAGCCGTATGGCCGTGGATGCGGCCAAGCCTCCACCAGACCCGCCTGCGCGGTCTACGCGGTTCGTGACGCTGCCTGTTGGTACGGCTGAGAGAGTCCGGCTCCCATCGCATCCAGCCGGGACGCCGGCGGCGTGTTAGGGATTCAGCCACCGGCCGAGCCAGCCTGGGTACAGGTCTACCTGCAGGCCGAAACCGAGCACCCCGGTGACAAGGGCGAAGATCGCCAGTCCGGCGACCAGGGAGGCGCGCCAGGAGGCATGGTCGCGGAGCCGCCAGTAGAGCGCCGTGAACAGTGGGAGGGCCAGGGGCAGACCGAGGAAATAGGTGGCTGCGGGCAAGGAGGCTGTCCAGAGCAGTGTGCGGGCTTCGCTCGGCGCCGCGGCCGCGGAGGATGCGCCGGGCGCGTCAGGCGTCTCCTTGAGATTCGAAAGCAAATGCGCCGAGGCCGCGACGATCGTGATCAGTCCGGCGATGACGGGAAACCGGCCCGCCGGGGCGGGCAGCGAAACGGCGATCGCGGTGAGGAGGGCGGCAACGGAGATCACCGCCAGTGTCACCGTGATCTTTCCACGGCGTGTCCTCACGAGAGCTCCTGGCCAAGGGCGGCTCGTCGGGAACGCTCGCGCAGACCGCGCCAATGAGGGAAGGCGAACATGGCGGTCATCAGGCCCAGGAGCACCCACACCAATGGCCGCGAGAAGAAATCGATGCGGCCGGCCTGGTGAAGCTGGACGGTCAACTGGAGATTCTGCTCGAACATGGGGCCGAGCACAAGGGCCGTGACGAGGGCGACCGCGGGCCAGCGGTACTGCTTGAGGTAGTAGCCGGCAATGCCGAATCCGAAAGCGATCAGCACGTCGCTGAAGCGGCCCATGTTCAGGAAGGCGCCAAGGACGGCAAAGACCAGGATGAACGGCGCGAGCCGCGCGGTGCGAATCAAGGTGCACCGGGAGAGGGGAGCGGCGAGCAGAACGCCGAGAAACGAGGTGAGCCAGTTGGAATAGAACAGCGACCAGATGAGGACGAACACCAGGGGAAGCTGTTCATTGAGCATGGCGCGCCCAGGGGCGAAGCCGTGCAGGGTGAGGGCGGCCAGCAGGACGGCCGTGCCTTCGTTGCCCGGGATGCCGAAGGCGAGCGTGGGGGCAAGCGAGCCACCGTCCTTGGCGTCGTGGGCCGCCTCGGGGGCGATGACGCCGCGGATGTCGCCCTTGCCGAAGCGGCTGCGGTCAGAGGCCGACTGGACGGCCTGTCCATAGGCAAGAAAACTGGCCACCGTGCCGCCAGCGGCGGGGAGCATGCCGATGGCGGTGCCGATGACCGAACTGCGCAGCAGGAGCCAGGGGTGGCGGAACACCGACACGATGCCCTCGCGCAGGCTGCCGGAAAGCCTGGTCCCGGCGGCGATGGCCGGGCAGCACCATCTTCACGCTGCGCCTTCCTATAGAACAGGCCTGAGTTTTGCTTCGGTAATCCCATTCTGACAACAAGATGAGCCAAGCAACTATGAAAC
>JAFLBB010000341.1 GCA_017304135.1 Acidobacteriota bacterium | reverse complement strand
GCGATTTCCGCGACATTCTGGCGTCGGTGCAGCCGGGCGTGGTGACGCTGAACGAAGGGGTGTTCAGCCACAAGGTGACGCGTACGTCGGCGTTCTCAGTGAACATCGTGGGCTGGCATTTCAACTGGCGCTATTCGGGATTCGACAAGGTGGTGACCGAGGTGGAGCAGCGCATCACGACGGACGCTTCGGGCGCGCTGACGGTGTTCACGACGTTTGAGATGCAGAAGGAGAAGGAACGCAAACGTAACGCCGAGCGGGTGCATACGCTGTTTCTGCTGCGGTTCCTGGGCGAGGCTTCGGGGGCGGTGGCGAGCGATCCGAAGCGGCTGGAGTTTTTCACCGATGTGATCACGTCGTCGACGGCGAACTACGACCTGACATTCACCGACGATCGCACGGAGCCGGAGGAACTGGCAGACTACTTGTCCTTCGCGCGGGATTTTGGGCTGGATGCGGCTGGGGCGACGGTGGAGCAGTTGCGGCCGTTGCTGCCGATGGTGGAGGGGACGCATTTCGGCGAGATCACGGCGGCCTACCAGGTGGGATTCACGGAACAGGGACTGGATGCGATCTTCCGCGCGGGGATTGATGAGGTGGTGGTGCGGCAGACGATGCGCAAGCTGCTGCTGGCGAACTACCTCAAGAAGCAGGCGGGGAAACTGACGGACATTGCGTGGTGCTATGCGACCGAGGAGGTGCACGCCTTCAAGCGCAAGCAGGACAAGAGCGCGACGGGGTTGTTTGCGACGCTGCCGAGGTTGGAGATCACAAAGGCGGCGTCGCCGATTGCGGGGATTGCGGCGCCGTCGGGGCGCATACAGCTGAACTCAAACGCGGAGGTGTTTCTGCTGAACGGGCTGATTGAGATTGAGAACAAGATGGTGGATGCGCTCGGCCAACTACAAACGCTGATCACGAAGAAGGGCGGGATTGCGCCGGATAAGTTTGAGAAACAACTGGCGGCGCTGGGCGATGCGCTCAAGCTCTACGACGCGCGGGATGAGGGCGACAACACGGTGTTCGCGGTGTTTGATGCGCTGATCCGGGCGGCGGGTAAGGAGAGTGTGCGCAAGGCGTCATTGTCGCTGACGTCGAAGGTGAGTGGGAAAGAGGTGAACAAAGTGTTCGTGCTGCCGGGTGTGGCGGGCGCGAGCAATGTAGCCGGGGCGGGGAGTTAGCTGGCTCCGCGGCCGGCGGGCTACGATACAATCCCACAAATGCGCATCGCCATTCTCGTGCTTGTGGCCGCTTCGGCGGCGTTTGCTCAGAGTTCGCCCCAGAGTTCGTTATTGAAAGGGTGGACCCCTGGCAAGGGATTCGGCTGGGTGTGGGGGGCGAACGACGAGGTGGGTTCGCTGAATGCCGTGACCAACCCGGCGTATGTGATGAAGGCGCTGCGCGAGGTGAAGACGGGGAAGACGTTTGACCTGGGCGTGCTGTGCGATGCGAACTCGTACAAGTGGCCGGGGCACTCGGCGACGAGCCTGGTGACGTTCCGGAGTCCGGAGCTGATCAAACGCGACGCGGCGACGAATCCGTTTGCGCAGCATCCGCGAGGCATCGCGTGGCACTCGCTGGCGCTGTATCTGTCCGACAACCTGGGTACGCAGATTGACGGGCTGGGGCACATCACGACGGGGACGGATAACCACTGGTACAACGGGTTCAAGGAAGCGCAGCATGGGACGAATTTCGGGATCACGAAGGCCGATGCGGATACGATTCCTCCGGTGATTCTGCGCGGGGTGTTGATCGATGTGGCGGGGTGGAAGGGCGTGGAGGCGCTGCCGGGGAATTTCGCGATTGGTCCGGCGGAGTTGCAGGCGGCGCTGGCAAAGCAGAAGGTGACGCTGGAGCCGGGGGATGCGGTGTTTCTTCGCACGGGCACGCTGCGGTATTGGGGGGCGACGGGTGCTGACCAGGCGAAGCTGGCGGCGCACGATTCGGCGGGGTTGACGCTGGCGGGCGCGAAGTGGCTGGTGGAGCAGAAGGGCGTGGTGTTCATCGGGGGCGATACGAGCGGCGTGGAGGTGGGCGTGGACCCGGCGCTGCCGGCGGGGGTGTCGAACGCCGTGCATGAGTACCTGCTGGTGGAGCAGGGCGTTCATATCGGCGAGTTCCACAACCTGGAGGCGCTGGCGGCGAACCGGGTGTACCGGTTCACTTACTTCGCGACGACGAACCGGCTGAAAGGGGCGGTGGCGGGGACGGCGATGCGTCCCATCGCCATCGAGTAAGCGGCTAGACTTGGGGTATGAAGTTAGTAGCAGTTCTCATTGCTCTGAGTTCGGTGGCGGTGTTCGCGCAGGAGGCGAAGCCGAGCGCGCGGGAAGCGAAGGTGGAGCAGTTGCTGACGCTGACCGGCGTCGATTCGCAGACCGACAAGATGATGGACCAGATGTTCAAGATGGCGGTAGCGAACCTCCCCTCCGATGCGCCGCCGGAGGTGCGGGCGAAGTTGGAAGAGATGCAGACGAAGGTGTTTGCGCTAATTAGCGAGCGGATGAGCTGGCAGAAGATGAAGCCCGTGTACGTGAAGCTCTACGCCGAGGTGTACACGGATGAAGAGCTGGATGGGATGATCGCGTTCTTTTCCAGCCCGGCGGGGCGTTCGATGACGGCGAAGAACCCTATCCTGATGCAGCGCTCGATGCAGGTGGTGCAATCGCTGATGGCGGAGGTGTTGCCGGAGATCAAACGAATGACGGCGGAGGCGGTTCGGCGGTAGCGAGACGCGCGCGACTACCAGCCCATTGACGCCATGCGGCGGTCGATGATGGCGGCGTATTTGTCCATGCGGGCGGGGCGGCGGCGGCGGG
>JAFLBB010000340.1 GCA_017304135.1 Acidobacteriota bacterium | reverse complement strand
CACATCCCCCATCGCCGCCTTCGCCCTCCCCAATCCCCGCAACACCAGCGCATTGCCCGGCTGCAACGCCGCCACCCGCTCCAGTTGCACCACCGCCTCCCGCGCATGCCCGCTCTCCACCAGCGCCAACCCCAGCGCCGCCCGGTAGCCCACCGTCCCCGGCTCCGTCGAAAGCGCCGTCCGGAACTGAATCCCCGCGTCCTGCGCCTGCCCCCGCGCCATCAACGCCAGCCCCGCCTCATACGCCTCCCGCGCGCTCGACTCCCGGTTCGCCCGCTGCCAGTACACCACCCCGCCCACAATCAACATCACCGCCACTGCCGACACCGCCAGCGCCGGCAGTAAGTCCCGCGCCACCTCCGGCTTCTTCGCCTCGCGCCTCGCCACGCCCTCCACCAACCCATAGGCGCCAAGCGCATCCTGCCGGCTGATCACTCCAATTTGCCGCAGTCCCAACCGGTCCAACACCGGCAACTCCTCCCGCCCGCTCGCCCCCATCTTCCGCAGAGCCGCGTCCAATGGATCGTCCGGATGCACCGCCTCATCCAGCGCCGCGCCACCCGCCACCACGCCCGCTTCCACCCGCCGCATCGCCTGCTCCACCAGCAGCGGATCCTCGCGGCTCTCCTCCGACGGCATCACGATGCCTTCCTGCTTCTGCAGCGCCTGGTAAATCGGCACCGGCTGGAACTTACGCGACACTAAGTAACTACACAAATTCGCGATCATCAGCGGCACGATAATCGAGTAATCCCGTGTTACTTCGAAAATCATGATCACGCTCGTCATCGGCGTCCGGATAATCCCCGCGAACGCCGCCCCCATCCCCACCAGCGCATACGCCCCCGCGCTCGCCGTGTAGTCCGGCATCAGCATGTGCGCCCCCTGCCCCACCACGCCTCCCAGCATCGCCCCAATGAATAGGCTCGGCCCGAAAATGCCGCCCGCGTTCCCCGAGCTGTAACACATCACCGTCGCCGCCAGCTTCAACACCAGCAACAGCGCCATCATCTGCAGCGCCATCTGGCTGTCCAGCGCTTCACTCACTAAGTGGTATCCCACCCCCAACACCCCCGGCGCCCACAACGCCACGATCCCCACGAACAATCCCCCCGCCGCCGGAGCCACCGGCCGCCACCTCTCCGGCACCCGCAGAAACCACAGCCGGATCGCCAGCAGCGCCTTCACAAACCCCGCCGAAATCAGCCCCCCGCACAACCCCAGCAACGCGTACACCCCAAACTCCACCGGATGCACCAACTGGTACGACGGCACATGGAACAGCGGCTCGTCTCCCAACATCAGCCGCAGCACAATCCACGACGTCGCCGCCCCCAACACCACCGACCCCACCACCCGCGCATGCATGTCCGCCAGAATCTCCTCCAGCGTGAACAGCACCGCCGCCAGCGGCGTATTGAAAGCCGCCGCCACCGCCGCCGCCGTCCCCACCGGAATCAGTGACCGTACCCGCTCCTCGCTCAACCCGATTCGCCGCCCCACCACCGACGCAATCCCCGCCCCAATCTGCACCGACGGCCCCTCCCGCCCCAGCGCCACCCCGCTTCCTAAGCTAATCGAGGAACACAGAAACTTCCCCGCCACCGTCCGGAACGGAATGAACCCTCTCTGCAGCAACAGCGCCACCCGCGTCTGCGGAATCCCGCTCCCCCGCGCCCCCGGAAAAAATCGCCACAGCAGAAACCCGCCCACCAGCGACCCCATAAACGGGCTCATCAGCCGCTCCGCCGCGCTCGCCGTCAGCAGCCGTTTCCCCAAGTGCTCCGTCAGCGCCACAAACGCCACGATGGTCAACCCCACCACCGCCCCAATGATTAAGGTCAGCACCAAAAATAACTGGTCTTCCGTCGGACCCGCCGTTCGCGAGCGGAACTCTCCCCAACGCTTCCGCCACCAGGGTTGTGTCGCCGACTCGGTCACTTTTGGGAATCTCCACCATATCATCATTGCGTTCACGCTCAGCCCCGAACCAAATCAGATTATAAAATCAACAACTTAAACAGCATCAGGGAACTACCCCGCCACCCCCCGTGCCACCCTGCAGGCATGAGTACCCAAAAGAAACCTCCGTCCGAAGCCAAACTCCGCGCCAATCGCGCCAACGCTCTCAAATCCACCGGCCCGCGTACCCTCGAAGGCAAACGCACCGCCGCCCGCAACGCCATCACCCACGCCCTTACCGCCCGCGACCTCACCGCCCTCGGCGAAGCCTATGAGGCCCTCCCCGCCACCGTCCAGCACTTCACCGATGCCTGGAATCCCCGCACCGCCTTCGAACAGTCCCTCGTCATCCAACTCGCCACCCTCTGCCTCCGCCTCAACCGCTGCGCCCGCATGGAAACCGGTCTCTTCGACATGAGCATCCCCATGATCGACCCCCAAGACAGCCCCGAGGTCGTCAACGCCGCCATCGCCGCCGCTTTCTCCTATCATGAGAAAAGCTTCACCTGCCTCTCCCGCTACGAGGCCAACCTCTCCCGCGCCTACGAACGCACCTTTAAGGAACTCCTCGCCACCCAGAAACTCGACCCCGCCGCCTCCGACACCACCGGCCCCGACACCACCGGCCCTGACACCCCCCCAGAAGAACTTTTTGACGAAACGAACCCAACCGGCGTTGAAAACACAGGACCGCAACTCCTCAAGGAAGCCAAACCATCCCGCCGCCTTGAACTCGAATCTGGCCCTGAAGCCCCCGAAACCGGCCAGCGCCGCTCCGGCCACCAGATCAACATGCGCAAACCCAAGCCCCAAACCGTCGAACTCCTCTGGGTCAACGACGACGACGACCCCGACGCCCCTCCGACTACCTCCCCTGCCC
>JAFLBB010000339.1:2516-2903 GCA_017304135.1 Acidobacteriota bacterium | reverse complement strand
GGGGACGCGGGTGCCGGTGTCGGCGATTTTTGAGAATTTGAAGTGCTCGCCGATGGAGGAGATTCTGGAGAATTTTCCGGTGAGCCGGGAGCAGGTGCAGGCGGTGCTGGACTTTGCGGCGGGGATCGCGGGGGCGGCGCGGGACCCGTCGCGGGCGGCATGAGGATTCTGCTGGACGAGAGCGTGCCGCAGAAGTTGCGGCTGCTGCTGGATGCGCGGTATGTGGTGGTGACGACATGGTACCAGGGGTGGTCGGGGTTGAAGAACGGGGCGTTGCTGGAGGCGGCGGAGGGGGCGGGGTTTGACCTGTTCCTTACGGCGGACCAGGAGTTGGCGTATCAGCAGAATCTGGCGGCGAGACGGATTGCGGTGATTGTGCTGGGGACG
>JAFLBB010000339.1:0-2506 GCA_017304135.1 Acidobacteriota bacterium | reverse complement strand
CTGGGGTGTGATTCGGGAGCGGGTGGGCGAGATTGGGGCGGCGATTGAGAGCGTGGGGGCGGGCGGGTATTTGTTTGTGGAGCTGGAGCAGGGCGGGTGAGCGTCAAGCGAGGTAATTGCACTGTGGGGGAGTGACTGGGAATTTCGCTAGATTCGTTTTCGTGGGCGTTTGGGGACCGGGAATCTTCGCTGACGATCTGGCGTGCGATGTTCGCGGCCGGTATCGCGATTTGCTGGGCGAGGGGCATGACAGCGTCGAGGTAACGGACGCGATGATTGAGGGCTTTCGGGAAGTGCTGGCCGATGAGGACTCGGCGGCAGTGTTCTGGTTGGCGCTGGCGGTGACGCAGTGGCGGTTGGGGCGGTTGGAAGAGCGGGTGAAGGAAAGCGCGCTGCGGGCGATCGAGGATGGCGGTGCGTGGCGGCCGTTTGCTGAAGACGAGAAACTGCTGCGGAAGCGCAAGGCTGAGTTGAACAAGACGGCCGAGTTACTGCGGTCGGAGCAACCAGCCGCAAAGCGGGTCAGAAAGCAATTCAAGAACAGCTGCGATTGGGAGCCGGGGGAGTTAATCTCGTACCGGTTGCGCTCGGGGAATCTCGTGTTGTTTCGCGTTGTACGCCTCTTCACGGATCAAGGCGGGACGGCGCCGGTGGTGGAGGTACTTGACTGGTGCGGACCGGAGGTTCCGGAGATGGCGGTGTTGGAGGAGTTGGGGGTGCGGTATGTGGAGGATGAGGTACCGCTGGAATTGCAGAAGTGGTTTTCGCCACGGATTAGCCTGTTTCTACTTAGTGGGTTGGGCGCCCGCAAGATTCACTGGGGCCGGATCACGAGGCTGCATGTGCGCTTGCCAGTGCCGGAAGGCGGAGATCGGTCGTTCTTCTGTTGGTTTTGGCGAACGATGGATGAGAAGTTGGAGAAGGAATTTGGCTGGGCGTAGGCGGGCGCTATTGCAGCGGGTTGCGGTAGCGGAGGCGGGGGAAGCGCTGGAAGTCGGCGTCGGTTGAGTAAAGTTCGGCGCCGTAGGCGATGGCGAGGGCGGCGAGGTGGGCGTCGGAGGTAAGGTTGCCGGCGGTGCCGGTGGCGGAGAGGAGGTCGCGGAGGAGGCGGGGGTGTTGGGCGGTGGGTTCGACGATGACGGTGGCGGGGGCGGCGAGCCAGGTGTCAACGAGGTCGAAAGCGGATTGCGGCGAGAGGGGGATGGTGAATGCGCCGGGGCGGGTGGAGACCCGGAGGAAGGCGAGAAGCACGGTCCAGGAAAGGCCGACGGTTTCGGGACCAGAGAGTGTTTTTTCGAGCCAGGATTTGGCCTGACGGTGGAGAGGGGCGTCCTGGTTGACGGCGTAGATGAACAGGTTGACGTCGGGGAGGATCATTTGCGAAGGGCGAGCTTGCGGAGGATCTCTTCGTCCTCCATGGCGTCGGCGGCGGCGAGGGCTTTGTCCCAGCGGAAGTGCTGTTCGGCGCCCATGGAAAAAGTCTGTTGGACGAAGCGGCGTTGGCCCTTCTTGGATTGGGTGAGACCGGCGCGGAGGGCGGAGTTGACGGCCTCCTTGAAGGAGAGGCCGCGCTCCTTCATGGCGGTCTGGATGAGGAGTTCCACGTCGGGGTCGAGGGTGACTGTGGTCCGCATAGTTGCATCATAGCATCACATGATTTGCTGTCATGATGCAGCCACGGTGAGGAGGGGCTGGTGGCATCTTTCTCTGCGAATTCGGTGGGGCTCTTTGCACTACTTACGTGAGGAAGAGTCTGTCTTGTCTTTGTATGACGATTTAGGGGTGGCTAAGGGGGCGACGCCGGAGGAGATTCGGGCGGCGCATAAGGCTTTGGCGCGGTTGTTGCATCCGGACCGGATTCAGGATGAGGTGACGCGGCGGGTGGCTGAGACGACGTTGAAGAAGATCAATTCGGCGTTTGCGGTGTTGAGCGATTCGCGGCGGCGGATGGCGTATGACCGGGAGTTGGAGCGGGAGTTGGACATTGCGGGGGCGGCGTCGGCGGCTGCCGCTGCAGCGGCGGCGGCGGGAGAGCGGAAGGGTGGGGCGGCGGGTTGGAGCGCGGGAGGATGGCGGCGGTGGGTGGAGAAGCGGGCGAATTGGGATTGGGCGAAGCGGAATGCCTTGTGGGGCGCTGGGACGGTTGCGGGTCTGACTGTAATTTACCTTACGTTGTGGCAGGGGGCTCCGGCGGCGCGGCGGACGGCGGCGGCGCCGATGCCGGAGGTGGTGAAGGCGGAGCCTAAGGCGGGGAAGCGGGAGAGGGCGCGGGTGCGAGCGGCGGTGAAGGAGCCGGTGCGGGAGCCGGCGCGTAGCGAGGAAGCGCCACGGGTTGAGGTTGCGGCGGCGGTGGAGCCGGCGCGGCGGGTGGAGCGGGCACCTTCATCTCATAGACGTGACCGAGGCGATAGCCATCGCGTCCCATCCCTTCGTGTCGATGGACATCGAACACGATACTGTCGTTGGTCAACCAGACTTGCTGGTTGCCGATCCATGTCATGAACTT
>JAFLBB010000338.1 GCA_017304135.1 Acidobacteriota bacterium | reverse complement strand
GACCGGCACCGAGGATCAGATTCCAGCGGGGCACCGGTGGGTGGATCTGCACCAGCGCCCGGCGCCGGACCGGCTGGAGCATTACAAGGTCACGCTGATCCACCTGGGCACGCATGGCTCCATGCTGGTGCGCGAGATCTTCGGCAACGCCAGTTCCTTCATCAAGAAACCGGCCACGCTGTCCACGCTGGTGGCGGAGATCGACAAGCTCGACTGGTACAGCGCGCGCCAGGAGGGCCTGGGGGATTTGTACGAGGGCCTGCTGGAGAAGAACGCCAACGAGAAGAAATCCGGCGCCGGCCAGTACTTCACGCCGCGCCCGCTGATCGACAGCATGGTGGCGCTGATGCGCCCGTTGCTGACCGATGTGATCCAGGACCCGGCCGCCGGCACCGGCGGCTTCCTGATCGCCGCCAACCGCGCGCTGCGCCAGGCCAGCGATCCGGACACCTGGACCGAGGCGCAGCAGCGCAAATATCGCCGCGGCACCTTCTACGGCATGGAGCATGTGCAGGACACGCACCGGCTGGCGCTGATGAACCTGATGCTGCATGGGCTGGATTCGGACCCGCAGGCCGCCGGCATCCGCTACGGCGACACCCTGTCCCCGGAAGGACAGAACCTGCCGAAGGCCACGCTGATCCTGACCAACCCGCCCTTCGGCACCAAGAAAGGCGGCGGCCTGCCCAGCCGGGACGATTTCACCTACCCCACCAGCAACAAGCAGTTCGCCTTCCTGCAGCACATCTACCGCGGCCTCAGGCCCGGCGGCCGCGCCGCCGTGGTGCTGCCGGACAATGTGCTGTTCGAGGGCAACATCGGCCGCCAGATCCGCAGCGACCTGATGGACAAGTGCAATCTGCATACCCTCCTGCGCCTGCCCACCGGCATCTTCTACGCCCAGGGCGTGAAGACCAATGTGCTGTTCTTCACCCGCGGCCACAACGACAAGGGCAACACGAAGGAAGTCTGGGTCTACGATCTGCGCGCCAACATGCCGCAATTCGGCAAACGCACCCAGCTAGGGCGCGAACACTTCGCTGACTTCGAGGCCGCCTTCGGCCCCAACCCCTACGGCGACACCTCCGCCCTCGCCCAGCGCCAGGACACCGGCGACACCGGCCGCTTTCGCCGCTACACCCGTGAGTGGATTTCCGAGCGCGGCGACAACCTCGATATCAGCTGGCTGAAGGACGACAGCGCCGCCAGCAGCGACGACCTGCCCGAACCCGCCGTGCTGGCGCGCGAGGCGATGGCGGAGCTGGAGGCCGCCATGGATGAACTGCGCGACATCCTCGAAGAACTGGGCGAGGATGTTGAGGGGGAGGTGGGGTCGTGAGTGGGTTGCCAAGTGGCTGGTGCTCCGCACGTATCAGAGACCTCTGCACCTTGGAGAACGGCCGTGCGTTCAAGCCGAGCGAATGGACCAACAAGGGTCTCCCAATCGTTCGAATCCAGAACCTGAATCGCCCAGACGCGCGTTTCAATTACTTCGATGGCGAAGCCGCGGAGCGCAACCGCCTTAGCGGTGGAGAACTGCTGTTCGCTTGGTCCGGCACTCCGGGCACCTCCTTCGGTGCTCACGTCTGGCGTGGCGCGGATGCTGTGCTGAATCAGCACATTTTCCGCGTCGACTTCAACCCAGACCTGGTCGAGAAGCGCTTTTTCAGGCACGCCATCAATCAAAAGCTCGCTGAACTGATCGACGTCGCCCACGGAGGAGTGGGCCTGCGACACGTCACCAAGGGCGTCTTTGAAAGCACCGAGATTTCGCTGCCGCCCCTAGCCGAACAGAAACGAATCGCCGACAAACTCGACACCCTGCTCGCGCGCGTGGACGCCTGCCGCGAACACCTGGACCGCGTCCCCGCCATCCTCAAACGCTTCCGCCAATCCGTCCTGGCCGCCGCCACCAGCGGCGAACTGACTCGCGAGTGGCGGCTGGAACGGAACTGCGCTCAAGACTGGGGTTCAGTTCGCCTCGATCACTTAGTCACCGAAGGGAGGGTCATCACCTACGGTGTGATCAAATTGGGGGATGACACTGATGATGGAATCCCTTGCCTGCGGACGAGCAACGTTCGCTGGCTGCGCATCGACACGAGTGGAATGAAGCGAATATCGCCAACAATATCAGCAGACTACAGTCGAACCGTGCTTACGGGCGGCGAGGTCCTAGTCAATGTCCGCGGAACGCTAGGCGGAACCGCAGTCGTACCGAACGAAATGCGTGGCTGGAACGTGTCGCGCGAAGTGGCAGTCGTTCCAGCAAACCACAACCGGGTTGATCCTCGATACTTAGCATTCTGGATCGGCTCAATCGCGAGTCAGCGCTGGCTCACGGGCGCTCAAAAAGGCGTCGCGTACACGGGCATTAACATTGAAGACTTGCGTGCGCTTCCGGTTTCAACGCCAACCTTGGGTGAACAGCGGGAAATCGTCCGCCGAGTCGAATCCCTGTTCGCCCTCGCCGATCAACTCGAAGCCCGCTACGCCACCGCCCGTACCCACACCGATCGCCTCAACCCAGCCCTGCTCGCCAAGGCCTTCCGCGGCGAATTGGTCAAATAGGAGCAGAGAAATAACGATTAGTCCGTGGCCATTTGCGCATCCATAGTCATTGCCCGTTCGCCGCGCCCACCGCGACCGTCTGTGGCATTACGGACTGAATGCAAAGTCGCCTCGGTAGGTGCATGCAGCGGAATACTCCCTATCTACGCTAATCTTTCCCCCTCGATCAATAAAGATCGCGATATCACCTTGACACGGCGACGAGCGCGGGACAACCGTCGACTGAATAAATGACCTCAACGGCGGCGGCAGCGTTGCTGCTCCCAAGTGAGAGACGACTTTGTTACCACCACAAACAGTGGCGAGCCCAGTACAATAGGGTTTGATGCCTTTTCGTGCCAAGTCTGCAAGTACGTCCTCATGTGGATGGCTGCGCCCATCTGCAGAAATTACCGCAATTCT
>JAFLBB010000337.1 GCA_017304135.1 Acidobacteriota bacterium | reverse complement strand
GGCGCGGGCGGCGGGGCGATCGGGGCCGGCTGGTCGGGCAGCACGCCCTTGATCACCGGCTCCTGCTTGGCCTTGGTCTTCTCGCGGCGGGAGATCGAGACCTCCTCGTCCGGCTCCTCGATCATGGTGTAGCTGGCCTGCAGGTTCTCCAGGCGCGGGTCGTCGTGGCGCAGGCGCTCGAGCTTGTAGTTCGGCGTTTCGAGGTGCTTGTTGGGCACCAGCAGCACAGTGGTGCGCTGCTTGAGCTCGATCTTGGTGATCTCGGTGCGCTTCTCGTTCAGCAGGAACGAGGTCACCTCCACCGGCACCTGCACGTGCACGGCGGCGGTGTTGTCTTTCATCGATTCTTCCTGAATGATGCGCAGGATCTGCAGCGCGGAAGACTCGGTGTCGCGGATGTGGCCGGTGCCGTTGCAGCGCGGGCAGGTGATGTGGCTGCCCTCGGACAGTGCCGGGCGCAGGCGCTGGCGGCTCAGCTCAAGCAGGCCGAACTTGCTGATGGAGCTGAACTGCACGCGGGCGCGGTCCTGGCGCAGCGCGTCGCGCAGGCGCTGTTCCACATCGCGGCGGTTCTTGCTCTCCTCCATGTCGATGAAGTCGACCACGATCAGGCCGCCCAGGTCGCGCAGGCGGCACTGGCGGGCGATCTCGTCGGCGGCTTCGAGGTTGGTGCGGGTGGCGGTTTCCTCGATGTCGCCGCCGCGGGTGGCGCGCGCCGAGTTGACGTCCACGGCCACCAGGGCCTCGGTGTGGTCGATGACGATGGCGCCGCCCGAGGGCAGGTTCACCGTGCGGCTGAAGGCTGTCTCGATCTGGTGCTCGATCTGGAAGCGGCTGAACAGCGGCGCGTCATCGCGGTAGCGCTTCACGCGGTGCGCGGATTCCGGCATCACGTGGTTCATGAACTGCTGGGCCTGATCGTAGATGTCGTCGGTGTCGATCAGGATCTCGCCGATGTCGGCCGAGAAGTAGTCGCGGATGGCGCGGATGACCAGCGAGCTCTCCTGGTAGATCAGGAAGGCGCCCTTGCCCGCCTTGGCGGCGCCGTCGATGGCGTCCCAGAGCTTGAGCATGTAGTTCAGGTCCCACTGCAGCTCGGCGGCCGAGCGGCCGATGCCAGCGGTGCGGGCGATCAGGCTCATGCCCTTGGGGTAGTCGAGCTGGTCGAGGTTCTCCTTCAGCTCCTCGCGCTGCTCGCCCTCGATGCGGCGGCTGACGCCACCGCCGCGCGGGTTGTTGGGCATCAGCACCAGGTAGCGGCCAGCCAGGCTGACGAAGGTGGTCAGCGCCGCACCCTTGTTGCCGCGCTCTTCCTTCTCGACCTGGACCAGCAGTTCCTGGCCGTTGGAAATCACGTCCTGGATGCGCGCGTCGCGGACGCTGGCGCCTTCCTTGAAGTACTGCTTGGAGATCTCCTTGAAGGGCAGGAAGCCGTGGCGGTCCTCGCCGTAATCGACGAAGCAGGCCTCCAGGCTGGGCTCGACGCGGGTGACGACGGCCTTGTAGATGTTGCCCTTGCGCTGCTCGCGCCCTTCGATCTCGGTTTCAAAGTCGAGCAGCTTCTGGCCGTCGACGATCGCCAGGCGCCGCTCTTCCGGCTGCGTGGCGTTGATCAGCATGCGTTTCATGTGCACTCCTTCCCGCGCCACCGGCCCGATTGAACGGGCACAGCAGCGCGCATTGCGCGCGAGGCTGGCCGGGTGCCGCTGACGGCGCCCGGTCGGGCCTCCATCGATGCACGAGGAACGCCGACGCGCCGTGGGAAGGAATCGCCCTGGACCGTGGGGAAGACGTGCCGCCGGGGAGGCGGCGCGCCGTCACGGCGTTGGCGCGTGCAAGTGTGTCAGACGCCGCCGCCGGTGCAGGCGCGCGTCACCACCGGGCGCGCCGCCGGGCCGCGCCGGCAAGGTGCCGGGGCCGTGGATCAGCGTTGCGTGGGTGGTGTCTGGCGACATGCGTTGGGGGGCGCCGAAGCGCGCTTGCCGGGTCCGTGAGCCCTGTGGCGTGAACGCCAAGGGACCGCGTGCCCGTGAAAACCTTGTTGGACTTCCCTGCACAGTGCAGGGCGGCACGTCCGATGTTTCTCTGCCACCTGAGTCGAGACCGGCCGAGGGTCGCTTCGGGACGCTCATTCCGGCACGCGCTCAGGCGTTGCATCACCTGTTGGACACACCCCAAGGATGTGCCCCGCCACGATAAGCCCGCTCATGCCCGGGTAAACTCTGATAAATCAAGCACTTACGGCTCAATCGTGGTTCGGACCATTATAAAGGGGAAAACCCCCGCTGCGGCCACGCCCGATCCGGCCCCCGTGGTGCGCCTGGTGAGCGTCGATGACGGCTCCGCCGGCCAGCGCCTGGACAACTTCCTGCTGCGCGAACTCAAGGGCGTGCCCAAGACCCATGTCTACCGCATCATCCGCGCCGGCGAGGTGCGGGTGAACAAGGGCCGCGCCGCTGCCGACACCCGGCTGGCGCTGGGCGACGTTCAGTGGCTGGTGATCTGCTATGTGCTGGTTTACGGCTCGCTGATGCTGGTCTGCGGCAAGCTGGGCGATCTGTTCGGCCACCGGCTCGTCTTCCGCATCGGCCTCGCGATCTCCGCTGTCGGCTGCGCCGCCTGCGCGGCGGCCCCGGATTGGCCGCTGTTCCTGTGGGCGCGCGGTGCGCAGGGCATCGGCACGGCGTTGGCGCCCAGCGCGTTGAACATGTCGATGTAGATGGGCGACTGGATCACGCGGATCTTCAGGCCCGCAATGTCCTCGGCCTTGGTGATGGGCTTCTTGCTGTTGGTGAGGTTGCGAAAGCCCAGCTCCCAGTAACCCAGGCCCACCAGGTTCTTGGATTGCAGCTTGTCGAGCAGCTTTTTGCCGAAGGGGCCGTCGGTCACGGCGTCAGCCTCTTGAGGCGTAGCGAACAGGAAGGGGAAGTCGTAGATACCGAATTCCTTGGCCTGGGCCGAGAGAATGCCCGCGTTGAGCACAGTCAT
>JAFLBB010000336.1 GCA_017304135.1 Acidobacteriota bacterium | reverse complement strand
CCCCCTCGCCACCACCGCCGCTTCTCCCGCCACCACCCCCGCCATCACCCTCCGCAACACCCACACCACCCCCGCCGAAGGCTTCCGCATCGAAACCACCGCCAACGGCGTCACCATCCACGGCAACGATGAACGCGGCCTTCTCTTCGGCGCGGGCTATCTGCTGCGCAAACTCGAACTCGAACGCGGCCGCATCCATCTTCCCTCGCCCCTCAACCTCACCACCGCCCCCCAAGTGAAACTCCGCGGCCACCAACTCGGCTACCGCCCCAAAACCAACTCCTACGACGGTTGGAACGAAGCCCAATGGGAACAGTACATCCGCGAACTCGCCCTCTTCGGAACCAACGCCATCGAACTCATCCCGCCCCGCTCCGACGACGACGCCGACTCCCCCCACTTCCCCACGCCCCCCATGGACATGATGATCGCCATGTCCCGCATCGCCGACCGCTACGGCCTCGACCTCTGGATCTGGTACCCCGCCCTCGACCCCGACTACGCCGAAACAAAATATGTCGACTTTGCTTTAAAGGAATGGGAAGCCGTCTTCGCGAAACTCCCCCGCATCGACGCCATCCTCGTCCCCGGCGGCGACCCCGGCCATACCCACCCCCGCCACCTCCTGCCCATGCTCGAACGCCAGGCCGCCACCCTCCGCCGCTACCATCCGAAAGCCACCTGGTGGGTCGCCCCGCAAGGCTTCACCACCGAATGGCTCAACGAATTCTACTCGCTCGTCCGCGCCAATCCCGCCTGGCTCACCGGCATCGTCCACGGCCCGCAAATCCGAGTGCCCATCGCTGAACTCCGCAAGCAAATCCCCGCCCGCTATCCCATCCGCAACTACCCCGACATCACCCACACCATCCGCTGCCAGTACCCCGTCCCCGAATGGGACACCGCCTTCCCCCTCACCCTCAACCGCGAACCCATCAACCCGCGCCCCGAGTTCATGAAGCGCATCTTCCACGAAGCCCTCCCCCACACCATCGGCTTCATCACCTACTCGGAAGGCTGCAACGACGACGTCAACAAGTTCCTCTGGAGCGCCCTAGGCTGGAACCCCGACGCCGACCTCCATGAAACCCTCCGCGACTACTCGCGCCTCTTCATCCACCCGCGCATGGCCGCCAGCTTTGCCGAAGGCCTCTTCGCGCTCGAACGCAATTGGAACGGCCCGCTCGCCACCAACACCGCCGTCACCACCACGCTCCAACAATTCGAAGCGCTCGACTCCGCCGCCACCCCCGCCGTCCAACAGAACTGGCGCTTCCAACAAGCCCAATACCGCGCCCACTACGATGCTTACGTCCGCGCCCGCCTGCTCTACGAAACCTCGCTCGAGCAGCAAGCCATGGACCGCCTCCGCACCGCCTCCGAACTCGGCTCCCTCCGCGCCATCGAACAAGCCGAGGAGATCCTCGAACGCGCCCTCACCCACCGCACCGCCCCCCAATGGCGCGCCCGTACCTTTGAACTCGCCGAAGCCCTCTTCCAGTCCATCCGCATGCAGCTCAGCGTCCCCTTCTATGGCGCCATCGCCACGGGCCGAGGCGCTAATCTCGATCTGATCGACACCCCCCTCAACAACCGCCCCTGGCTCCAGACGCAGTTCGAGCGCATCCGCAAACTGGAAGAGGAAAAGGAACGTCTCGCCGCCCTCGGCGAAATTCTGGAATGGACCAACCCCGGCCCCGGTGGCTTCTACGATAACCTCGGCGACCCCTCAACCTCGCCCCACCTCGTCCGCCCCGCCAGCCCCGGCCCCGAATCGCGCAACGCCCCGCTCACCGGCTTCGCCGACATCACCAACCCCATCACCCGCAATTGGCGCTACTCCTGGATGAACCACGCCGAAACGCTCTGGGATCAGGACCTCACCCTGCGCTACACAGGGCTCGACCCAGCCTCACAATACAAAGTGAAAATCGTCTACGGCGGCGAACGCACCGCCGCCCCGCTCACCCTTACCGCCAACGGCCGCCATGTGATCCAGCCCGAACGCGCGAAACCACTCCCGCCCGAAATCCTCGAGTTCCCGATCCCGGCCGCCGAAACCCGCGCCGGCACGCTCGAACTCCGCTGGACCCGCCCCCCCGGCGGAGGCGGCAACGGCCGCGCCATCCAGATCGCCGAAGTCTGGCTCACGCCTCAGTAATAGCCCGCCAGCGTCGCCTCGGCCTGCCCGGCCGGCACATGCACCTGCTGCCGCGCAATCGCATCCCAGCCCTCCAGCAGCGTCTGCAATAACTGCGACGCCTCGGCCAGTTGCTTGTCCTTTTGCTCAATGTGCGCCTGCGTGATCAGGTGAATCATATAGTCATACAGCTCAATCAGATTCACCGCCAGCTCGCCGCCCTGCTCGCGGTTCACACTCAACATCAGCTCGGCAATGATCTCGCTCGCCCGGCTAATATGCCGCGACCGCGCCACCGCGTCGCCCTGCGCCAGACTCTCCCGCGCCCCACGGATCGACTCCAGCGCCCCCCGGTAGAGCATCTGAATCAGCTCCACCGGATCGGCCTGCAGCACCTCAATCTCCAGTGACGCCTGACTTGCATATGGATTCATAACCAAGTCTCTCCCCCATACCCTCTACGAAATCCGCACACACTGTGCCTGTCGCGGCTCACAGCTTTCCTGTCGGCTCACGAGTCTGGTCCTTGTCCGCCCCCCGCGTCAGCCCATCTGCCGCGCACGACGGAATATACTCTTCGGCGGATATTGCTGTATGACTTCCTGAGTCTCCCGGTCCACCAGCCTCACGGCCGGCTTCTGGCTGTCCTCGTCCACAACAATCCTCAACTCCTGGTTCGATCCTCGCAACTCAGTCTCGTTGAGCTTCTTTACTGCTTGTATCAGCTGTTGTTGTTCCTGCAATTCCAAGCGCCGTTCCTGCACGGGTGTATCCGCCGGCACAGCTAGTTGAATGCGTGAAGCTGAGAGTTCCATCTCTAACCTCCCAGGATGCGAACGCCCTCGCTTCCTGAAACTTCATATCGGAACGTAAAGCCGCAAACTTGAATCTTTCCCCAACTCCCCTCTCAACAACGTCCAGACACACTACAGGCGTCCACTGGTTGTCTTCGAATCCCCGCTCCCCCCCCCTGCTCCGCCCTCCGCCCCC
>JAFLBB010000335.1 GCA_017304135.1 Acidobacteriota bacterium | reverse complement strand
GGCGGGGTTCACGGTGGGGGCGAGTTTGTGGCGGTGGGCGTGAGGCTGTGGCAGTGGGCATGAGGCTGTGGCAGTGGGCATGAGGGATTAGCGGGCTGAGGAAGAGCGGCGAGCACCGCTTGCAGACGCGCGCGGCTCTGCTGCGGGCGCGCGTTATGGTGGGGGGCGATGCGGGCTAGAAGCGGAACGTGTATTGCAGCTTCGTTGCCAGCCTGACATCACGCACGCGAAAATCGAGCCCGCCCCGTTCGTCGAGTTCCTGCACCCAGCCTTGGCCGAAGACAAAAAACAGGTCGTTCCCGGGCGCGATGGTCCAGCGGACGCGGCTCTGCAACCCCAGATTCCCGGAACGGTTGTCGAACTGAACGAGGTTTCGGAAGGAGAGCAGAGGCGAGAGCGAAAAGTCGATGGTGGAGCTGAGGATGCGCGCGACGAAGTTGCCCTGGGGGAGGCTGGCGAAGGTCTGATTCGTGGTGAGGCTGATCGAGAACCTTGGCGGGAGTTGGTAGCGCAGCCCCGTCGTGACCGTCTTCGCGGTGCCCGACCAGAAGTTGCCGACGGTGAGGCCGAAGTTGCCCTGGAGTTTGCGTTTCTGAGCCGAGGCAAAGGAAAACCGGAATGGAGTGAACCGGTATTCGCCGGGCGGGAGCACGACGCCGGGCGAGATTGCGAAGGGTTCGAAGAGGCGTTCGTAGGTCGGGTTGAAGTCCATGATGCTGTGAACGGAATCGCCGGACTGGAAGTGCCAGTCGAAGATGGTGGCATTGATGTTCCAGGTCTCCACCTGGCCGTTGTCGATGCGGGTGAAGCGCCGGTAGAAGAAGTCGTGGAACATCTGTTGAACGCCGAGCTTTTGATCTTTGGGCCGGGGATTGAAGCTGAACCCGGCGCTCCACATGCGCACATTGCTGCGCTGGACGAAGCCGAGGGCCGGATCGAAGTTCTCTTGAATCTCGCGCCACTCGACTTGCGCCTGATAGCGGTCGTTGGGGAAGGCCGCGCCGAAGCCGTAGGCGGCGTCCTTGCCGTGGACGCCCTGGTTGTTTGACTTCAGTCCCCAGGCATTGACGAGAAAGTTTTGGTCGCCGCCGAGGAAGTGCGCGGTGGCCAGGCGCATGTCGGCGCCGATCATGCTGCTGTCCAGCCGTTCGCCTGGATTGCCGCCGGTGACGATCGCCCCGATGTAGGACTGCTGCCAGAAGTTTTGGCGGACACGGGCGGCGAAGAGGTTGGTGCCGCCGGCGAGCGCGTTGTCGCGGGTGTTGACGTTGAGAATGCCTACCTCGGTGCGGCCGACCTTGCCGGTCAGCTTGACGCCGTAGTCGATGGGGACTTCCTGTCCGTCGATGATGCCGATGCGGCGGCTGAAGAAGGGGAAGATGGCAGCGCCGTTGGGAGGAACGCCGCCGGGCTGTGTGATGCCCGTGGTTGCGAAGTTGAAGACGCCGGCATCCTGCAGGAAGAAGGTTCGCTTCTCGGGGAAGAAGATCGAGAAGCGCGTGAGGTTGATCTGGCGGTCGTCGACCTCAGTCTCGCCGAAGTCGGTGTTGAAGGTGGAAGTCAGCCGGAGGTTGGGCGTGATGTTGTAGAAGAGATCGAGACCGCCCTTCCCGAGAACGGTGTCTTCACCGCCGGGTTCGCGGTGGATGTAGCGCTGGGCCACGAAGGGACGGATGTCGAGGCTGAGGCCCTGCTCGAGGTTTTGCAAGCCGGTGATCTCGCCGGCTTCGGAGACCTGCTGGAAGCGCGTTTGAAAGCTGACGGCGGTCCAGCGGACTTCCTCCAGCTTGCGTTGGATGTGGCGGGCAATGTTGAAGCCCCAGACAGCGCCGTCGGGGGGAAAGTTCAGGCTCTTGAACGGAATGGCAAACTCCGCGCTCCAACCCTTGTCATGGCGGCGGGCGCGCACATTCCAGATGGCGTCCCAGTCGTTGTTGGTCTCTCCGTTGGCAAAGATGAGGCCGTCGACGAAGGCTCCGTTGGGGTTGGTGGCGAAGTAGAAGGCATTGGTGCGGTCGTGAAAGGTGTCGAGGAGGAGTTCGACGCGGTCGTCGGTGGCCATGGTGGAGTCGCGGTTCATTTGAGCGGCGAGCACTTTGTTTGGCTCGGAGTCGTAGCACATGACGCCGATGTAGAGGTTGCTCTTGTCGTAGAGGATGGTGGCTTCGGTTCGTTCGCTTGCCTGCGCGCCGGAGTTGGGGATACGCTGCACCAACTCGCCGATCTTGGGTGAATCGCGCCAAAGTGGTTCGTCGAGCAGGCCATCCACTTCTATGCCGCCCGCTATGACCGTCGCCGGGACAGAGCGCACGGAGGCGGTTGAGCCGGCTTGCTGAGCGCATAGCGATGCAGCCGCAAGCGCCAGCGCCAGCGCCAACGGCAGGGCGGGCCAGGCGAGTGTGAGCCGGAATTGAACAGTGGAGAATGCCGCACGAGCTGTTTTCACGAGAGTCACCGAGGAAAGTGATGAAGGGTACAGTCTTGATGATACTTGCCGTGCGCTGCCTCCTTCGAGAAGCCCATCAGGCGCGGAGGTCGTAGCAGAGCAGGCGGGGGCCCTTGGCGTGGAGGGCATCGCGGGTGTGCTGGACGATGTAGAGCAGTCCGCGGGAGAGGACGGGGGGCGACCAGGTTTCGCGGGCGGCGAAGAGCCAGGCGCGTGAGGATTCCTTGTAGCCGGAAGGGGCGAGGTCCATCCAGAGGAGGTGGCCGAGTTCGCCGAGGGCGAGGAAGCGGCCGTTGACGTGGAGGAGGCTGCCGCGGTAGGTGCTGAGCATTTGTTCGCGGCCGTTGATGGATTCCTTCCATTCGGGGTTGTGGCGCCAGGCGATTTTGCCGGTGGCGGCGTTGAGGCAGGCGAGAGAGGCGTCGGGCTCGTTGCGGCCGTCGAAGCCGTAGAGGTGGCCGTTGTGCCAGATGGGGGTGTTGAAGTGGAGGCCGAAGTCGGGGGTGGTCCAGAGGGGTTTCAGTTTGAGGTCAGGGGTGATGGCAAGCATGGCGCCGCCGGTGCGGTAGGAAGCGGAGATAAAGACCTGATTTTCTGAAATGACGGGACAGGAGGCATTGACGGATTCGTAGCTGCGGCTGCGCCAGGGGAAGGAGGCGTCGACGGCGCCGGTGGCGGGGTCGAGCATCATG
>JAFLBB010000334.1 GCA_017304135.1 Acidobacteriota bacterium | reverse complement strand
GCCAGCACCGTCATCGCCTGGGGCCGCGAGCCCGATGTGCTGCTGCGCCTGGCCGCCGGCGAGCCCATCGGCACCGCCCTGCTGGCCGGCACGCCCAAGCTGGCGGCGCGCAAGCAGTGGATGGCCGACCACCTGCAGCTGCGCGGTGCCGTGCGGGTGGATGATGGCGCCGTCATCAAGCTGCGCGAAGAGGGCAAGAGTCTGTTGCCCATCGGCGTGGTCGAGGTGGAGGGCGAGTTTCACCGCGGCGATGTGATCGCGGTGCGCAATGCCGCCGGCGCCGAGATCGCTCGCGGGCTGTCGAACTACGCCAGCACCGAGGCCCGGCTCATCGCACGCAAGCCCTCGTCACAGATCGAAGGCCTGCTGGGGTTTGCGAACGAGCCGGAGTTGATCCACCGGGACAACCTCGTCCTGGCCTGAGGCCAGGACGAGGTTGCGGCGAAGGCTCATGTCGGCGCAGCCGACGTGAAGGCCCGCAGGGCCGGGCCGTAGCCACAATCCAGCGCGGCGTTGCCGAGGTTGCGGCGAAGGCTCATGTCGGCGCAGCCGACGTGAAGGCCCGCAGGGCCGGGCCGTAGCCACAATCCAGCGCGGCGTTGACGAGGTTGCGGCGAAGGCTCATGTCGGCGCAGCCGACGTGAAGGCCCGCAGGGCCGAGCCGCAGCCACAACCCGCCGCCAGAGCGGTTCAGGCCGCCTGCTCCGGCGGCGGTTCCAGCGTGGCGCCGGGTGGCAGTTCCATCTCGTGCTCATCGCGCGGGCGCTGGCCGTGGTGGCGCATGCCGCCGCGCAGGTAGCGGTTGTGGTGGTTCACGCGCGGCAGGAAACGGGCGAGTTCGGTCAGCGCCATCTGGTAGACGTCGCGCTTGAACTCGATCACCACGTCCAGCGGCACCCAGTACTCGTTCCAGCGCCAGGCGTCGAACTCGGGGTGGTCGGTGGCGCGCAGGTTCATGTCGCTGTCGCGGCCCATCAGGCGCAGCAGGAACCAGATCTGCTTCTGACCCTTGTAGTGGCCGCGCGCGTCCTTGCGGATGAAGTGGTCTGGCACGTTGTAGCGCAGCCAGTCGCGCGTGCGCGCCAGAATCTGCACGTGCTCGGGCAGCAAGCCCACTTCCTCGTGCAGCTCGCGGAACATCGCCTGCTCAGGCGACTCGCCGTACTTGATGCCCCCTTGCGGGAACTGCCAGGAGTGGGTGCGAAGTCGCTTGCCCCAGAACACCTGGTTGCGGGCGTTGAGCAGGATGATGCCGACGTTGGGCCTGTAGCCTTCCCGGTCGAGCATAATCGAACCCCAATTCTTGAATTGAAATCAATATAGCACTGGCGGCCGCGCGGGCACAGGTTCTCGCTTTCCCGAGGGGCCGGCCACTGCGCTGACGCCCATGAAAGCCTCCCAGTTCTTCATCTCCACGCTCAAGGAGGCGCCCGCTGACGCCGAGGTGGTCAGCCACCAACTGATGATGCGCGCCGGCATGATCAAGCGCCTGGGCGCCGGCATCTACAACTACATGCCGATGGGCCTGCGGGTGATCCGCAAGGTCGAGGCCATCATCCGCGACGAGATGAACCGCGCCGGCGCGGTGGAACTGCTGATGCCGGTGGTGCAGCCGGCCGAGCTGTGGCAAGAGACCGGCCGCTTCGAGAAGATGGGTCCCGAGCTGATGCGGGTGAAGGACCGGCACGACCGCGACTTCATCATCCAGCCCACCAGCGAAGAGGTGGTGACCGACATCGCCCGGCAGGAACTGCGCAGCTACAAGCAGCTGCCGAAGAATTTCTACCACATCCAGACCAAGTTCCGCGACGAGCGCCGGCCGCGCTTCGGCATCATGCGCGGCCGCGAGTTCACGATGAAGGACGCCTACTCCTTCGACCGTGACGCCGCCGGCGCCGCGAAGAGCTACGAGCAGATGTCCGCCGCCTACAAGCGCATCTTCGACCGCTTCGGCCTGACCTACCGCGCCGTGGCCGCCGACACCGGCGCGATCGGCGGCGACCTCAGCCACGAGTTCCAGGTCATCGCCCAGACCGGCGAGGACGCGATCATCTACTGCCCCACCAGCGACTACGCCGCCAACATCGAGCTGGCAGAGGCGGTGGCCCCCGCCACGCCGCGCGGCCCCGCGACCCAGGCATTGGTGAAGACGCCCACGCCCGGCAAGGCCACCTGTGCCGACGTGGCGGCGCTGCTGGGGCTGGACCTGACGCAGACCGTCAAGAGCCTGGTGCTGGCCACCGATGAACTCGACGAGCGCGGCGTGGTGGTCAAGACGACGGTCTGGCTGCTGCTGGTGCGCGGCGACCACGACATGAACGAGGTCAAGGTCGGCAAGCTCGAGGGTCTGAAGAACGGCTTCCGCTTTGCCACCGTGCCCGAGATCGAGGCGCATTTCGGCTGCAAGCCCGGCTACCTGGGACCGATCGGCCTGCTGCAGCCGGTGAAGATCGTCGCCGACCGCACGGTGGCGCAGATGAGCGACTTCGTCTGCGGCGCCAACGCCTGGGACCACCACTACACCGGTGCCAACTGGGGCCGCGACCTGCCCGAGCCTGACCTGGTGGCCGACATCCGCAACGTCGTCGAGGGCGACCCCTCGCCCGACGGGAAGGGCGTGCTGGCGATCGAGCGCGGCATCGAGGTGGGCCATGTGTTCTACCTGGGGACCAAGTACTCCAAGGCGATGAACGCCACCTTCCTGGACGAGACCGGCAAGCCGGCGCTGATGGAAATGGGCTGCTATGGCATCGGCGTGACCCGCATCCTGGGCGCGGCGATCGAGCAGAACCACGACGCGCGCGGCATCATCTGGCCGGCCAGCATTGCCCCGTTTCAGGTGGCGATCTGCCCGATCGGCTACGACCGCTCGGCCGAGGTGAAGGCCGCCGCCGACGCGCTGCACGCCGAGCTGCTGGCGCTGGGCGTGGACGCCATCCTCGATGACCGCGGCGAGCGCCCCGGTGCGATGTTCGCCGACTGGGAACTGATCGGCGTGCCGCAGCGCGTGGTGCTGTCCGACCGCGGCCTGAAGGAGGGTCTGGTCGAGGTGCAGGGTCGCCGCGAGACCGAGGCCGGCAAGCTGGCGCTGCCAATGCCGTTATCGCCACCATCAAGGAAGTCGTCACCCATGGCCGTTTCCGGGGTGTTGCCGCTGTCGCCGTAGAGGGCGTCGTCGCCGTCGCCGCCGTCGAGGAAGTCGTTGCCGTGCAGGC
>JAFLBB010000333.1 GCA_017304135.1 Acidobacteriota bacterium | reverse complement strand
TATTGATCAACGGGGGAATCCTTCAACGAATGGGGCAGCAACTCCCTATTCTAGCGTGGGTGCGGGGGGGGAGGAGGATGTGACCGACTCGCTCACGCTCGCGGTTCCGTCACGCGAAGGGAGCGTGTGGAGTGGCGTCGCGGGTGGAGTGGGCACGGAGTGGGGACGGGCAGCCTTTTTCGCGTGGCGAGGTGCAGGGGGGGGGCGAAGGGTTGCGCAGCGAAAAAGGCGCCAGTCCCCTGGGGTCAGGCGGCGTCGTCGACTAAGCGGATCATGCTGATGTTGACGCTGAACTCGCGGTCGTCGGTGGGGACGGTCCAGCGGGGGGCGGCGGAGATTTCGAGGGTGTATTCGGGGGCGTCGGGGACGGGCTGTTCGATGACGAAGAGGCCGTTGCGCTCCAGCGGCCAGACGCGTTCGGGGCCGCCGTTGACGCGGAGGGTGACGGTGACGGGGGCGCCCTGGAGGAAGCACTGTTCGTGGGCGTGGCCGCGGATGCGGATGTGGTGGGGGCCGGGCTTGGTGCGTTTGAGGACGGCGGTGGCGCGGGCGTCGATCCAGCGGTATTTGTTGCCGAAGACGCCTTCGAGTTCCTGCCAGCCATCGCCGAGTTTGGTTTCGTGGCCGGGGAGGGAGAAGTCGATGAGGTCGTCGCGGTCGCCGGGGTAGAGTTCCTTGCGGTCGGCGGCTTTGAGGACGTTGTAGACGCCGCCTTCATTGGGGGCGTCGTAGCCGCAGGCGGCGCAGCGGAGGGTTTCGGCAGCGTCGCGGGAGAGGGGGCCGTGGCAATCGGGGCAGCGGAGGTAGCGTTGGAAGCGGTTGAGATCGGGGGCTTCGTTGGGCGGGGCGCCGGCCTTTTTGCAGAACGCGGCGAGGGTGCCGCCGAGGAGGCGGGCGGGGACCCAATCGGAGCCATGGCGGTCAAAGCGGCGGGCGAGGGAGCGCATGGAGGATTCGCCCCAGCCGTGGGAGCGGACGAAGACCTCGTATTCGACGGAGGCGAAGTGTTTTTCGATGAGCGTGCGCCAGTCGCGAAGGTACATGGAGTGGTTCTGGCGGATGCCGAAGGACTCTTCCTGATGGGCGCCGATGACGTCCTGGACGACGTAGCCGAGGAGGCCTTGCTCATAGAGGCTGCGCTCCCAGGGGCGCATGGTGTCGAGGTAGGGAGCGCGGTAGAGGCCGAGGGTGAGGAGGCGCTTGAGGGGCTCTTCGGCGAAGTAAAAGACGCCGCCGGGGGCGAGGACGCGTTTGACTTCGAGGAAGACGCTCTCGATGTTCATGAACTGGCTGAGCATCTGGAAGGCGCAGACCATTTGGAGGGAGTTGTCGGCGAAGGGGAGGTTGAGGGCGTCGCCGGCGACGCGGACGGGGGCGCGGGGGAGGCCCCAGCGGTCCTGGAGGGCGATGCCGTGGCGGAGGGCGTCGGCGGAGATGTCGAGGGCGAAGCCTTCGGCGTTGTACTCATTGCAGAGCATGTAGCTAGTGTGGCCGGCGTTGGCGCCGATTTCGAGGAAGGGGGAGAGGGGACCGACGAAGGCGAGGTGTTTGGAGAGGAGGGAGCCGCGGCGCGCGTTTTCCTCGGCGTAGACGCGGGCGGCGCGATCGGGTTCGCCAAGCGAGGCGAAGTTGTGGAACTCGACCTGGGCGCGCTTGACGGAGAGCGACTGGGCTTCCATGGTGTGTAAGGGTCCTTTCAATTCTCGCCGAGGGCGGGGGGCTGGATCCAGCCGCCATTTTCCATGGCGCGTTCCACTTTTACGAGGCAGGCGATGTCGTCGCGGGGGTCGCACTTGAGGACGTAGAGGTGGGCGGGGGAAGAGGAGGCGATGCGGCCGGAGGAGGCGGAGATGGCTTCGGCGGCGTGAAGGGTGGTGGCCTGGATGATGGCTTCGGCGGGGAGTCCGGCTTCGGAGAGGAACTTCCATTCGCGGTGGGCGGATTCGGCGCCGTTGACGCCGAGCTTGACGCCGGCGTCGTAGAGGGCTTTGGCGAGTTCCCTGCCCCGCTTGAGGTTGTGGGGTTCGAGTTCGAGGGTGATGAGGGAGGGAAAGACGATGACCTGGTTGTTCTTCAGGGCAGCGATCAGGGTGGGGTCGAGCGAGGGGGCATCGAGGGGGAGGCCTTTGATGACCTTGGCGCCGGAGTCGATGAGTTTGCGCATTTCGGCGAGGGTTTTGAAGCGGGGGTGATTGGCGTTGGGGGGCAGCTTGACAGGAGTAGGGATGAGGAAGCGGCCGGTGAGGTCGAGCTTGTTGGAGCCGGGGGGGATGGGGAGTGTGGGTTGATCGCCGACGGCTTTGAAGCGGTCGTGCTCGACGATGAGGACGGCGCGGTCGACGGTGGAGCGGGTGGAGGAGTCAAAGAGGGTGGCGCCGATGAGGACCTGGGGGCCGGTGGGGGCGGGCTCGGAACAGGCGGCGAGGAGGAGGGCGGCGAGGCTGAGTAGGGCGAGGCGTGGGGTGGAGGAGATCATGCGAGGAGGCTCCGGGGGTCGAGGGATCGAAGGTCTTCGAGAAGGAGGTCAGGGGAGTGGCCGGCGAGCTCATCGGCGGAGCTGAGGCCGGTTTGGACGGCGATGGATTGGATGGAGTTGGCGCGGGCGGCGTTGACGTCGTTGGGGTGATCGCCGACGAGCCAGAGGCGGGTGTGGGGAGTGATCCAGCCACGGCGGCGGGCTTGGGCGAGGGCGAGCGAGGCGAGGGCGGCGCGGGTGCGGCCCATTTCGGCGAAGGCTCCGAAGGAGAGGTAGGAGCGGAGGCCGGCGCTTTCCATTTTGCGCCAGGCGATGCGGGAGAGGTTTCCGGTGACGAGGCCGGCGGGGATGCCCTGGCGGCGAAGACGGCGGAGGAGGGCTTTGGCGCCGGGGCAGACACGGGCGTGGAGGTCGCGCGGGGCGGTGCGGAGGTAGATGCTCTGGGCCTGTTTCATGATGGCGGGGAGGGCGCGGCGGATGGCGGGGGCGCTGAGGCCGGCGCGATGGAGCATGGCGGTGAGGATGTCGCCGTCGAGCATGCCTTGGACGGGGATGCCGTCAGTGGAACAGGCGCGGCCGGTGAGGCGCAGGGCGGCGGCTTCGAGAGCTTGCCGGTGATGCGGGCCGGCGCGTCGAACCAACGTGCCATCAATGTCGAACAGGACTACGGCGGAGGCCACTAGACTCGGAGATTCCCCTCTCTTCATACTATAGCGAATGATGAAAAAGCCTTCTTCAAATTGGAGGGGGGGACCGGC
>JAFLBB010000332.1 GCA_017304135.1 Acidobacteriota bacterium | reverse complement strand
CCTACGAATCCACCCTCGTCGATCAACTCGCCGTCCTCAAGGTCCGCCTCGACCGCTGCACCCGCATGGAAACCGGCATCCTCGACAACGGCATCCCCTCCATCACCGCCGAAACCAGCCCCGAATCCGTCAACTCCGCCATCGGCGACGCCTTCTCCCACAACACCTCCTCCCTCACCCTCCTCTCCCGCTACGAAACCCAGATCTCCCGCGCCTACGACCGCGCCTTCAAACAGCTCCAATCCCTCCAAAAGGACCGCCCCCACCCCTGCTCCCAGCCCGCCTGTGACCCCTCCTCCCCTAATATCGATTCCTGCGAAACGAACCCAGAACTCATTGAAAACAAACCATCCGCCCCGCCAAACGAACCCGCTTCCGTCATCCCCATCGACCGCCGCCTCGAGCTCGAATACCCGCCCGCCCCGTCCGATACCCTCTCCCGCCGCCACGGCGACCCCAAACCCCTCCCCAAACCCATCCGCCACCAGGTCGAACTCGTCTGGGTACCCGCTGAGGAGTAGCCAACCGCCCCCGAAGAGCCTCTAACCGAGTCTCACCTCATCTCATCGCCGCAAAACGCCCCACTGGGGATACCATAGCTCTATGTCCCCCACGGCGCCCACCACCCGTGTCTCCACCTGTGCCCTCGATTGCCCCGACGCCTGCTCCCTTCTCGTCACCATCGACGAGTCCGGCCGCGCCACCCGCCTCCGGGGCAACCCCAACCACCCCGTAACCCGAGGCTTCCTCTGCGGCAAGGTCGCCCAATACCTCGAACGCCAATACCACCCCAACCGCCTCCGCTACCCCATGCGCCGCACTGGCGCCAAAGGCGAAGGCCACTTCGAACGCATCTCCTGGGACTCCGCCCTCGACCAAATCGCCTCCCGCCTCTCCGCCATCACCTGCGACTTCGGCCCCGAAGCCGTCCTCCCTTACTCCTACGGCGGCTCCATGGGCCTCCTCCAGGGCTCCGGCATGGACCGCCGCTTCTTCCACCGCTTCGGCGCCTCCCGGCTTGACCGCACCATCTGCTCCTCCGCCGGAACCGCCGGCCTCAACCAAACCCTCGGCTTCCGCTACGGCACCGAACCCGAGCAATTCGCCCACTCCAAGCTCATCCTCGCCTGGGGTGCCAACATCCTCGGCACCAACGTCCACCTCTGGCCCTTCATCGTCGAAGCCCGCCGCCGCGGCGCCCGCTTCTACACCATTGACCCCGTCCTCCAGCGCACCGGCCGCCTCGCCGACAAGCACTACTACGTCAACCCCGGCTCTGACCTCGCCCTCGCCCTCGGCCTCGCCCACATCATCATCGGCGAGAACCTCCACGACGCCGGCTACGTCGCCCGCCACACCTCCAACTTCGACCGCCTGAAGGCCACCGCCGCCCGCTTCACTCCCGAACACACCGAAGCCCTCACCGGCATCCCCCGCGCTGAGATCATTGCCCTCGCCCGCGAGTACGCCACCACGCGCCCCGCCGTCATCCGCCTCAACTACGGCACCTCGCGCTCCGAACGCGGCGGCATGGCCTTCTCCGCCGTAGCCATGCTTCCTGCCTTGATCGGTTCCTGGAAGGAAGTCGGCGGCGGCCTCCAGGCCAGCACCTCGCAGACCCACCGCTTTGACCGCGCCGCCATCGAGCGCACCGACCTCCAACTCCAATCGCCCCTCGGCCGCGAAGCCCGCTTGGTCAACATGTCCACCCTCGGCCACGCCCTCAATGAGCTCGACAACCCACCCGTCAAGGCCCTGTTCGTCTATTGCTCCAACCCCGCCGCCATCGCCCCCAATCAGTCCGCCGTCCGCCGTGGCCTCACCCGTGGCGACCTCTTCACCGTCGTCCACGAACAGTTCCAAACCGACACCGCCGACTTCGCCGACATCCTCCTCCCCGCCACCACCTTCCTCGAACACACCGATCTCTACGGCGCCTACGGCCACCTCCACGTCCAACTCGCCCGTCCCGCCCTTGAGCCCGAAGGCGAGGCCCGCTCCAACGTCCAGCTCTTCCGCGAACTCGCCCACCGCCTCGGCTTCCACGATCACGCCTTCCACGAATCCGAAGATGAGATGATCCGCACCGCCCTTTCCAGCGGCCACGAATACCTGAACGGCATCACCGTCGAATCGCTCGACCAGCACCGCTCCATCCGCCTCAACGTCACCCCCAACAACGAGCCCTTCCTGCCCTTCGCCGAAGGCAACTTCGGCACGCCCGACGCCAAGTGCGATCTCTGCCCCGAAGGCATGGACTACACACCGCCCACCGAATCCCGCCACGGCGACGACGCCCTCCGCCGCCGCTTCCCCCTCGAACTCGTCAGCCCCAAGAACGACGACAGCATGAACTCCACCTTCGGCTACCGCGCCGGCGTCGACGCCCAGACCGCCCGCCTCTGGATGCACGCCGCAGACGCCCAAGCCCGCGGCATTGCCGACGGCGACCACGTCCGCGTCTTCAACGACCGCGGCTCCATGCGCCTCACCGCCGCCGTCAACGGCCACGTCCGCCAGGGCGCCGTCGCCTCCCCCGCCGTCCGCCAGCCGCGCATGTCCCCCGACGGCAGCACGGCCAACTTCCTCACCTCCGAACGCCTCACCGACATCGGCGCCGGCGCAACCTTCTATAGCTGTCTGGTACAAGTAGAGAGATGCGGAGACTAACCCTGTTCCCCTCCACGGCCCGAGTCAGCGCCGCGGCCACCGCCGCCCTGCTCCTCCTGGCCGCCAACGCCTGCAATCGCCAACCGGCCAAGGTCGAGACCATCGAAGCCGAGCAGCCCCAACTGTCCTCGGTCATCAGCGCCTCTGACCCCGCCCATGCCGTCCAGTTCGTCCAGGGCTTCTACGACATTGAACAAGGCTCCTGGCGCTGGACCCGCGCCAAGTTCTCCCTCACCCTCGCCTCCCCCGGCGGAGCCTCGGAGAAAGGCGCCACCCTCGAGTTGAAGTTCGTCCTCCCCGAACCCGTCTTCAAGAAGGTCGGCCCCGTCACCCTCTCGGCCACCATCGACGGCAACGCCCTCCCCCCTGAAAAGTTCGAGAAGGACGGCGAACAGATCTACCGCCGCGACATCCCCGCCAACCTCCTCCGCGGCCCCGCCGCCAACATCGAGTTCTCCCTCGATAAGTTCCTCGCCGCCGGCGCCGTCGAAGAACGCGAACTCGGCATCATCCTCCAAACCGCCGCCCTGATGGCCAAGTGAACCACCCTTCCTCGGACCCCACGTCCAACCCACACCCGCCCGCCACCGGCGCGTCGCCAGCCGCCC
>JAFLBB010000034.1 GCA_017304135.1 Acidobacteriota bacterium | reverse complement strand
CGGCTGGCAAGAACCGTCGCAGAACCGCCCAGTCTTCACCGCCAACCGCCGCCGAGGTGTCCATTTCCATGGCCCACCATAGCCGAAACCACCGAGGGATGCAATCCTTAAGTTAACGCTTATGGGGAGCGGCCCCCATCTCAGGGTATAGACTCAATGACGTGAGCGACCCGTTGAGTCGTCAAATCGCACTTGACTTAAGGAGAATTGCAGACCAACTCGAGACTCTCCAGAAACACGTCGCTTCCAATCTGAAGACTCAGACCGCCCATGAGGAGACCTCGGTGCCACGCGAGGTTCCTCCTTCTCCAGTGGAAGTGATCGTCGACGTTGCTCAGCCTCTTGTGGACCAGTATCGAGCCGAACAAGCCCCCCAGGAGGCACACAACAAACAGATACTGCAATTGGACAGAAAGCGCTTCCGGGCTGAAAAAATCGGCCTAGTGGGAATTGCTTTCACCGTAATGCTGATGTCTGTGCAGTGGTACGAAATGCGCTCTCAAACAAAGGCAGCCATGGCGCAGTCAAAGGAAGCGATCGCGTCCAACGAGCTTACACGCAGCACGCTTGAGTTAACCAAGAAAGGGCTCAGCATCAACTTGGGCGCACGCTGCCAAATGGCCGTGGATGCTGGCAATCTGCCGGATGTGTTTGTGTCCATGGCCTGCGAGCCCAACAGGCTGGATGCGAATATCTTGACGGCCGAGTTGACAGCATCCAGAATCGACTTGCAGACTTTCCAGCCTATCGGAGAACCACAGAAAGTGAGCATCCCGGCGCAAAGGATGTCAATTGCGACGGGAGAGCCCAGAGTCGCAATGCGAATCGAGGGTTTTAGTAGATCCAGATTTTACGCCCTTCGGGAGGGCATCGAATTCAGAGAGTCCTGGAGCTACACGGACGGATTCGATCAGACCGTTCCCCAGAATCGGTGCGAAACATACATTCCATACTTGAGAGAGGATGGGACGTACTCGGGTGCTCACTCGACTGGCTGTGGAACTGAGTTGCAGCATTCGCTCCGCAAGTACAGGGAAAAGACCGATGCCGCACAACCCACGGGGCCGAGCAAGTAATTCGTCAGTAGGTGTGATCGCGATTTCATCTGCGCGGCCAAGGGGCTGGTGTAGCCCCTACCAGCGCGTCTGCTCGCGGATGACGCCGGCCATGCGCTTGCTGACGATGGCTTCCAGGCCGTTGGACATCTTCAGCAGCCAGCGCTTGGAGGAAAGCGGCGAGATGCGGCGGATGTGGTCGGTGTTGATGATGGCCCCGCGGTGAATGCGGCGGAACGGCGGCGAGGGGAGGCGGTCTTCGAGGGCTTTAAGCGTGAGGTCGGCCAGGAAGCGGCCCTTGGGGGAGAGGATGTAGACGACCTCGGCCTCGGCCTTGAAGGCGATCACCTCGTCCAGGTCGAGCATGTGGAACTCGTCCTTGAGGCGGCCGGCGATGCGGCGGATGGCGTCCTTGGGGGGGGCGGCTAGGTGGGCCACGGGGGCCGCGACGCGGAGCCGTTCGCGCGCCTTGGCCAGGGCCGACTCCAGGCGTTCGCGCCGCACGGGTTTGACAAGGTAGTCCACAACGCCCAGTTCAAAAGCGTCCAGGGCGCGTTCGGCCGAAGCGGTGACAAAGATGATGAGCGGCGAGCCGCCGCGGAGTTGCTGGGCCACGTGAAACCCATCCAGCAGCGGCATCTGCAGGTCAAGCAGGGCCACGTCCGGCTTCCAGTCGGTGCAGCGGACGAGGGCTTCAGCGCCGGTGGCGGCTTCGCCGCAGATCTCCACGCCGGGGATCTCCTCGATCATCTCCCGCAGAACCTGGCGGGCGACCGGTTCGTCGTCGGCGATCAGGACGCGTGTCATGCCGCCCCCGCCTGGGCTTGGTCCGCCCCAAGGGGGATGCGGAAACTAACCGAAGAGCCGCCCGGCGAGGAGCGAATCTCCAATTGCGCGGCGGGACCGTAACACAGCTCCAGGCGGCGGCGGACATTGGAGAGCCCGACGCCCGCGCCGCGCGTGGAGTCGGCCGTGGCGCTGTCGAAGCCCGCGCCGGTGTCTTCCACGCGCACCGTGAGCGCGCCGTTCTCCACCCTTGCAATGAGGCGGACTGTGCCCCCTTCGGGCAGTTGCGAGATGCCGTGCTTGATCGAGTTCTCCACCAGCGGTTCGACGGAGAGCAGGGGAATCAGTTGGGGCATGGCGTGTTCGTCCAGGTCGAATTCGGTGCGCAGCCGCGGGCCGAGCCGCAGGGTTTCAATGGCAAGATACGAGCGGATGATGGTGATCTCCTCATGCAGCGGAATATAAGTGCGTTCGCGCTGGAGGAAATAGCGCAAAATGTCGGCGAGGTTGAGCACGGTGTCGCGGGCGCCCCGGGCCTCCCTGGGGATGATGCCGTACAGCGTGTTCAAGGCGTTGAAGAGGAAGTGAGGGTGGATTTGCGATTCCAGCGCGCGCAACTCGGCCTGGGCCACCAGACGGCGCATTTCGGTGGTGCGGAAGTGTTCGACGTGCTCCAGAACGATGGCCGAGAGACGCGCCATGGCTTCCAGGTCCTCGGAGAGATAGCGCCTGCCGCCCCGGCGGGGCCCAAAGGCCACCAGCCGCACCTCGCCGGAGCCCAGGCGCAGCGGAAGGACCGCCTCAATGCCGGAGCCGGACAGGTCGAGTTCGGCGGCCGTGGCCGGATAGTGCCAGGGGAACTGTCTCAGGCGCGCGACGGTGGATTCGGGCAGGGTGATCGTGCCCGCCTGGAGGAAATCGCCGATCAGCGAGGCGGCCCGCGCCAGGTACGCTTGCTCATCGGGGCACTCCGTGCACTGGCGGTGGAGCTCTTCGCGCACCGCGTCCAAACTGGCCCGGCCGAACAGGACGCGCGTGATGGCGTGTTGCAGCCGGCTGCGGAGGAGCCCGTAGAGAAACAGGAGGAGACAGACCGTTACCAGGAGAATGCCCTGCCGGAACGCCGACTCCGGGGCGATAATGCGCACGCCCAGCGCCGTGATCGCCCAATAGCCGGCCAGCAGCATCGCGCCCGCCAGGGAGAGGCTGGCCAGCAGGCGTACAAACACGTCGAGCAGGATGAAGCGGTAGTCCTGCAGGAGGACGATCAGGGCCAGCGGGACGCCTGCGTGGTGGATGAGCAGCTCCAGCGACCAGATGCCGTGGGCGTGGCCGGAGCCATAGTGGACGAACGTGATGGCGAACAGGAACAGGGCCATCGCTGCCAGCAGGCGCGAGCGGGCAGGGCGGGGGTCGTGGCGTCCGGCCCAAAGCGAAAGAGGCGTGAGCAGCGCGAAACCCGTGGTGGTGAAGATGAGGGCGATGCGATGGATGTCCAGTTGGGGGGCGGTGTGCTCCAGGACGTGGAGAACGGTGGCCCCAATGCCCACGGCGTAGCCGGCGCGGACAAGCCAGGGTGAACGGCGGGCGAGAAAGACGTCGAGCAGAACGGCGGGCAGAAGGCAGAGGGCGGAGGTGGCCACCGAGACGACCACGGACGCCCCCGGCCAGCCCAGGTCGTTCATGGCCAGAACCGCAAGCGAGGCGGCGTTCCAGATAAACGCCAGCGCCGCGGCCAGCGCCGGACGGTGGGCCGAACGCCAGACCAGTAGGAACACCGCCGCAAACAGCAGCGCGCCAAGCGAATGGCCGATGGTGTTCACCATCAGCGGTTCGTGGGCCGAGAGTGTGACGGCGGAGGGCATGGCAAATTAACTCTTAGATGCGGCGCGGCGCAGACGGTCGCGAATGCCGTCCCATTCCGGCGTGCGGGGTGGCGGTTCGATGGCAATCCAATCGTAGCCCTGGGCGTCGGCCGAATGTAGAACCTCGTACAGCCGGGCGGCAAACTCGCGTGCGCCTGCCGGAAGTTCGTGGCCCAGGCGCAGCACGATCCCGCGGCCCGGATGAGGTGTGGTGTCGAGCAACAGCGGTGTGCGCGGCTGGTAGTGACGCTCGTGCAGTCCGGGCGAGGCGTGCGGTTCGCCGTGCCCGCTTTGCCCGGCCGCGGGTTCAGCGAGCGGACCGGTGATGGCCTCGATCTCGTCGCGCGGAATCATGCCCGGCCTGAGCAGCGTGGCCGGCGTGGTCGCCAGCGAAAGCACCGTGGATTCGATGCCTACCGAACAAGGGCCGCCATCGAGGACAGGCACTGAGCCCCCGAACGCATCGCGGACGTGCTGGGCCGTGGTTGGCGAAAGCTGCGTGAAGCGGTTGGCGCTGGGGGCGGCGATGGGGCAGCCGGAGGCCCGGATGAGCTCCAGCGCCTGAGGATGGGCGGGCATGCGGATGCCCACCGTGGGGAGCCCGGCGGTGACCACATCGGGAACGTGGGGTTGTTTGGGCAGGACGAGGGTGAGCGGGCCCGGCCAGTAACGCGAAGCCAGCCGTTGCGCGGTCTGGGGCCATTCGGTAACGAGCGCTCGCGCCATGTCGATTGTTCCGACGTGCACGATGAGCGGACTGCTCGCCGGCCGCCCCTTGATCGCATAAATGCGGCGCACGGCCCCGGCATCGAGTGCGTTGGCGCCAAGGCCGTACACGGTTTCCGTGGCGAAGGCGACCACGTCACCCGAGCGGATCAGTGCTGCCGCTTCGCCTACGGTCATGGCGTTTCGGGGAGGTCGTCCTTGGTGTCGCCCGCCAGCTTGCCCGTCTTCTTGTATACGAGCCAGGCGTGCATGAGGCCGTCCATGTCGCCGTCCAGCACACGGTCCACATCGCCGATGGCGAGCTTCGTGCGGTGGTCCTTGATCATGCGGTACGGCGCCAGGACGTAGCTGCGGATCTGCGAGCCGAAGTTGATATCGGCCTTGGAGTCCTCGAGCTTTTTCTCCTCGGCACGCCGCTTGTCCATCTCGTGCTCCCACAGCCGCGCCTTGAGCTGCTTGAGGGCGCTGGCGCGGTTCTTGTGCTGTGAACGCTCGTTCTGGCACTGCACGACAATTCCCGTCGGCAGGTGCGTGAAGCGGACGGCCGATTCGGTGCGGTTCACATGCTGGCCGCCGGCGCCGGATGCGCGGAACACATCCACCTTCAGCTCTTCCGGCTTGATGTCGATCTTGATGTCGTCGTCAATTTGCGGAATCACAAACACGCTCGCAAAGGAGGTGTGGCGGCGGGCGGCCGAGTCGAACGGCGAAATGCGCACCAGGCGGTGCACGCCCACTTCGCTCGACAGCAGGCCATAGGCGTTCTCGCCCTCGATCTCCACGGTGGCGGACTTGATGCCCGCGGATTCGCCATCGAGCTGGTCGGTGATCACCGCCTTGTACCCCTTGCGCTCGGCCCAGCGCAGGTACATGCGCAGCAGCATCTCGGCCCAGTCCTGCGATTCCGTGCCCCCGGCTCCGGGGTGGATGTTCAGAATGGCGCTCTTTGAGTCGTTCTCGCCGGAGAGCAACATGCTGTCCTCAAGCACCTGCAGCCGGCCGCGGAACCTCTCGATTTCGCGGCCCAGATCTGCGGCCATGTCCTCACCTTCGCGGCCCAGTTCGAACATCGTGTCGATGTCGTCCACGAACGTGGTGACCTCCTTGGCGCGCGTGATGGACTCTTCCAGCCGTTTGCGCTGCTGCAGGATTTTCTGCGACTGCTCGGGGCTATTCCAGAAATCGGGCGCGGAGACGAGAGCTTCTGTTTTGTCCAGTTCGAGCTGTTTTCCCGCCGGGTCAAAGATAGCTCCGCACAGCGTCAGCTTGCTGGCGGAGCTCAACATACTCTCTTTCTAATTCTTCCAGTGTCATGTCTTTTTAGTGTAACAGCGGAGGCAAAAACGACCGGGATTTGTCATTCCGTTGCGACCGGAGTAGGCTGGTCAGCCATGCGCGTTCTGTTTCGTGCCGGAGCTTCGGTTTTCCTGTTCTTCGCCCTCGCCCACCTGGCGGGGCATTTTCAGGAGTCGCCACCCGCGAACGACACCGAACGCAAGCTCCTGGAGTTGATGAAGGGCTATGCGTTCCCCTTCCCGGGAGCCCAACGCACGATGTGGGATCTGTTCAGCGGGTTCAGCTTGATGCTGTCGGCCCAGAGCGCCACCCTGGGCGTCATCGGCTGGCTTGTCCCGCCGCAGCGCCGCATGGCCGTTGTGTTCGCCGTCGCGGCGGCGGTGTGCACGGCCCTTTCCCTGGCCTATTTCTTCGCCATTCCAACGGCCTGCCTCGCGCTGGCGACGCTCCTCTTCGCCCTGGCCGCCTGGCGCTCCTAGTCTGTGTGCGGATGCGCCAGGTAGTGCTGGCGCAGCAGGTCCTTGCCGTAGTCGTTGCCGTTGGGCGTGCGAACGACGCAGTGAATGTGCTGGCGATTCGGAGCGCTGGGGTCCTTTGCCAGGTGGCGCAGGTTGGCCGGACGCTGGTGGTCAAACTCGATCAGGACCACCGGGCTGTGGATGCGGTAGTAATACACGCTCGAGTCGTCGCTGCCGCCGATCCAGGCAAAGTGCGTACGGTCGATTTGGCGGCGGACCTCCTCCATCTTCACGTGCGCGTGCCCGTCATCCATGTTCGAGATGTAGAGCGCGGCCAGGGCGAGTAACTGCTTCTTCTGGGCCGCCGTCATGTCCTTGCCCGCCAGGCCGGCATAGTCGAGCACGATGTTGTCCTTGAACGCTTCGCCGACATTATTGTTGCCGGGCTTGGCGACTTCGAGCACGGCCTTGCGCCGCTGCTCTTCACTGAGCGCGCGGAGAAACGTGAGGCCGTCGTTCTGCTCCTGCTGGAGAATGACCGTGCCCTTGAACTTACCCGACTCGGCGATCACCGGCTCGGACCCGACGAAGACCGGCGACATCACCACCTGCGTGCCGAGCACGAAGTAGTTCACGATGGCGTGGTGGCCGTCCAGCTGCCAGCCCCAGGGCTCCGTCGCCGACGGTTTTCCCATCACCGTGATGTGATACCGCCACTCGCCGTACTGCTCCATGTCGTTGTTGTTCAGCTCGCCCAACGTGTGGTTGAGGCGCATGATGTCGCGCGTCAGCTTCAACCCCTTGGCGCTGAGGGAGGCTCGCAGCAGGCCGATCGCCGATTCGCGCTGCGCCTCGCTCATCTCCAGGAAGCTGACGCCCTGCCGGACGTAGAAGTGCTGGTTCATCCACTTGCGCCACTCGGAGTCGTCCACCTTGTAGGTGGTGCGGCCGCGCTGGTCCTCGTTGAGCGCGGCCAGAAACGCCTCGGCCGCCTTGCGCACGGGTTCCGTGGTGACGCCTGTTGACTTGACGGTGAACAGCCCCGGCTCGACCGTACCCTTGGCGGTGATTCCGCGGAAAGGCTCGGCCAGGCCGCGCTCTTCGTTCTGCCGCGACATGGTGCGGAAGCGTTCCATCAGGTTGCCGCCGCTTTGTTGATAGGCGGTGGCGAGAAGGGCGGCGAATGCGGTCAGGCTGGCGACGCGCAGTTTCATGGGTGCCTCACAGTTCGAGAAGGTAGCCTCGTTTGCCGACGTTGACGCAGAGGGTTTTGCCGATCGTCTCCTGGACGCCCTCGGCTTCGTGAATGTGGCCGCAGAAGAAGTACCGCGGCTGGTAAAGCTCAATGAAGTTGCGCACCGAGGTGGAGCCGAAATGCTGGCCCTCACCGGCACGGTCAAGCGTGGTGTTTTTGGGCGGCGCGTGGCAAGCAAGAACGCTGGGCGAAAGGGGGGCGAATTTGCCAAGCTGGGCCGCCATCTGGTCCTCGGTATACTCGCCGGGCGTGTTGAACGGCGTGGGCGAGGAGTAGCCCAGTCCGGCGATGCAAGCCCCCCCGATGATGATGTGTTTGGCGTGGAAGTTGAGGAAGCCGAACTGATCGCAGAAGGCGGCGATGTCGGCCGCCGATTCGTGATTGCCGGGCAGGACGAAGGTGCGCCCGGCGCGCCGCTTGAGGATTTCGCCCACCGCATCGAGTCCGCGCGACCAACTGACAAGGTCGCCGACGGCGAAATAGTAGTCGGCTTCCACGGCGACGAGGCGTTCCAGGGCCTTCAAGTCGCTGTGGATGTCGGAGAAGAACAGGAATTTCATCGCGGTTGGATTTCGTGATCGTAGCACTTAGGGACGGACAATGCGGGCACGGTAGGATGAGATCTGATGGGACTCGAACAGGACAGGCACCAGCTGGCGGAGATATTGCGCACCTATTCGGTGCGGCGGGGGGGCGAGTGGAAACTGGCCTCGGGCCGCATTTCCAACGTCTATTGTGACGCCCGCGTCACCACCTGCCGGGCCGAGGCCCTCGGCCCCATCGGGCGGCTCTTCCTCGACGTCATCGCGCGTCGCGGGTGGAAGCCCAGCGCCGTCGGCGGCATGACGCTCGGCGCTGATCCGATCGTCATCGCGGTTGCGCGTGAAAGTGTGGACGCCGGTGCGCCGGTGAATGCCTTTCTCGTGCGCAAAGAGGCCAAGGGGCACGGCACAAAGAAGCAGATCGAAGGACTGTCGGAGGATCCGCCGCTCGATGTCGTGATTGTCGACGACGTCTGCACCACCGGCGATTCCACCATCAAGGCTATCGGCGCGGCTCGCGAGGCCGGGCTGAACGTGCTGGGGGCCATCTGCCTGGTGGACCGCGAAGAGGGCGCGCGCGCGGCCATCGAGGGCGGCCTGGGCTGCCCGTTTGACCGCGTGTTCACGATCGCCGAACTCTAGCCAGGTGATTTTCCTGCAATAACGCGGCGGGCGCTTCGTCTTCTCCAGTGATGAAGGAGGCGCTGCTCATCGATCCCGTGCGTCAGGCGCAGGACTCGCACATTGCCGCTACCGTCGAGCGCGAACAGCCGCGCCTGCGGCGGTTCATCCGGCGCCGTGTGGCCGATCCCGGCGAGGCCGAAGACATCCTGCAAGAGGTCTTCTACGAATTCACGGTGGCCTACCGGCTGATGAAGCCGGTGGAGCAGGCCGGAGCCTGGCTGTTCCGCGTGGCGCGCAATCGCATCATCGACCGCTTTCGCAAAGCGCGGCCGGAGGCGTTTCTGCTCGATGAACTGGTGCCCTCGGCTGAGGCCGGGCCGGAACGTGCCTATGCCCTCAGGCAGTTTGAGAACGCCCTGGAAAAGGCCCTCGATGAACTGCCGGCCGAACAGCGGGCAGTGTTTCTGGCTCATGAGATGGAAGGGCGGAGTTTCCGCGAAATGGCCGACGAGTGGGGTGTGAATCAGAACACGCTGCTTGCTCGGAAGCACTACGCGGTGAAGCAATTGCGCGAGCGGTTGCGGGAATTCAAGCGAGGTGGAATCAGATGAATCGGCGTGGTCCCATGTTGGTGGTGAAAATTCTCGTGATGGTGGCCATTGCGGTGGCCGGCTTCGGCAGCGCTGTGCTGTATCTGTGGAACTGGCTCATGCCGGCGCTGTTCGGGCTGCCGTTGATCACCTTCTGGCAGGCGCTCGGCTTGATGGGGCTGAGCTGGATCCTCTTTGGCGGACTGCGCGGCTTCGGCGGGCCGCACCACCACTGCGGTGGCAGGCCCTGGCGCGCCATGAGCCCGGAGGAGCGCGAGCGCTTCCATGCCGGGTTCCGCGGCCGTTGGTGCCGGCACGACGAGCCTGAAGAGAGTGGCGGCGCGGCGCCCTACAAGGACTTCGCTTAGGCGCTCGGCGGCGGCCGTGCGATATCCTCCTCAGTGGTGAGTCTCGACCGGAAATTAAAGGAATGCGGCGTGGTGGGCGCCGGCGGCGCCGGCTTCCCCACCTATGTGAAGGCGCAGTCGAGCGCTGAGTTCGTCATCGCCAACGGGGCCGAATGCGAGCCCCTGATTCACAAAGACGCCGAGATCATGAAGCACTTCCCCGAAGGCATTCTCGCGGGCATGGAGCTGATGATCGGGGCGACTGGAGCGCGCACGGGCAAGTTCGGCATTAAGACCAAGAATGCCGAATCGCTGCATGCGCTCGAGCGGCACGTCAACAAGGGCCTGATCGAGTTCGTGCAACTCGGCGATTTCTATCCCTCCGGCGATGAATACGAACTCGTCTATACGGCCACCGGCCGCCTCATCCCCCCGGCGGGCATTCCGTTGAACGTCGGCTGCGTGGTGAACAACGTCGAGACGCTCTACAACGTCGCGCGCGCCGACGCGGGCCAGCCTGTCACCCAGAAATTCCTCTCCGTGTGCGGCGCCGTGCGCGAAGCGAAGTCGTTCTGGGCGCCGCTCGGCATGACGTTCCGCGAACTGGTGGAACTGGCCGGCGGAGCCACCGTGCCCAATCCGATCCTCTTCCTCAGCGGCATCATGATGGGCACCATGACGCGCGACTTCGACGACGTGGTGACTAAAACCACCGGCGGGCTCATCGTGCTGCCCGGCGACCACTACCTGGTGACGCGGCGCGACCGCTCCGTGCCCGAAATGGCCCGCATCGGCAAATCGGCATGCGACCAGTGCTCCTATTGCACCGAGTTCTGCCCGCGGTATCTGCTGGGTTACGAGGTGCAGCCGCACAAGGTAATGCGCTCGCTCGGGTTCACCCTGACCGGCGGCGACATCTGGAACCAGTGGGCTGAGCTCTGCTGCGCCTGCGGCATCTGCACGCTCTATGCCTGCCCCGAGGACCTTTATCCGAAAGAAGCCTGCGACGCCGGCAAGGCTGACCGTAAGGCCGCCGGGCTCAAGTTCATCCAGCAGAAGCCCGTGCAGGTGCATCCCATGAAGGAGTACCGCCGCATTCCTCTCTCGCAGTTGAGGAAGCGGCTGCAAATTGAGGAGTATGAGCGCGAGGCGCCGTATGAGCAGCCCGGGATCAGTCCAAAGTCGGTGCGGATCAAGCTCAAACAGCATGCGGGCGTACCCGCCGAGGCCTGCGTGCGCGAGGGTGAACGGGTGGCCAGGGGACAAGCGGTGGGGCGCGTGCCGAAGGACAAACTGGGTGTGGACGTGCACGCGAGCATCGATGGCACGGTGACGCGCGTAGCGGCCGATTCCGTGGAAGTGACGGCATAGAACATGGGAAAAGATTCGCTTGGGCTGATTGAGTTGACGAGCATCGCGGCCGGCTTTCAGGTCTGCGACACGATGTTGAAGACGGCCGATGTGGACCTCGTTTTGTCGCGTTCCATCTGTTCGGGGAAGTACATGGTGATGGTGCGCGGCGACGTGGCGGCCGTGCAGGCGAGCGTGTCGGCCGGCATCGGTTCGGGACACTTCTCGGTGATCGACTCCTTCGTCATTCCCAACCTGCATGAGTCCGTGTTCCCCGCCATCAGCGGGGCCAGCAAAGTGGAGACGCTCGAGGCGCTGGGAATTGTCGAGAGCTTCTCCGTGGCGTCATTGATTGAAGGCGCCGATGCGGCCGTGAAGACGGCCAACGTGGAGTTGATCGAAATCCGGCTGGCGATGGCGCTGGGGGGCAAGGCCTTTGCCACCATGACCGGCGATGTGGCCGCGGTCCAGTCGGCCGTCGACGCCGCGGCGGCCGTGGTGGGGCAGCGTGGAATGCTCGTGAACAAGGTCGTCATCCCGCACCCGAGGCCGGAACTGCTCAACGAGATGATCTAGGCGAGCCGCACAGGAGCGCTGGTTTGACCATGGTCAATGACTATGGTCAACTTGGGGTATGCGGGAGATTGCCATTTCCAAGTTCAAGGCGACGTGTCTGGCCGAGCTCGAAACCGTGCGCCGGACGGGGAAGCCGCTGCTCGTGACGCGGTTCGGCAAACCGGTGGCGGAAATCTTGCCACCGAAGGAGAAGTCAAAAAAGCAGTGGCTGGGGAGCATGGCGGGCACGATCGAGTTCAAGGGCGATATCGTCGGGCCGGTTGGCGCATTCGACGGTTGGGATCCCGACTAACCGTGAAGCTCCTTCTCGATACACATATCTGGCTCTGGTCGCTGGGAGAGCCGCGCAAGCTCGGGATGAAGCTCCGGCGCATGATCGAGAGCGGTCAACATGAGCTGTACCTCTCGCCCATATCGATCTGGGAGACGCAATGCCTGGCAGTCAAGGGCAGGGCGGTCGGGATTGACCGGCCGTTCCATCAGTGGCTTGAAGCAGCCATGACGAACTCCCCGATCCGTGAGGCGCCCTTCACCTTCGCCGTCGCCGCCGAAGCGGCCACGCTCGTCCTGCCGCAACCCGATCCGGGCGACCTGTTCCTGGCCGCCACCGCCATCGTCCAGGGCCTCACCCTCGCCACCGCCGACGAGCAACTCATCCGCTGCCGCGCCGTCAAAATCCTCGCCAACGTCTAGGTGCGCTTTCCCGCAACGGAACCGCGGCCCGCTGCACCATAATGAGTACAGTGCTGTATCCTACCCTTTCTCTGGGACGCCTCTGCGCGTCGATGTCGATCCTGGGCCTGTCGTTGGCGATGGCGCAGCCGCCCGCCGCCACCGCTCCCAAGGCTGGCCCCGTCACCGTGATGCCGGCGGCGCAGGTGAAAGCCGGCATGAAAGCCACCGCCTGGACCGTATTCGAAGGCTCGCAGGCCATTGCCGTGCCCATCGAGATTCTGGGCGTCCTCAAGAACGCCTGGGGCCCCCGCCAGGACATCATCATCGGCAAAATGGGCGGGCGCGCCGAACGCACCAACGTCGCTGGCGGCATGAGCGGCTCGCCGGTGTATGTGGACGGCAAGCTCATCGGCGCGGTGAGCCTGCGCATGTCCGTGTTTTCGCCGGACGCCATCTGCGGCATCACCCCGATCGAACAGATGATCGAGATCAACGATTTTGACGCCACCAGGCCCCCCTCGGCCAAGGCCCCCACCCAGCGCGCCGAGTGGCGGCAGGTGGCTGTGCCGGGCGAGTTTGCCTCGGCCGCCGGCATGCTGCAGTGGATCGACACGCCGCTGGTCATGAGCGGCTTCAGCGAAACGACGCTCCGCGAGTTTTCGCCGCTCTTCCAACAGATGGGTGTGCAGGTGGCCCAGGGCGGCGCGGGCTCCTCGCTGCGCGGCGCGGCGCTGGCGCCGAACTGGAAATCGGCCTTGCAGCCCGGTGAAGCCATCTCCGGCGTGCTCGTTTCCGGCGACCTCTCGATCTCGGCCATGGGCACGGTTACCTACAACGACGGCAAACGCGTGCTCGCCTTTGGCCACCCCTTCCTGAACCTCGGCCCCATCGACATGCCGATGGCCAGAAGCGAGGTCGTGCTGACGCTGGCCTCCTCGTTCGCACCCAACAAAATGGGCAACGCCACCGAAATCGTCGGCACACTCAAGCAGGACCGCCACTCGGGCATCAGCGGCATGCTGGGCGAAGCGGCGCCGATGATCCCCGTGCGCATGAAGGTGCGCTCGTTTGACGACGGCAACAAGGTGATTAAGGAACGCGAACTCAAGTTCGACGTCTTCGTGCAGCAGAAGTGGACGCCGTTCCTGATGATGCTGACGCTGTTCAACGGCATTCAGGGGCTGAACGAGTTCGCCGACGATGTCACCTACCGCATGTCGGGCAACGTGGAGTTGGAAGGCTCACCGAAGATCTCGCTTTCCACCATGGCCGCCCCGAGCGAGATTCCCATCCCCCCGCCCATGGCCCTCGCCGGTTGGTGGGCCGACAAGTTCAACCGGCTGTTTTTGAACTCCGTCGATAGCCCCAAGCTGCGCAGTGTGGACGCCGTGGTGGACCTGCTGCCGCAACGCCGCTCCGCTTCCATCGAAACCGCCTGGACGGCCGAGCCCGAAGTCGAGGCTGGCGCCGAAGTCCCCGTGCGCGTGTTCCTGCGCCCGTTTCGCGGCAGCCGCATCGAGCGCGAGATTCGCGTGAAGATCCCCGAGGGTTTCCCCAAGGGCGATCACCGCATTCTGTTGAGCGACGCCGACACGCTGAACCGCATGCAGAACGTGGCGCTGATGACCAGCCGCTTCCTGGATGTGAGCCAGACCGTGTCGCTGATCAACAAAGAGCGCTCCAACAACCGGCTCTATGCGTCGCTCGTGCAAAGCACGCCCACCATCTATTACGAAGACAAGACGATGCCCAGCCTGCCCGCTTCGGTGGCCAACGTGATGGCCAACGGACGCGCCGCCACACGGCCCCTGATGGCCACGCCGGAAAGCGCCCACGAGCTGGCCTCGGTGCCGTTTGACCTGCTCATCACCGGCGGCTATTCGCTGCGCATCAAAGTGAAATAAGAAGCCTCAGACTGGAAACGAATCCCTCATGAAACCTTTCTTCGCACTGGTGTGCGCCACCGCCATTTGTCTTGCCGTGGGAACCGAGCACTGGACGCACAATGCGCCATCGGATTACGAAAAGGCCACCGTGAAGCGGCTGGCCGTGCGCAGCGACGGGCGGCTCGCCCTCGCCCCGAAGTCCACCGAAATGCACGACGCTTCCCTGCCCTACCTGTGGGCCGTGGTTGAGGATTCGCAGGGCCGTGTGTACGCCGCCGGCGGTGGTCCCGAGGCTGGCGCGAAGGTGTTTGAGGTGGCGCCCACCGCCCCGGCGGCCAGCCGTGCCAAGGTTGTGGCCACGTTCACCGAGTTCCAGGTGCAGGCGCTGGCGTTGGACAAGCAGGACCGCCTCTACGCCGCTACATCGCCCGACGGCAAGGTCTACCGCATTGTGAACGGCAAGGCGGAAGTGTTCTATGAGCCCAAGGCGAAGTACATCTGGGCGCTGGCGTTCAACCAGGCCGGCGAGTTGTTTGTGGCCACAGGCGACGAGGGCACGATTCACAAGGTGAGCGCCACGGGGCAGGGCGCGGTCTTCTACAAGGCCGGCCAGACGCACGTGCGCTCCCTCGCTGTCGATCAAAAACAAAACATCATCGCCGGCACCGAGCCCGGCGGCTACATCGTCTCCGTGAACCCGGCCGGCCAGGGATTCGTTGTCTATCAATCGCCGAAGCGCGAGGTCACAGCCGTGGCAGCTCATCCCAAGGGCTGGATCTACGCGGCGGCGGTCGGGGCCAAGTCGACTCTGCTCCCGCCACCCGCGCTCTCCGGACCCGCACCCTCAGCGGCGCCCGCTCCGGCGGGTGCAGCCGGCGTGGCGATCGCCGTACAGCGCGCGGCCCCGCCTCCGGCGGCGATTCCCAGCATGGGCACGGCGGTGTCGGGCGGCTCGGAGGTCTATCGCATTGAAGCCGACGGCTATACACGCAAGGTCTGGTCGCACGCCAACGACTATGTTTACTCGCTCGCCTTCGATGCCCAGGGCCGGGCGCTGTTGGGCACGGGCAATCAGGGCAAGATCGTGCGCCTCGACACGGAACTGCTGAGCAGCGTCGTCGTCAACGCCTCTCCCACACAGGTCACGGCGCTGGCCGCCGGCAAGGGCGGCCGCGTGTGGGCCGTGACGGGCAACATCGGCAAGCTGTTCGCCATCGGGCCCGAAGTCGAAGCTACGGGAACGCTGGAAAGCGCACCGCTCGATGCCGCGTTCTTCACCTACTGGGGGCGCGTCGCGCTCCAGGGAGAGGGGCTCACGGGAGTGAAGGTGGAGACGCGCAGCGGCAATCATGATGACCCGGACAAAGGCTGGAGCGCCTGGGCGCCGGCGCCGGCATCGGGCCGCATCGCCTCGCCCGCCGCGCGGTTCCTGCAATACCGCCTCACGCTCACCGCACCCACGCAGGGCGCAGCGCCTGAGGTGAGCGAGGTGAACATCGCGCGCCAGGAGAAGAACGTCGCGCCGGTGGTGGAAGCCATTGAGGCGACGCCGCCCAACTACAAGTTCCCCCCCCAATCGCTGACGTTGACGCCGAACACGAATCTGACGCTGCCCTCCATGCGCGGGCCGCGCCGCCCTTCGCCGCAGCCGGCTTCGATGGATGCGGGCTCGACCGCCATGAATGCCGCCAAGGGCTGGCGCGGCGTGCGCTGGCTCACCAGCGATGAGAACGGCGACGGCCTGGAGACAAAGGTCGAAATTCGCGGCGTCAATGAGACGTCGTGGAAGATGCTCAGGGAGAAGACCATCGAACGGCATGTGAGCTGGGATGCCACTGCCTTTGCCGATGGCCAGTATGTCGTACGCGTCACCGTCACCGATGGCCCCGATAACACACCCCAAAACGCGCTCACGGCAACGCTCGAAAGCGATCCGTTCACCGTCGACAACACGCCGCCCGCGATTCAGGCGCTGCAGGCCGTGAGAAGCGGAGCACGCATCAACGCCACCTGGCGCGCTCTCGATGCGCTCCACCCCATCGAAGGCGCCGAGTACTCGGTGAACGGCGGCGAGTGGACCGTGGTGGAGCCGACAACGCGGCTCACCGATTCACCGGCGCACGAGTATTCTCTGGCCATCGAAAACGCGCCGGTGGGCGAGGTGACCGTGGCGGTGCGAGTCAAGGACACGTTCGACAATCACTCCGCGGCGAGCGTCGTGGTTCGCTAGCGCATAGAATCGACGTATGAGCGCCCGCGCTGGGATCGCGGTCTGTTGCCTGTTGGCCGTGTTGGCCACGGGCATCCTCGTGGCCCAGGGGCGCGGCGGCGGGCGGCGTTGGGCGCAGTACGAACACGAAATGCAGGACCCGGCCGAGGATCCTTCCGACGCCTGGGAGCAAACTGAATTCGCCTTCGCCCGCCTGCGCTATCGTTCCAACCGCGACTTCCGCGGATGGGGACGTTCCCGCTGGGGCATCGACGCCAATAAGTCCGACCGCCAGTTCATTGTCGCCCTGCGCCGCCTCAGCCGTGTCCATGCGCGTTCGGTGGAGCAGATTGTCGACATCGCCACCAACGACCTGTACGACTGGCCGTGGCTCTACGCGGTGGGCATCGGCGACTGGTCGCTCACCGATGAGCACGCGCGCCGCCTGCGGCAGTTCTTTGATCGCGGCGGCTTCCTCATGGTCGACGATTTCCACAACGAGCGCGAGTGGGCCAGCTTCATGGCCGGCGTGCACAAGATCATGCCCGGCGCGCAGGCCGTGGAGCTGGAAGGCTCGGACGCAATCTTCCACACCGTGTACGACCTGAAAGAGCGCTTCCGCGTGCCCGGCCTGAACGTCGTCCACGGCGACCAGGTCGAACGCGGCGGCTACACACCCCACTGGCGAGCGATTCTCGACGGCCGTGGCCGCGTCATCATCGCCATCTGCTTCAACATGGACCTCGGCGACGCCTGGGAGTGGGCCGACATCCCCGAATACCCGGAGAAGTACGCCTCGCTCGCCTTTCGTGTGGGTGTGAACTACGTCATCTACGCGATGACGCACTAATTCCTGAGCGCGTTCTTCACATGCCGGTCAAACCACTCGATGGTCTCGGACAGCGTCGTCTCGATACTCTCACGCGCGGCATAGCCATGCGACTCATGCGGCAGGTAGACGAACCGCGCCGTTCCGCCATGGCCGCGCACGGCCTGATACATGCGCTCGGTTTGAATCGGGAACGTGCCGGGGTTGTTGTCGGCCATGCCGTGAATGAACAGAATCGGCTCCTTCAACTTGTTGGCATGCAGGAACGGTGACATCTTCAGATAGATGTCGGTCGCCTCCCAGAGCGTGCGCGGCTCGGCCTGGAATCCGAACGGCGTCAGCGTGCGGTTGTAAGCGCCGCTGCGCGCCACCCCCGCACGGAACAGATCGGAATGCGCCAGCAGGTTCGCCGTCATGAACGCGCCATAGCTGTGCCCGCCCACGCCGACGCGGTTGGGGTCGGTAACGCCCATCTCGGCGGCCTTGTCGATCGCCGCTTTGGCGCTCGCCACCACCTGCTCGATGTAGCTGTTGTTGGCCGTCTCGGGATCACCAATCACCGGCATAGTGGCGTCATCCAGAATCGCGTAGCCGGCCAGCAACAGGAACAGGTGCGAAGCGCCCGCAAGCGTGGTGAACCGCTTGGTGGAGCCCGACACTTGCGCCGCCACGCCGGCATCGCCAAACTCGCGCGGATAAGCCCAGATGATGGTCGGCAGCCGCGTGCCGGGCTTGTAGTCAGGCGGCAGGTAGAGCGTGAACGAAAGCCCCACGCCATCGGCCCGCTTGTATGTGACCAGTTCCTTGCGAATGTTGCGCAGTTGCGGAGCCGGGTCCTTGGCGAAGGTAAGCTGTGTGCGCTTACCGTCAGCGAGCAAGTAATAATTGGGCGGCTCCGTCGGGCTCTCGGATCGGATCAGAAGTCGGCTGCCGTCGGCCGCCAGCACGGCCGACACCGTCTCATACCGTTCGGCATCGCAATGAAACAAGCGCGTGCTCTTGCGGGTCGCAAGGTCGAAACGGTCCAGGAACGGACGGTCGCCCTGCGGCGAAGCGCCGTTCCCTTCCAAGAACACGGAGTTGTTCGTCACTTGAATCACCGAATGTCCGGAAGCGAGCGTGCGGCGCACCGGCGAGCCCGGATTTCGATAGCGGTCCTGGCTGCTCAAACTGAACAGCTCGATCGGTTCAGCCGCGCCGGCTGGCCGCGCAAAAGTGCGCGACCACCGCTTCATTCGTTCGTAGTCGCCATACCACAGCAGGCCGTTCTCTCCATGCGAGAGGCCGCGCAGGCGCTCCTGCACAAGCGCGCGCTGTTGGGGCTCACCGCCAAACGGCGCGGCCCAACTCATGATCCTGTCGCGGTGCGGCACCTTCTCTTTGGGATTGCCGCCATCGAGCGCTTCCACCCACTCAATCGTCGCCGGCGAGTTCGGATTCCAGTCAATATTCCTTGGCCCGGTGCGGACTCCGTCGATCGGCACGCGGTCAGCCATCGGCAGGCTGGCCACCTTCTTCACCAATGCGCCCGTGAGGCTCCACACCTCGGCCTCGCGCGGAAACGAAAAGGCCGACAGCAGGTACGAATAGGGCTTGTGAATGTACTCCACCAAAAGGTGTTTGCCATCCGGCGCCGCCCCCGCACCCAGAAACACATGCTGCGCGCCGATCGGCCTTGCCGCGCCAGTAGCGGCGTTCACAATGGCAAGCTGCGAGGTGGCGTAGTAGTCGAAGAGATCCTCGTCGTGGGGCGAGGTGAGCATGTCCTGATACGTGCGCACCGGCCCGGCCTTGCCTGACGATTCCTGAACCACGGGTCCCGACGGCACCGCCGGCGCAACGGGCGGCGCGCCACGCCGCGCAGGCACCAGTTGCACGAGTAGTTCTGTGCTGCCAGGCAGCCACTGCATCGGTTCCCCAACAGCGGCGTTGATGGCCAGATTCGCCACGCGCCGCACCGCGCCGGTTGCCGTGTCCCCAATCCAAAGCTCGACCGAGTTCGCGGCCCTGTTCAATAGGGCGAACTGCTTGCCGTCGGGACTCCAGCGCGGCGGGGCCAGCGTGGCCGATTCAGGCAGCGACAGCGCCACTGGCTTCGCTCCGGCTTCCAGTGCGGAAAGCGTGAGCTTCCAGCCGCTCCATCCCGTCTGCGGACCATTGCTTGCCGGGTCGATCCGATACCCCGCCAGCCGCAGTACCGGCCGCGCCAACTCGGCGATCGGCGGATACCGCCGCGGTTCAACGAACAACGCATGCGTGCGCGTAGGGCTCACTGAGGCCATCGGCGAGGCGGGGGCATTCAGGATGTTCTGAATTGCCTGGGGCGGTTTCTTGTACGAATCCGCGGCAAACAGCGTGGTGGCGGCAAGCAGCAAAGCGGCGTGCTTCATGAGGCGGCGTCCTTTCGTGGTGAGGCGCACGGGGCCAGGCGGGCGGATCGCATCGGGACTGCGATAAGCTCTCCCCATTATGAAACGTCGAAGCTTCTTGGCAAGCACGGCTCCGGTCGCGTTGGCGGCGCCGTATTTCGACCCCGCAAACCGTGTGCGCGGGGCCAATGATCGCATTCAACTCGGCCTCATCGGCTGCGGCGGCCGCGGCCGCTATGTCGGCGGCTTCATGAAAGAGGTCCCCAACACCCACTTCACCGCCCTCGCCGACGTGTCGCTCACCATCGCCAATCGCGCCAAGGAGTGGAGCGGCCAGCCCGATGCCCGCGTCTTTCAGGACTTCCGCAAGCTCCTCGAGCTGAAAGACGTCGACGCCGTGCTCGTCGCCACACCGGACCACTGGCATTGCCTCGCCATGATCCACTCCGTTGAAGCCGGCAAGGATGTCTACGTCGAGAAGCCCTTCTCCCACAACATCCGCGAAGGCCGCGCGATGGTCGACGCGGCGGCGAAATCCGGCCGCATCGTCTGCGCCGGCACGCAACAACGTTCGGCCAGCCACTTCCCTGAAGTTGCCACGATGATTCACGACGGTGCCATCGGGAAGGTCAGCTACGTCCGCGTGTGGAACTTCGTCAACCGCTACCCCGAGGGCGTCGGCAAGCTCACCCCACAGCCGCCGCCCGCCGATCTCGATTGGGACATGTACTGCGGCCCCGCCCCTCTGGCGCCCTATTCGCCGCAGCGTCACGTCTCCACCTACCGCTGGTTCTTCGACTACTCCGGCGGTTGGATCACCGACTACGGTGCACACCGCTTCGACACCGTCCACCAGATCATGGGCGTCGATGCGCCGCTGGCCGTCTCAGCCACCGGCGGCCGCTTCAACCTCCGCGACGACTCCGACATCCCCGACGTGCTCCAGGTGAGCTACGACTATCCCGGGTTCATCATGTCCTACGAAGCCGTGCTCACCAACAGCCACGGCCTCGGCGGCCGCCAGCAAGGCATGCGCTATTACAACGCCCGCGGCGAGAGGGACCGCCCCAACGGCATGGCCTTCTACGGGACGCTCGGGACGATCTTCGCCGACCGTATCGGCTATGAGGTTTACCCCGAAAAGGGCGGCCCCGAGCGCGTCTGGAAGAACACCACCGATGCGACTCGTGTGCACGCCCAACACTTCGTCGATTGCGTGCGCACCCGCAAAACGCCGCGCGCCACCGCCGAAATCGGCCACCGCTCCAACATCGTGCCGCTGCTGGGCAACATCGCCTACAAGACCAAGCTCAAGCTGAAGTGGGATGCCGCCAAGGAGAATTTCATCGGCGCTCCGAATGAGGCCGAGTTGCTTCTCGGCCGCAAGGCGCGCAAGCCCTGGGATCGCGTGACGGTGTAGTAACCCGTCGCTCCTGCAGCAAGGTGAACAAATCCGACGCCTTCGCCGCAAAGCCCGGCAACAGGTCGGCCGCATCGAGCGCGTCGTCGCCCCGAAGCGAACGCACGGTGCGGTCCGGTCGGATCACCAGCACCGACTTCTCCTCGGGCAGGATGATCCAGCACAGCGAGGCGCCGTTGGTGAAGTACTCATCCGTCTTCTGTAGCAGGTCGTGCACGCTGTCTTGGGGCGAGCGGATCTCGATGGCGAGATCCGGCGCGCCTTCATGATGCGGGCCCGCGGATAAGCGGGCTGAAGAGACGAAACAGACATCCGGCAGACGGCAACGAATGCGCCCGTCAAGCCGCAAGCGGCAATGCAGTTCCGAGAAAACGCGGCCGATGGGGTTCGAGCGCAGGTATTCCCGCAGCAGCGCCCCACAGGCAATCTGGATTTCGGAATGATCGTAGGTTTCGACGTGATGGTCAATCACCTCCCCATCTACCCACTCGAAGTGCTCATACTCCGGGTTGGTAAGGTATTCGTCGAGGCTGACGATCGATTGGGTCGGGAGCGCTCCCATGAACTCAGTCTACTCCGCGAAACAACCCGGGGCCGCATGACTGTTCCGGGGCGTCTGCTCTCCTGATTTTCCTCAGAGTAAGGGAAAAGGACACCAATGAACGATACCGATGCCATCAAACAGGTCGTACAGCACTACCTGAACGGAGCCATCTCAGGCAAGGGCGAGCAGATGAAGCCCGCCTTCCACGGCGACGCCACCATCTTCGGCTACGTCGGGCCAGACCTCTTCGCGGGCCCCATCCAGGGCCTCTTCGATTGGAACGATCAGAACGGCCCGGCCACCGGCCTGCAAGCCCGCTTCGCCAGCATCGACATCGAAGGAACCATCGCCAGCGTGCGCCTGGAGACCGACAATTGGACCGGCCATAAATTCACCGACATGTTCGTCCTGCTCAAGGTCGATGGCGCTTGGAAGATCATGTGCAAGGTCTTCCATCTCCACGGATAAGCCCGCACTGCCTCACATGAAGTACTTCTGTTGCCGGTACACCGCGTCCCCATACCCGCGCACAAACGCCATCTCCTCTTCATCCAGCGGACCCCGCCGCACCTCGGCAAGATTCGCCTCAAACTGCGCCCGGCTGGCCGGCGCGCTCAGGCACACATGCACGTTCGGGTTCGATAGCACAAAGCGGTAACACTGCCCGGCGGTGGGAATCCGCGCCCCCTTGGGGAGCCCCTTCGCTGGCCGGATCAGTCGCGTCCACCGCGTCGCCGTGAAGCTCACAATAGCCGGATTCGTCGCCGGCAAGTGAGGGAAAATCTCCTGCTCCGCCCCCCGGTGCGCGGCGTTGTATCGAATCATCACCGCATCGAGTTTGTTCTGGTGCAACAACTCCACCGCCAGCGCCCGGTCATGCGTCGAGATGCTCACCCCACGCACCAGCCCGCTCTCCCGCACCGCCTGCAATTCGTCGGCAACGCGTGGCGTCCAGTACTTGCGCCGCGTCACGCCGAGGTAGTGGAACACATCGATGTAGTCCGTCCCCATCTGCCGCAGCCGGGCTTCCAACGTCCGCCGCAGGTTCGATTGCCACAACAGCCAGTTGTATCCGCCCGTGGCCAGCACAACCTGTTCGCGCCGTCCGCGAATGGCCTCGCGCAGCGGCCCCGTCATGTGTGTGTCGAAGCCGAAGTAGAAAAAGTAGTTCACCCCGGCATCGACAGCGGCTCGAACCGTATCGGCGCCGGGGCGGTAACTCGCCGAAAGGCCAAGGCGGAAGACCGGCGTGCTGAGTTTCCCCAACGGATTGACGAGGAAGCTGGACATGCGCGGCCTTCCGCCGGTGTGATCGTTAGCGTTGAATGCGGGCCGAGCCGCCCTTGGCAAACGCCTCCACCTGGTCCACGCTGGCCATCGTCGTGTCCCCAGGGAAGGTGGTGAGCAGCGCGCCATGCGCCCAGCCCAGGTTCACGGCCTCCTGCGGCGAACGGCCCGTCAGAATTCCGTAAATAAAGCCCGCCGCATAGCCATCGCCGCCGCCCACGCGATCCACCACATCCAACTCGGCCAGCGGCGCTTGGTAGGTTTTGCCGTCGATCCACGCCACCGCGCTCCACGAGTGACGGTTCGTCGAATGGACTTCGCGCAGCGTCGTCGCCACGATCTTCACCTTCGGATGCTTCTTCACCACCTGGTCGATCATGCCGAAAAACGTGCTCGGGTCGAGCTTCGACTTCGCCGCCACTTCCGGACCCGGAATGCCGAGGCCCTTTTGCAGGTCCTCTTCATTGCCCACTAGCACATCGACGTTCTCCACAATGCGCTGGATCACCTCCACCGCCTTGGCCTCGCCACCCCAGATGTTCCACAGCTTGGCGCGGAAGTTGAGGTCGAAGCTGACGATGGCCCCGGCTGCCTTGGCCGCCTTCATGCCCTCGATGATCACCTCCGAAGTGGTCTCGGAAAGCGCCGCGAAGATGCCGCCCGAATGGAACCACTTCACGCCGCCCGCGAAAATCGACGCCCAATCGAAATCGCCCGGCTTCAATTGCGCCGCGGCTTCGTTCGAGCGGTTGTAGAAGACCACCGGAGCGCGCACGCCCTGGCCCTTGTCCGAGTAAACCGTGGCCATATTCGGACCGTTTACTCCGTTATGCTTGAAGTGCTTGTAGATGCCCTTCACGCCCATCGCCCGCACGCGCTCGGCAATCAGATCCCCAATCGGGTAATCCACCATCGCGCTCACCACCGCCGTGTTCATGCCGAAGCAATCGGCAAGGTTGGCCGCGACGTTAAACTCGCCGCCGCTCACGTGGATGTCGCAGTGCGAGGCCTTGCGGAAGGGAATGATGCCCGGGTCGAGCCGGTGGATGAGAGCGCCGATGGAGGCGAAATCGAGGGCCGCTTCTTTGCGGATGTTCAAACCGTAGCTCATGTGTGTGAGTTCTCCAGTGATATCAGTCGCGCTTAGACGTTGTAAGTGCCGGAAGCGACGCGCCCGCCATGGCCGGTCCAGTTCGTATGGAAGAACTCCCCGCGCGGCTTGTCGATGCGCTCATAGGTGTGGGCGCCGAAGTAGTCGCGTTGCGCCTGCAGCAGGTTGGCTGGCAGACGGCCCGTGCGGTAGCCGTCAAAGAAGGCCAGCGCCGTGCCGAAGGCCGGCGTCGGCACGCCAAATTCGATCGCCTTCACGATGGCCCGCCGCCACGAGGCCTGGTAGTCCAGCAGCGTCTGCTTGAAGAAGTCGTCCATCAGCAGGTTGTTTAACTGCGGGTTCTTGTCGAAGGCTTCCTTGATCTTGCCCAGGAAGCGGCTGCGGATGATGCACCCGCCGCGCCACATCAGCGCAATGCCGCCGAAGTTGAGATTCCACTTCATCTCCTTGGCCGCCTCGCGCAGCAGCATGTAACCCTGTGCGTACGAGATGAGCTTGGAGCAATACAGCGCGCGGCGCACGTCCTCGATGAACTCCTTGCGGTCGCCTGCCGCGGGCTTGGCCGGACCCGACAACACCTTCGACGCCTCCATGCGCTCGTCCTTCATCGCCGACAGGCAGCGCGCATACACGGCTTCCCCTATCAGCGTCACCGGAACGCCCAGCTCAAGCGAACTGATGCCCGTCCACTTCCCCGTGCCCTTCTGCCCCGCGGTGTCCAGAATCTTGTCCACCACCGCCTGCCCGTCGTCGTCCTTCTTGGCGAAGATGTTCGTCGTGATCTCGATCAGGTAGCTGTCCAGTTCGCCCTTGTTCCACTCGCTGAACACCTCGTGCAGCTCATCCGCAGTGAGGCCGAGGGCGTCTTTCATCAGCTGGTAGGCTTCGCAGATCAGTTGCATGTCGCCATACTCAATGCCGTTGTGAACCATCTTCACGTAATGGCCCGCGCCGTCCTCGCCCACCCAGTCGCAACACGGTGAACCGTCATCCACCTTGGCCGCGATCGACTGGAAGATGGCCTTCACATGCGGCCACGCCGCCGGATTGCCGCCAGGCATGATTGAGGGGCCATTCCGCGCGCCCTCCTCGCCTCCCGACACACCCGTGCCGATAAACAGAATGCCCTTCTTGGCCAGTTCCTGCGTGCGGCGGTTGGAATCTGTGTAAAGCGAGTTGCCGCCGTCGATGATGATGTCGCCGGCTTCCAGGTGCGGCAATAGCTGCGCAATGTTGTCGTCAACAACGCTGCCCGCCTTCACCATCAGCATGACGCGGCGCGGGCGCTTCAGGAGCTGAATCAGCTCGGCAATGGAGTGGGCCCCTTCCACCTGGGTGCCCTTGGCCTCGTTCTGGACGAACTCATCGACCTTGGAAACCGTGCGGTTAAACACCGCCACCTTGTACCCGTGGTCATTCATATTCAGGACCAGATTCTGGCCCATCACGGCCAGTCCGATGAGGCCGATGTCGCAACTTGCGTTCTGCATGATATCTCCTGCTCACACAGCCACCGTGCGCATCGCGTCCCGTGAGCGTAGGACGTCAGCGAACCCTGATGCGCCGGATTTCGTTCCCTATTTTACGCCGAATCGCTCCGCTGCCTTGTCGTTGATACTCCGGATTCGACCGAACCGCGCCAGCCGCTACACTCAAGCTCAATGGCGAAAAAGAGCGGTATGCTGAAACCCATCGAAGTCCGCCACACCAACCCGGGCGCTACCGGACACGGCGGCGGCATCGAGCGCTTCAACCGTGAAGTGAGAGAACTCCTCAAAGGGAGCAAGTTCGAAACGGTCGACGAACTGAACAGCTTCCTCAAGCAAAAGCTCGCTAGCGGCGAATTGAACTCGAAGCTCGATGTGCCGCGCCAGCAGGTTGACCCAGTGGACCAAGCCCAGGAGTTGTGCTGGCAAGCCATGGACGCGCCTTCCCCTGCCCGCGCCCGGAAGCTCTATGACGAGGCCCTCAGCCTCGATCCCGATTGCACCGACGCGCTGATTTATAAGGCGGGTAGATCGAAAAACCTGATCCACGCCGTGGAATTGTTGGAGCGTGCCGTCCTGAAGGCTGCCGGGCGCCTCGGAGGGCAGGCGTTCTTCCAGAAAAACACAGGACACTTCTGGGGCATTACGGAGACCCGCCCCTACATGCGCGCCAAAGCCGCCCTGGCGGAGACCTATGTAGAGGCGGGGCGGCAACTGGACGCCATCGCCGAGTATGAACACATGCTCGAGCTGTGCCCCAATGACAATTTGGGTGTCCGCTATATCCTGCTCGGCAAGTATCTTCGCGCCGCGGAACTGCACAGGTCCAGACGCTTGCTGAACTCCTACGAGGAAACCTCGGCCATGTTTCTCTACGCCCGGACGGTACTGGCTGTGTTGGACCAGGACCTCACCACCGCGAAACGAGTCCTCGGCTACGCCATCCGCGCGAACCCATACGTCTACGAGATCCTGGCCAGATTGAGGGATGAGCCATTGGAGGAAGGCCCGGAATTCTACTCGCCTGGGGAGGAAAGCGAGGCGGCGATGGTCCTCGAATGCCTTGGGGAGGCCTTCCTATCGAGCCCTGCGGTGGCGTTATGGTTCCACGATCAATCGGTCGCGCGGGGCCACCGGCCCAAATCTCCGCACTTGGACATCCCTCTTCAATGACTCGCACGGCGCCCTGATACACTACCCGGCGTGCCTACCACTCGCGTCGCCGTGATCCAGGCTGGGGCCGTCCCGTACGACATCGACGCCGGCCTCGTCAAAGTCGAACACTGGCTCGAAAAGGCCGCGTCGGCGGGCGCAAAGCTGGTTGTCTTTCCCGAAGCCTTTCTCACCGGCTATCCCAAAGGCGCATCGTTCGGAACCCTCCTCGGCTCGCGCAGTGAGCAAGGGCGCGCCCAGTTCCGGCGCTATCTGGAAAGCGCCATCGACGTGCCCGGCGACGCCACCCGCCGGCTGGCCGTGGCAGCCCAAGCCCATTCCATGTGGGTCGTCATCGGCGTCATCGAACGCGACGGCGCAACCCTTTACTGCACGGCGCTGTTCTTCTCCCCCGACGGCGCGCTGGTAGCCAAACACCGCAAACTCATGCCCACGGCCCTTGAGCGCATCATCTGGGGCTTTGGTGACGGCTCCACGCTGCCCGTCGTCGACACCGGCTTCGGCCGCGCCGGGGCGGTCATCTGCTGGGAAAACTACATGCCGCTGCTGCGCACCGCCATGTACGCCAAGGGCATCCAACTCTATTGCGCGCCGACCGTTGACGACCGCGAAGTGTGGCCCTCCACCATGCGCCACATCGCCCTCGAAGGCCGCTGCTACGTGTTGAGTGCCTGCCAGTATGCACGCTTCGGCGAATCGCCGCGTGAGGTCATTCGCGGCGGCAGTCTCATCGTGGGGCCTCTCGGTGTGATCCTCGCCGGGCCGGTATATGATGCGGAAACGATGCTGACGGCCGACGTAACCCTCGAGCGCATCGCCGAGGCCAAGTTCGATTTCGACGTCACCGGGCACTACGCCCGGCCCGACATTTTTCAATTGCGCGTCAACGAGGCGCCACAAGCCGCCGTGGTGGCCGAACATACGGAGGATGCATGACCGTCAGGCGTTATTGGATCGGTTTGATGGCAACGGCGCTGCTGGCGCAGCCCGCGCCTGAAATCACTGGCGAGCGCAAGCAGTGGCACACAGTGACGCTGACCCTCACCGGACCCCAGGCCAGTGAGACGGGCCAACCCAACCCTTTCCTGGACTACCGCCTGACGGTCACCTTCACCCATGCCTCCGGCGCGCCGCGCTACGTCGTGCCCGGTTACTTCGCTGCTGATGGCAATGCCGGAGAGTCCTCGGCCACCGAAGGCAACCGCTGGCGGGCGCATCTTTCGCCCGACAAAACCGGCCGCTGGAGCTACCAGGTCTCCTTCGTGCGCGGCCCCCGCGTAGCTGTGGACGAAACCGTCCCGGCTGAGCCTGTGACGGGCGTCGATGGCCTCACCGGCTCCTTCGCCGTCGCCGCCAGCGACAAGCGCGGCCCTGATTTCCGCGCCAAAGGCAGGTTGCAATACGTCGGCGAGCCCTACCTGCGTTTCGCCGGAACAGGCGAGTACTTCCTCAAGGCCGGCGCCGATTCCCCCGAAACCTTGCTCGCCTACACCGACTTCGACGGCACCACCACCCGCAAGGTGGCGCTCAAGACATACAAGCCTCACCTCGCCGACTGGCGCCCCGGCGACCCAACGTGGAAAGGCGGCAAGGGTAAGGGTCTCATCGGCGCCATCAACTACCTCGCCTCCAAAGGCCTCAACGTGATGTCGTTCCTTACCTACTCGACCGGCGGCGATGGCGATAACGTCTGGCCCCACGTCGCGCCCGATGACAAGCTGCGCATGGACTGTTCCAAGCTTGACCAGTGGCAGGTGGCGTTCGACCACGCACAGCACAAAGGCATCTACCTGCACTTCAAACTGCAGGAGCAGGAAAACGACGACAACCGCATCGGAAATAAACCGGAGGTCGGAAACGTCCCCGCTGCCATGGATGGCGGCGACACCGGCGTCGAGCGCAAACTCTATCTGCGCGAGTTGATCGCCCGCTTCGGCCACGCGCTGGCGCTGAACTGGAACCTCGGCGAAGAGAACACCCAGTCGGCCCAACAGCAGCGCGACATGGCACGCTACATCCGCGACACCGACCCATACGACCACAACATCGTCGTCCACACCTTCCCCAACTGGCAGGACCGCGTCTACCCGGAGTTGCTCGGTGAAAAATCGGTGCTCACCGGCGCCTCGCTGCAGATGATGTGGGACCAGGTGCACCGCCGCACCCTGCAGTGGCGTAGGGCCTCCGCCCAGTCCGGCCGCGCCTGGGTGGTGGCCAACGACGAACAGGGTTCGGCCAGCCACGGCGTCCCCCCCGACCCCGGTTACCAGGGCTTCGACGGCAAGGATAAGCAGGGCAAGCCTGTCCATTCGCTCCACGACATCCGCAAACGCACCCTCTGGGGCAACCTCATGGCCGGCGGGGCCGGCATCGAATACTACTTCGGCTACCAGTTCGTTGAAAGCGACCTCAACCTCGAGGATTTCCGCAGCCGCGACAAGAGCTGGGACTTCTGCCGTTTCGCTCTCGACTTCTTCCGCTCCAACAAACTCCCCTTCTGGCAGATGAAAAACATGGACGAACTGGTCGGGAACAACGATGGCTCCAACGACCGCTTCGCCTTCGCCAAGCCCGGCGAGGTGTACGTCATCTATCTCGCCGAAGGCGGCACGGCCCAACTCGACCTCAGCGGCGCCAACGGTACGTTTCGTGTCGACTGGTTCAACCCGCGCACCGGCGGAGCGCTTCGTAACGGCAGCGTGACGACACTGCGTGGCGGCTCTACGGCCACTCTCGGCAATCCCCCGGCAGAGGGCGGTGAAGACTGGGTGGTCCTGGTCCGCGCCGTGAGATGACACACGCCCCGCGGCCGGCCCGGACCCCGTCGTAGCCGGATCTGGCGCTGCAATTGCTGCAATCTCCGGTGTGCCCAGGGCGCGGTGCGCCTGCGCGGCGCGGAAAGGCGGTCTTCCTGCGTATGACGGCAACACGACGGTTCTTTTTCGGTGCATTGGGCGCGGCGGTTGCGTCCAAAGCCGCTCCCGACAGCGCCAATAGCACCATCAATCTGGGGCTGATCGGCTGTGGCGCCAGAGGCCGCGGTGTGATTGTCCCCAATTTCGGCAAGATGCCGGGGGTACGCTTCACCGCCGTGTGCGACGTGAACTCGAAATACATGGCCGAGGTCCGCGAACGCGCCGGTGGAGAGCGCGTGGCCGCCTATGCCGACTACCGCAAGCTGCTCGAGGACAAGAATGTCGACGCAGTCGTCATCGCCTCCAACCAGCAGTGGCACGTTCCGCAGATGATTGCCTCTGTCCGCGCCGGTAAGGACGTCTATCTCGAAAAGCCGCTTGGACAGTCCATCGGCGAAGGCCCGGCGGCCATCGCGGCGGCGAAGAAATATGGCCGCATTGTGCAGGTGGGCACGCAGCAGCGGAGCCAGGAGCATTACCAGAAGGCAGTCGAGCTGATTCGCGCCGGCCGCCTCGGAACGATTTCCGAAGTTCAGGTCTGGGATTACGAGAACTACTTCCCCGGCTCGGGCTTCCCCGCCGACTGTCCGCCCCCGCCCGAACTCGACTGGAACACCTACGTCGGGCCCTCGCCTTTCCGCAACTACAACCCCAATATCTATTACAAGTACGGCTACGACTGGTTCCGCGTTGCCGGCGCCGGCCACCAGGTGGCCTGGGGCGTGCATCACTTCGATATCGTCCTCTGGGCCATGGGCGTGCAGGGGCCGAAGACGATCTCATCCATGGGCGCCAATCACGCCTTTGAAGATAACCACGAGTACCCGAACACATTTACCTCCACGGTCCAGTTCGGGCCCGGACCCGTTTCCAAGCACGGCTTCCTGCTCCGCTACATGATGCGCACCGGCGGAAAGCGCGAAGTCCGCGCCCACGGCAAGTGCTTCATCGGCACCGAGGCGTCGATGATCCTCGACCGCGCTGGCTTCTCCATCGTCAAGGAGATCCCCGCCGGCCAGAAGATGACCTCCAGCGGGCCGTATGTGAACGCCGAAGAGACGGTGAAGCCCACCGACGACGTCAAGCGCCACATGGAAGGCTTCATCGCCAACGTGCGCGACCGCAAGCAGCCCAACGCCACGGTCGAAACGCTCGATCAGGCCACCACCGTGGGCCACCTCATGAACATCGCCTGGGAAACCGGGCGCACCCTCCACTGGAACGGCGCCCAACGCCGCATGGAAGGCGACGCGGCCGCGCAGAAACTCGTGATGCGTCCCTACCGTGCCCCCTGGAAACTGGAAGCTTGATGACGGGAAACGTGATCAAATGCCTAGCATCATGACAAGACGATCGACCATGGGCGCGCTAGCCGCGGCAGGCGCGCTCGCACAGTCCACCAGCGCGAAGACCGTGCCGCTCGGCGTCGCCACAACGGACTTCCGCGACCAGACCAACGCCAGCCTCGCCGCCGAGCTAAAAGGCCAGCGCATCCGGCACATTCAGCTCTTTTTCACCCAAACCGACAGCAATTACTGGAAGTATGGGCAGCGCAGCGACCTCTCCGGCCTCTCCGTCGCCAAGGCCCGCGAGATCGCCGCCACCTATCGCGAGGCAGGCATCACCATCGACGCCCTCGGCGTCTACCTCACCCTCGTCCATGCCGACCCAGCCGAGCGCAAAGCCAACCTCGACTACTTCGGCCAAGTAATGAAGCTCGGCGCGGAGATGGGCATCAAGGCCTTCCTCAGCGAGATGGGCCATTACTCGCCGCCCGGCCCGGCCGCGCGCGTCAGCTATGACTGGCAGGACGAGGTGTGGACCACCGCCGTGGCCACCGGCAAGGAACTCGCCCGCGTCGCCGAGTCCCATGGCGCCACCGTGCTGCTCGAGCCCATCTACCGCAGCCTGCTCGCCAGCGCCAAGCGCACGCGCATCTACCTGGAAGAGGTCGGCTCGCAACACGTAAAGGCGCAGTTGGACCCTGCCAATCTGCTCGAGGTGAACGACCTTGAGGAGATGTTCACCCAGCTCAAGCCCTGGATCCGCGCCATCCATGCTAAAGACCGCAAACTGCACGTCACCCAGGGCGTAGCCGCCGGCTCGGGCGACCTCAACTACTCCACCTTCGTCAAGCTCGCCGCCCTGTACGCCCCCGGCATCCCCCTCACCGTCGAGTACGCCGGCATGTCCACCTACAAGGCTGCCCTCGAACGCGTCCGCACCGCGCTGCGTGAGGCCGGATTGCGGGAAGGCTAGCGAAAAAAAGATTTGACCGGGTGCGGCGGAAACGCCGCGCGTGGAGTGGAGCGGGAGACCGGGGTCGAACCGGCGACGTCCAGCTTGGGAAGCTGGCATTCTACCACTGAATTACTCCCGCTCAGGGGGCTTCACTCCGAGTATATCCGAACTCGCGCCCGTTCTACACATCCACTCCCAGATCGCTCCACTTCACCACCGTCTGCTTCACCATCGCTTCGTGCCCCAGAATCGCCGTCAGCGCCGCCGTCGCCCCCACCGTGATGTCGGCCGGCAGCGCCGTGCCCTTCGTGATGGCGTCATAGAGCGCCGTGATGTGCCCGTGCCGCGCCTCTTCCACCTTCTCGGCCAGCACCACCGGCTGCGCGTCGCGCTCCAGCGGATACATCGTCGCCGAACCCATCAGGTCCACCGCGCCCTTGGTCCCATACACGTAGATGTACTGGTTCCCGGCCGGCAACCCGCGCGGATGAAACACGTTCTGCGTGAACGACATCTTGATCCCGTTCGGATAGTCATACGTAATGCTGCCGCAGTCGAAAATCGTCCGTCCCGGCGGCTGGTTCTTGTAGAGCTGGATTGCCCCAAACCCGCACGCCCGCGTCGGATGGGCCCCAATCGCCCAGTTGCACGCATCCAGGTTGTGCACCGACTGCTCGATCAGGTATCCGCCCGACTTCGAGACATCGAAATACCAGTCGCCCGAACTCCCGTCGTGCGGCAGGTCCGCCGTGGCATGCCGCTGCGCCTTCACCATGATCACATCGCCAATCGCCCCCTCGCGGATCTTCCTCACCGCCTCGCCCAATTGCTTGTACGACCGCAGTTGCTGCCCCGCCAGGAACATCTTCTTCGAACCCCTGGCCGCCTTCACCACCTCCTTCACCTGCTGCGCCGTCACCCCAATCGGCTTCTCGCAGTAGACGTGCTTGCCCGCCTGCAGCGCCGCGATCGCCATCTCCGCGTGCAGGTGCGGCGGCGTGGCCACGAACACCACCTCAATGTCCTTGCGGTCGATAATCTTGCGCCAGTCCGTGTAGGTCGACGGGTTGTCCTTCACCGCCGCGCTGGCCGCCTTGTCCAGCCGGTCCGGCTTGATGTCGCACACCGCCGCCACCTTGGCGTTGGGTTGCTCGATCACGCCTGAAAGAAGGTAGGAACCCCGGTTCCCGGTGCCGATCACCGCCGTGGCCAGCCTCTCCGCGCCCTGTGCCATCAGGCTCGCCGCTGCCGATCCCAGAACAAACATTCTTCTTTGCAGGTCCATAGTCTCCCTTCCATTCGCGACGCGCACAAACGCACGTCCACGCCAATCTTGCCAGCACGCCTCATGCCAAGACGCCGCGAAAATCATAACACCTGCCCGCCTCCGCCATCTTGCTCCAGCCGCATCTCGGGTGAGACGCCCCGCTCTGGCCCAACACTATATCGTCGTCCGGCCCATCGTCATGAAGACTGATAAACTCCCTCCCGCACGGGCTGCCGAGCGTCCCTCCTCCGCGCCCACCTATGGTCTGAAACCACCATTGAACCCCGAACTGCGCGCCCAGGCGCTTCACCATGTCGTCGCCGCCATCGGCAAAACCTTCGGCATTGGCACCGTCGTCCGCCTCGGCGACCGTGAGTCGATTGTCGCCCTCGACGTCATCCCCACCGGCTCGCTCTCCGTTGATCGCGCCCTCGGCATCGGCGGCTTCCCGCGAGGCCGCATCACCGAAATCTTCGGGCCGGAATCTTCCGGCAAAACCACGCTCGCCCTCCACGCCGCCGCGCAGGCACAGCGCCAGGGCGGCAATGCCGCTTTCATTGATGTCGAACACGCGCTCGACGCCAACTACGCCCGCAACCTCGGCGTCGATACCGACAACCTGCTCATCTCCCAGCCCGACTACGCCGAGCAGGCACTGGAGGTCGCCAGCGCCCTCATCAGCTCCCACGCCATCGACGTCCTCATCCTCGACTCGGTCGCCGCACTCGTCCCCAAGGCCGAACTCGAAGGCGAGATGGGCGATAACTTTGTGGGCGCCCACGCCCGGCTCATGTCCCAGGCCATGCGCAAACTCACCGGCATCGCCGCGAAAACCAACACCTGCCTCATCTTCATTAACCAGATCCGCGAGAAGATCGGCGTCATGTTCGGAAGTCCGGAAACCACCACAGGCGGCCGCGCACTCAAGTTCTACTCCAGCGTTCGCTGCGACATCCGGCGCATCGGCTCCATCAAGGACGGCGAGGCAGCCATCGGCAACCGCACCAAGGTCAAAATCGTGAAAAATAAGTGCGCGGCCCCTTTCCGTGAGGCGGAGTTCGACGTCCTCTTCGGCGAAGGCATCTCCTTCGAGGGCGACCTCATTGACCTCGGCGCCGACCAGGGCCTCCTCGAAAAGGCCGGCTCCTGGTTCAGCTACGCCGGCCAGCGCATCGGCCAGGGCCGCGACAACGCCCGCCTCTTCTTGCGCGACAACCCCGACCTCCGCGACCAGCTTCATGACCAGCTTCGCGAAAAGCTCGGCCTCAAGCGCGTCGACGAAGCCGTACGCACCCGCTGCGAGGAATGGAAGGCGGCCTCCGGCCTCTAAGCTCCCATTTCGACGTGCCGGCCCCCCGCCGGGCTCATGCCCCCCGCCGGGCTCATGCTAAGCTAGAAAGGTTATGTCGATTCCGAACACCCGTCGCTTCAAGATCACCAGCCCCGACGGTACGCAAACCGCCACCGTGGTGGCCGTGCTCCCCAAGGGCATCGACGTGGATGCCTACCTCGCCGACGTCCGCAGCCGGTATGACTGGAAGGCCCACTCCGAAATGATCGCCCGGCAGTTCAAAGTTCGCGTCGGTCAGCAGAAGCAGAAGAAGGCCAAGTAAGGCTCTTCTTCCGCATCGCTCCCACGCACTTCCTACTGCTGCAATCCCAACGTCCGAATGGCCCGGGCCCCCGCCTGGGCCACTTCACTTTCTCCATCCTGGCTCAGCTTCTCCAGCGCCGGCCTCGCGTCGGCGGCATAGGTGCGCGCCAGCACGTCGGCCAGCCAGATCTTCTCTTCCTTCGTCCGCTCGTGCATCACCGGATAGAGCGCCTCGCGGATGTCCTGCTCGCGGCACAACTCGATGAGAAACGGGTGCGCAATCCCCCGCCACGAATAGGAATTGAGCGTGTTCACCAGATACTGAAGCGGGCTGAACTCCGTCACCTCGCGCTTGCCCAGCATCACCGCCGCGAACGCCAGGCTCAGCCGCGGGCTCATCTTCTTCTCCTCGTCAAATAACTTCACCAGGCGTACCGCGTCCTCCGGGTTCTTCAACCGCGCAAACCCCTCCGCCGCCGCCGCCCGCAACCCGTCGTCCCGGTCCAGCAGATACTTCTCATACACCGGCCGGTTGGCCTCATCCGGCAGCTTGGCCAGCGACACCAGCGCCGCACGCTGCACTTTCACCTTCTTGCTGTCGCCCAACACCTCGCGCAGCCTCGGCACTGCATTCTTGTTCCGCAGCTGCCCGGTGGCCTCAATCGCCGCAATCTGAACCTTCTCATCGAGGTCGCGCAGCAGGAACGCAAACGAATCGGCCGCCTCCGGATCGCCGATCTTCTGGAACGCCACCAGGCATTCGTAGATCACCACCGTCTTCTTGCTCTTCACCGCCTCGGCCAGGTCCGCCACCGCCGCCTTGCCGCGCAGGATGCCTACCCCGCGCGCAGCATTGGCCCGCGACTGCTCCGAGATGCCGCCCCTGGCCAGCGCCCCCAGCGCCAGCACCACATCCTCACGCACCTGCACATACGGCGGAATCACCTGGTCATTCGTGTCTGAGAATTTGCCCTTCAACCCCGTCCCGGCGCGCTTCAGTGAAGCCGTCAACCCAAACTCCACATAGCCCGGCAAATAGAAGTTCACCAGCCCGTCCGAGGCCCGGATCTGAATCTCCTCATCCGCATCCCTGGTCGCCTCCACCAGCTTGTCCAGGCTCGCCAGCCCGCCCAGCCTTACCAGCGCCGTCACCGCCTCGCGCCTCACTTCCACATCGGGGTCTTTCAAGTAGGGCGCGACGCGTTCGATTGCCTGCGGACTGGCATCCTTGCCGATCTCCTTCAGCATCTTGATCACCTGCTTGGAGCCATCCTGGGCCACCACGGCCACGGCCGCCATCAGGAGTACGGACACAGTTCGGATGCGCATACTACGATTAGACCACTCGCAGTCAATCTGCGTTGCAGGGAAACGGCTTACCGGACAAATTCGACTTCAATGCGCTTCGGCAGAATCCCCGCCTCAAAGCCCATGTCGAGCAGCTTCTGTGCCGCCGCCGGCACATCCTCGCCGCAGTCCAGCGTGTGATGGTTCACATACATGCCGACAAACTTCTCGGCCACCGGCGACTCCATATCGCGCGCAAACTGCATCGCGTAATTGAGCGCCTCTTCATGATGATCGATCGCGTGCTGGATGCTCTCTTTCATCATCCGGCAGCATTCGCTCTTCACGTCCGCCGGCAGCGACCGCAACAGCGCGTTGGCCCCCAGCGGCAGCGGCAGGTTGTAGGTCTGCTTCCACCACTTGCCGAGATCCGTAATGCAATGGAATCCACCCTTGGCAAAGGTGAGCTGCGCCTCGTGGATCACCAGCCCCAGGTCCACTGACCCTTCTCGCACCGCGTCCGGAATCTGGTCAAACGGCGTTACCACGGGGATAAAGTCAGGCTGATACAAACTCAACGTCAGAAACGCCGTCGTCAGCTTGCCGGGAACGGCGATCCGCTTCCCCTTCATTTCCGACGGGTCCATGTTCCGCGTCGCAATCAGCAGCGGCCCATACCCGTCGCCCACGCTCGAACCGCTGGCCATCAGTTGATACTTGTCAGCCACATACGGGTAGGCATGGTAGCTGATGGCGGTCAGCTCGTAGGCTCCCTCCATCGCTTTCCGGTTCAGGGTCTCAATGTCCGATAGGACATGCGACACCTGCACCAGGCGGCTGCGCACCTTGCGCGTCGCCATAGCGTAAAACATGTACGCATCGTCTGAGTCTGGGCTATGCGCACAGACGATCTCTCTAGCCTCGGTGGGAACCATGCTTGTGTGAAGTTTTACTATAGCATGGCGGCTTTTCCGAACTGACCTACGGAAACGGCGCCCGCTCCTGCCTGGCAGAATAACTATGCGCCCGTGGCGACCTTCTGGAGTTCCGATTCCAGTTCGCTCAGTTGCTCCACAAGCGCCCGGCACGTCTCCTGCGAACCGTCCAGCACACGGTGACGCCCCATCGTCTCCAACTGCAACGCGATCTGTGTCCCCGCTTCGGCTCCCAGCGTCGCCAGCGAACCCTTCATCGTGTGTGCCGCTTCCATCACCCGGCACGCATCGGCGTGCGCTACCGCTTCCTCAATCTGTACCAAAAGGGAAGGGTACTCCTGCAGAAACAGTTGAGCCACCTCGCGCAACAGGTCCTCATCCCCGCCCACGCGATCCAGCGCCAAACTGCGGTTGAATACGGCCAATTGCACAGGCCAGTCCGAATTCGAAACCCGAAACGCTTCTGCTCTCACGTCTATCCGTATCGGTTGCAGACCCACTCCGTGAGAGAAGCTCCGCGAGATTCTTTCGCTTCCTCGGTAGCATCTCCTACGACTACTAGCAAGGCTAGTTTACCCTAACTGAACGGGCAGGGGCTAGGATTATCGCCTACTGTAGTAATATCCAGCAGATGCGCCGCCATCACTTCACTTCACGGATCTGAATGTTGCGAAATTCAACACGTGTGCCATGGCCAAGAAACCCCAAGTGCCCACTAGCGCGTTTCGCGCCCGGGTGCTTCGCTAGTACTTTCTCATCCCGAATAGTGCTCAAATCGCCATCCGTGATCAGCTCGCCATTCAACCGAACCTGGATGCGCCCGCCCTTTGCCGTGATCTCTTCCCGGTTCCACTCCCCGGCCGGTTTCAACGCGTCCTTCAGCGCCGGAATCAGATCGTACACCGACCCATGCCGCTGCGTCGGCTTCAGCTTGCCCGCATAGCGCTCATGATCGTGATCCAAAATCTGGATCTCCATCCCCACATACGCCGCGTCGCCTTCCTTCGGCGTGCGAATGCCCACCCCGTTGTTGCCGCCCGGCTCCAGGCGGAACTCAAAGCGCAATACGAAGTCGCCGTATTCCTTATTAGTCAACAGGTTGCCGCCGCCATCGGCCGGGCAAACCAGGACCCCGTTCTCCACCACATAGCCGCGGCCCTTGCCGCCGGAAAGGAACCAACCGTCCAGGTCCTTGCCATTAAATAACGAAACGAACCCACCGTCGGCGCCCAACGCCGAAAGGGCAAACACCACTAGATAGGCCATGCGCATAATGATTCTCCTCACTCAATTCCTGCTCAATTGCGGCACCTGACCGGCCGGCGGCACCGTCGCCTTCCGCTGCAGCACCTCGGCCCGCGCCTTCCGCACCGCCTCCGGCATCCCGGCCATGATCGCCTCCACCTTGCTCATCATCTGCCGCACCACCTCCGGGTTCTCCGCGGCCACATCAAAGCTCTCGTCCACGTCCGTGGACACGTCATACAACTCAGGCCGGATGGGCAGCGCCAGCGGTCCGCTCGGCGGCGCCGGGCTATACATAACATGATTCCGCCGCGCCACGTGCAGCTTCCACTTCCCCCAGCGCGCGCAGTGCAGGTCCATGCCGTCGAAAACCAGCATCGGCTCCCTCTCCAGGCTCCGCGCCGACCCGCCCAGCACCCCCGTCAGATCCATGCCATCGAGCGTCACGTTCGGCTTGGCCGCGCCGGTCAGGCCGCACACCGTCGGCATCAGGTCCCACACCCCGCACGGCACATCCACCACCTTCCCCTTGGCCACCTTCCCCGGAAGCCGCGCCAGCATCGGCACCCTCTGGCCGCCCTCCCACGTCATTCCCTTCCTCCCCCGCAGCCGCCCCGGCGAACCCTGATACCACGGGCCATTGTCGGAAGTGAAGATCACCAGCGTGTTCTTGTCCGCGCCGGTTCGCTTGAGCGCACTCAGAATCTCACCCACGCTCCAATCGATCTCCTGCACCACATCGCCGTAAATGCCCTGTGGCGACTTGCCGCGGAACCGCTTGCTCGCCCCTAGCGGGATGTGCGGATAGGTATGCGGCATGTAAAGGAAGAACGGCTTCCCGCGCGAATCCTCAATGAACTTCACCGCCCGCTCTGTGTAGCGCGGCGTCAGGTCGTCCAGTTCCACGTTCTCTTCGAGCACCTTTGCATCGTCCATCAGCCACCGCGGGCTCATGTCGTTCGAATAGGGGATGCCGAAGTAGTGGTCGAAACCGCGGTCCGTCGGCAGATACGGCGCCAGATGCCCGAGGTGCCACTTGCCTACGCACTGCGTAGCATACCCGGCGCCCTTCAGCACGTTCGCCATCGTGATCTCCGACAGCGGCATGCCCTCCTTGTCGCGCGGGAAAAACACTCGCGGAACTCCGGCGCGCACACAATAGCGGCCCGTCAGCAGCGCCGCCCGCGAAGGCGAACACACCGGATTGCCCGAATAGTAGTGGGTGAACCGCGACCCGTCCCGCGCCAGCGAATCGATGTTCGGCGTCGCAATCGGCGAGCCATAGCAACCCAGGTCGCCATAGCCCAGGTCATCGCAGAGAATGATCACCACATTGGTGCGCGCGCCATCCGCCGCCGGGCTCACCGCGGCAGCCGCCGCCGTGGCCAGAAAGTTCCTTCGTGTGGACATGGCCCACATGCTATCACCGCCGCCGCTACTTCAAAATCCCGAACAGGTTCGAGTAATCATCCGTCCACATGCCGATGCCCGTCTTCAATTTCGGTTGCGTCCCGGCATTGGCGAACGGCTGCGTCTGGAACGCCTCCGGCGTGTGCGCCATTACGATGAACGTCGTCCCGAAGCAGTCGCCTGATTCGTCCTCGTTGGTCTCCACCAGCATCGACGACTTGTTCAACTCGCCCGCAATCCGCGCCAGCACCGGTTCCAGGTCGAGGTACTTGTTCGAAATGTGCATCACCAGGTAGCCCGTCGGCTTGAGGTGCCGGAAGTAGAGCTGAAAAGCCTCCTTCGTCACCAGGTGCACCGGAATCGAGTCGCCCGAAAAGGCGTCCATCATGAGCACGTCAAAGTTCTGCGGAGCCTGCCGCTCCAGCGACAACCGCCCGTCGCCCATGATGATCCGCTTCGTCGCCGGACTGTCCGGGTAGAAGCTGAACTCCTCGTGGGCCAGCTTCGGCACCACCGGATTGATCTCGTAGAAGGTGACGTCGTCGCCCTTGCGGCCAAAGGCGGCCATCGTCCCCGCGCCCAACCCCAGCACGCCCACCTTCTGCGGCACTCCCTCCGTGCGCACGCGCATGGCGCGGCCAATGCCTGTGTCGGCGCAATAGTAGGTCAGCAACTCGCGCCGCCGCGCTGGATGCGTCCACTGCTCGCCGTGGTTGATCGAACCGTGCAGCAGCGTCTTATAGTCTTCCCAATTGCTCCCGTCGCCGGACTGCCTCACGCGCAGCGTGCCATAGAAGTTGCGCGTCACCAGCTTGTAGCCCTCCAGGCTGTCGTGAACGCTGCGCCCCAGGAAGATCCACAACCCCACCATCCCCGCCAGCAGCGAAAACGCCGGCATCGTCGCCGCCGCCTGACGCCACGTGAACCCCGGCTCCTCAATCGCCACAATGTAGGCCAGCAAACCGCAAAACGCCAGCGCAATCGGCAGTTCAAAGTAGTTCTGGAACAGATAGGGCGCCACCACGCCGACGAACAGCCCGCCTATGGCCCCGCCCACGCTCAGCGCCAGGTAAAACGAGGTGAGATAGCGCGGCGACGGTTTGCGCGCCGCCAGTTCCCCGTGGCACACCATGCAGCAGATGAAAAAGCCCGCCGCCAGTGCCGCGATCGTCCACTGCATCTTCAACTCCGAGGCGTTCGACCACTGCAGGTAAGCCATCCCGCCCAGCCCCGGCGCCAGCATCACCAGGAAGATGTTGCGCTGATACCACCCGCGCGCGTCAAACGTGAGAATAAAGCTCAGCAGATAGAGGCTCAGCGGCAACACCCACAAAAACGGAATCGCCGCCACATCCTGCGACATGTGGTTGGTCACCGCCAGCATCAACATCGATGGACAGGCCGCCAGCGCCACCCACAGGATCTTTCGCCCCAATGCCGGCGGAGCCTCTACCTCGGCCGCTTCGCCCTCGGCCGCAATGGCCTCCCCCGTCGCCTCTACCGGAGCTAGCGACTCCGCCCCACGCCCCTTATACGCCAGATAACACGTCAACGCCGCAAACAGCACATACCCGCCCGACCACGCATACGCCTGCATCCGCGTCGGCATGTTCGGCTCAATCAGCGGCGGATAGCTCAACAGCGCCAGCATCGAACCCAGGTTCGACAGCGCAAACAGCCGGTAGGGCAGGGCGCCCTTCTTTGACCGCGCATACCAGGCCTGCAACAACGGCGAGGTCGTCGACAGCAGCATATAGGGCAAGCCCACCGTGGCCGCCAGCAGCAGCAAAATGCGGATCGTCGGGTTTTCTGTCCCCTCCGGCTTCCAGCCCTCACCCGGCAAAATCGGCAAGGCCGCCAGGCTCAACACCAACAGCACGATGTGCAGCAGGCTCTGCGCCCGTGGCGACAGGCGCTTAATCAACGAGTGCGAATAGAAGTAGCCCGCCAGCAGCCCAATCTGGAAGAACAACATGCATGTCGTCCAGACCGCCGCCGTCCCGCCAAACCAGCTCAGGATGATCCGGGCAATGATCGGTTGGATTTGAAACAGCAGGAAGGCGCTGAGGAAGACCGCCACCGCGTAGAGGAACATTCTCGATTACGGTAACACACGCGATGTGCCTCACCTGCTTCGTGAAATGGCCTTAACGAGCCTCTCTCCGCGCGTCCCTGATGCCCCCGCCAGCGCCAGCCCCCACACGATTTACCGCGCGGCGGGCCATCGCTCCCCGGCCGCGCGGTTCTCCACTCAACGTGCGTTTGCCGTCCGGTCCCCTCACCTCACCTCAAGCGTCTTCACGCCCGGCGCCGCCGTGCCGGCGCTCACATACCCGATGGCCCCCTTGGTCTTGGCCACGTAGGCAACCATCTCCGCATCCCCGGCAAGCGCCTTGGGCATCGATCCCTTGCCCGTGAACACCAGGCTGCGGTAGTAGTTCTGCAATGCGGCGTCCATCCTGCCCACATACTCTTTCAGAAACGCCTCGTGCGTTGCGCCGCTCTTTAGCAACACTGGTTCCACCGCGCTGCCGTCGCTAAGCGAGTTCTTCGTCTCCAGAAACACGCCCTTCAACTCCTCGCGGGACACGGCCGTGGCCCCCACCGAGTTGTTGGCGATCACCTTCACTTCGGCGGCGGGCAAGGCTCCCGCCAGCCAGCTCGCTGAAACCAAACTAAGGACTAACGATTGGATGCGGTTCATATGATTCTCCTGTCTCCGTTGGGTGAACACGTACGCCTAAAAGTTCCAGCCCGTCCGGATCAACAGCATGTTGGTGTCGTTGAACAGCCCGGCCGGGTTGTCCACACGATAAAACCCCGTTGGATACGGAGATCCTCCGCCATTGCCGCGAATGAAGTGCCCCTCCACCTTGACGTTCCAGTACTTCGTCACATCCGTGCGCAGCGTGATCACCTTGTCATTGATCGGGAAGTCGCCCGGCTTGGTCGACGGGCTGCCCCGTGACTTCAGCACAAACCGCGAAAAGTACGAACCAGCCTCGAACCGCTTGGAAATCCGGTACGCACCGGCCGTGTACCACCCTCGCGCATCGGTTGTCGAGTTCGCCTGCCCGTTGTAGATATCCTGATCCCGCCAGTAGCGCCGGTATTCCGCGTCAATCCGCAGCGCGCCCACCGTATACTGCGCCGAAAACTGCGACGTCTGGTCCTTGTTCGACGTCTCCTTGTACGGCCCGTACTCGGTCCGGTTGCCAGGCCGCGTCGGACCGATGCCTTTGCCCGTGGTCGAGGCGTTCATATGCGACGCGCCCACAAGGAACCCCGACAACGGCGTCATCCACTTCAGGTCCCCACCCCACTGCACCCCGCCATAGCTGTCCAGGTCAATCGTCGCCAGGCCCCGTAACAGATACGGGTAGCCGCCGTGAATGCTGTCCTGCCGCTTGCCCGTGTACACCGTGTAGGCCAGCGTGCCCGCGCCCCGCAGCGGAATCGAGCCGTAGGCGTCCACGCCATTGTGCGCAATCGTCGCCTCCCGCAAATCCAACGAATACACCGCCTGCGGCAGCAAGGCATAGGTGTGCACAAACTCCGCGTCCTGCGTGTCGTTGTATAAACCCATCGCCGTCTTCACACGCCCTGCGCGAATTCCAATCCAATCATTGAACCGGTAATCCCCATACGCCCAATCGAGCGTCGGACGCCAGTTGCCGATATTCCCAACATTGCGCATGTACACCTGCGCCCCTACGCGAAACCTCGGCGTCAGCCGCGACGAGATGTTCACGCCTCCATCGGTGAGCGCAAACGAGCCGTCGCTCGTCTTCATCGACAGGAAGTTGTTCTGATTGGAGTAGGCAAACCCCTGGGACGCGAAACCGTGCACCTGGAACTGCTTCCCGCCCATCTCGAAATCCGTCTGGCACGAGGCGCGGCCTGTCAGCAAACACAAGCACGCGCAAGTTGCCTTGATGATTCCCACCGTTCTCATGGACTCTCCTTCACTCGGTGATTCTCGTCCCTTCCTGCGGGTGGCAACCAGCACCTTACGGGGTAGGGGACAAGCCAAACGGACGTCACCTGGACCGAACCACAGTGTCATCCGTGTTTCGCTTCTGCCCTTATCGGAGCAAGTGTTCTAAGTTTGAGAATGGATAGCTTCGAACTCCCCGCACAGACCGTGCAGCGAGGTTGTTGTGGGGAAGGTCTACCGCCGCGCCGATTCGATCTGCACCAGCGGCGTCGCCGCCAGCTCCGGATCCACCGGCGGAAGCGTCTGCGGATCGCGCCAGCCGTCGAACAACGACACCTGGTGCACGCAACTCACCGTGCAGTGCGGCGCGCAGCCCTTCTCGGTCTTGTATTCGCGCCGGATGTCCTCCAGCGAATACTGCTCAATCGGCTTGTTCGGATAGCCGCGCTGCTGCGAACAGTAGTGCACCAGCCCGTCTTCGCAGATGTACAGATAGCGCCCGCCCGCCCGGCACCGCCAGTCGTTCGGCCGCCCATCGGCGATCGCCTCCTGGAACCGGTTGAACCGCGAGTAGCTGCTCTTCTCAAACTGCTTGATCGTCGTGTAGACCTTACGCTCACGCTCGCCCAGCGGCCGCGACTGCCCCGTTCCATCGTGAATGATGCCCACCGTCGAGGTGAACCCCAGCTCAATGGCCCGCTTGGACACCACCAGCGCGTCCTCCGGATTGTGAATGCCGCCCCCCACCACCGAGTTGATGTTCACGTGAAACTCGGCGTGCTCGGCCAGCATCTGCAACTTCTTATCGAGCACCTTCAGGCTCTTCTTGGAAACCTCGTCCGGCATCACGTTGTCGATCGAAATCTGCATGTGATCGAGCCCGGCCCGGTTCAGCGCCCGGATGCGGTCCGGCACCAGCAGGTAACCGTTGGTGATCATCCCCGCCAGCGCCCCCGTCGAACGCACCCTGGCGATGATCAGGTCCAGCTCCGGATGCAGCAGCGGCTCGCCGCCGCTCACCGTCACAATCGCCGTTCCTAACCGCCCCAGGTGGTCCACCCGCCGCAGCATCGTCTCGGTCGGCACCGGCTTTGAAAAATCGTCGTATTCGTTGCAATAGGTGCACGACAGATTGCACCGGCGAATAGGGATGATATGCGCCAGGATGGGATGGTCCGTCGAGGCCAACCCTTTGGCGATCATCTTGAGTTCGCGCAGACGGCGCGAAGCGGCGATCCAACGGCGCCGCGGGGAAGAACGGAGCATAATACGGAACTTCCCATTAGACCATGCGCCCCCTGCCTCCTCTACAAAGCCCGACTGTTTGGTGAATTTTGCCCCTTGAATGGCGCGAATCGGCAGGTGAAAGCGCACCCCGCCTCACACACCACCCCGTCACCATTTCGCTGCATCTTCTCCTCCGTCAGCGGAGGCCGCCTCCTGCCGCTACGGCTGCTTCTTCTCTTCCGGCTTCTTCTCGCCCTCGCCCGTCACCGGATCGCCGAACGTGATCTTGATGTCCGAACCGAACTGCTTGTAGTCCTCATACTTCACCGTCATCCGGATGCGCACCGGACCTGACTCGAAGTTCAGCGTGTCGTTGGCGATCGTGTAGGTCGGGAACCAGAACTTCCCGTCAATCTGCTCGCGGTAGGTCTCAAACTTCGGAAACTGGTTGTCAAACCCCTTCTTCTTCACACCCACGCCGCGCCCATAGCTCTTCACAATCTGCAGCTCTTTATCGTCCACCCACACCATGCCCGCAAAATACCGCTGCCCGGCCACCATCGACTTCGGCCGCACCGCAAACGCCAGGCACGGAATCTCATCCAGCGTCTCCTTGCCCAGGTAGCGCACATGATACTTGTCGATGTCGTTGATGGTCAGCACAAACGGCTGCACGCTGCGCAGATCCTGCTCGTCTTCCGGCGTCAGTTGAATGCTCTGCAGCGTCGAAACCGGAGCCCGAACCACCCGTTCCGTGCGCTTGCCGTCGCTCGTGAAGATGATGTCGGAGACAATCTCATACCGCTCCGCCGCCCGCCCGCCGGCGTCCAACACGTGCACCCTCGCCGTCTGGCGGTAGGTGTAGGCCTCGCGCGCCTTGGCGAAGTTCGCCTCGTTGGTGGCGAACCTCGTGATGATCTCCTGGATGCGAGCCTCGCTCAAGTCGCTCGCGGCGGCCTCGCGAAACCCCTGCGGCAGCGCCGGAAGCGCCATCAAAATCAGGCTGGCTAGCAGTCGTCTCATCGTCTACCTCAATATCTGTTTAGCGATCGTCAGCCGCTGCATGTGGGACGTGCCCTCATAGATCCGTCCGATCTTGGCGTCGCGGTACAGCTTCTCTACAGGGTAATCCTTTGTGAAGCCGACCCCGCCCAGAACCTCCACCGCCCGGCTGGCCACATCTTCGGCCACCTGGCTGGCATAATACTTCGCCATCGCCGCCTCGGTCAAAAACGGGCGTCCGGCCTCGCGCAGACGGGCGGCGTTATATGTCAATAGACGCGCCGCCTCGATCCCGGTTGCCATTTCCGCAAGGTCAAACTGCACCCCCTGGAACTCCGCGATCGGCTTGCCGAACTGCTTCCGCTCCCGCGCATAGGCCAGCGCATGATCCAGCGCTCCCTGCGCCAACCCCACCATCTGCCCGCCAATCGCAATCCGCCCCTCGTTCAGCGTCTCAATCGCGATCTTGTAGCCCTTCCCCACCTCGCCCAGCACATCCGCCGCCGGAACCACGCAGTCGTCCAAAATCAACTCGCACGTCGACGACGCCCGAATGCCCAGCTTGTCCTCCTTCCGCCCCACCGTGAACCCCTTCGCTCCGCGCTCCACCACAAAACAGGTGATGCCCTTGTAGCCCTGCTCCGGATTCGCATTCGCAAACACCAGGAACAGCCCCGCCTCGGCCGCATTCGTGATCCACAGCTTCCGCCCCGTCAGCCGCCATTCGTCGCCAACCTGCACTGCCCGCGTCGTCAACGCAAACGCATCCGACCCCGAACCCGCCTCGCTCAGCGCATAGCTCGCCACCGTGTCGCGCGCCATCCGCGGCAGCCACCGCCGCTTCTGCTCCTCGGTCCCCCATCGCAGCAGAGCGTTGATCACCAGCGTGTTCTGCACATCCACAATCACCGCCGCCGCCGGATCGACCTTCGCGATCTCCTCAATCGCCAGCACCGATTGAAAAAACGTGCCCCCCTGCCCGCCCAGCTCCTCCGGGATCTCAATCGACATCAGCCCCAGCCCGAACATCTGCTTCAGAATGTCCGGCCGGAACTTGCTCTCCTCATCCATCGCCCGCACATGCGGCTGAATCTGTTCCCGCGCAAACTGCCCCACGGCATCGCGGAACATCTCCTCTTCTTCACTCAGAATCGTCAACGGCCGGCTCGGCAAATCAGCGGCGGGCGTAGGTGTCGCCATGGCAATCCTCCGGTGAAAAGGATAGCGGAGTTACGTCCACCGCGGGCGACATTCCCCGCGCCGCGATTGCCCCAAGCGGTGGCCTCCCGTACCGTGAAGGTGTGACGGCACTTGAGGCATACGATCTCACCACCCGCGGCGGCGGGGGCGATTTCGCACGTCTCATCACCGCCTGCGAGCAGTTCGCACCCTACTGCCTGATCGACGGCCTGGCCGTCAACTGCTACGTCGAACCCGTCTATACCCTCGATGCGGACCTCGTCGTCTACACGGCCAACCTCGCCCCGCTCACTGGTCACCTCCGCAAGTCAGGCTTCGAGATCGAGCAGCACCCGCACTCCATCAACGCAACCTCGCCCGGCAGCGACCTCCGCATTCAATTCACCACCGACGCCCGCTACCAGGACTTCCTCCGCCGCTCCACCACCGCCACCGTCCTCGGAGTGGAAGTCCGCATCGCCTGCCTCGAAGATGTGACTCAGGGTAAGCTCTGGGCCTACAGCGACCCACACCGCCGCCTCAGCAAGCGCAAGAAAGATGAGTTGGACCTCATCCGGCTCGGTGAACGGTATCCGCAACTGGTCAGACTGTACCCTGAAGAACTGCACCGGCAACTCGAAGACGCCTAACGTCGTCGTCTCTTTGGCATGTACTTCATTCTTCGAGAATGGTCAAGCCACTACAACCGCGAACGCCCGCACAGCGTATTAGGCCCTGGCATCCTAGAACCGCCCCAAGCCAAGGTTCCTGCTAGTGTAGTGCGTCACACGGACTGAGCATTATTGAGCGCGGCACGGGCGCGTTTGACCTTCTCCAAGATATCCGAGGCTTTTGCGGTCCAGATGAAGGGCTTCGGCTGCTCGTTGTGCTGGTC
>JAFLBB010000331.1 GCA_017304135.1 Acidobacteriota bacterium | reverse complement strand
GCGGACGGGGTGGGGCGTGGTGCGGATGTCGAAGCCGTATTCGATGTGTTCAGGGAGGTGGGCGGAGAGGGCCATGCCGCAGCGGGGACATTTGCCGGGGCCGCGGAGTTTGACGTCCTTGTCCATCGGGCAGGTGAACTCGATGGGGGGCTCGGCGGACTTGGCGGGATTGGGGGCGGGCGTTTGAGAGTGCGCGGCGCCCGCGCCCAGCAGAGCCAGGAGTTGACGCCGCGCGAGCATGGTTACTTGGGCGGTTCGAAGGGCCAGATGCCGGTGGTGGTGAAGCCGCCGTCGACGGCGATGCACTGGCCGGTGACGTAATCCGAGCCGCGCGAGGAGAGGAAGACGGCCAGCGGGGCGATGTCTTCGGGGGTGCCGAGGCGGGGGTTGGCCTGGCCGGAGCGGAGCCAGTCGCGCATGAACTGGGGCTTCCACATTTCGCGGTTGAGGTCGGTTTCGATGAAGCCGGGGGCGATGCAGTTGACCTGGATGTTGTAGCGGCCCCACTCGGCGGCGAGGACGCGGGTGAGTCCCCACAGGCCCGATTTGGTGATGGCGTAGGGGGAGAGGAAGGGGAAGGCGATGAGGGAGGTGAGCGAGCCGATCATGACGATCTTGCCGCCTGTGCCGCGGTCGACCATGCGTTTGCCGAGGATCTGGGTGAGGCGGACGATGCCGTGGAGGTTGGTTTGGAGGATGAGGTTGTACTCTTCCGGGGTGTAGTCCTCGAAGCGCTTGCGGACGTTGGTGCCGGCGACGTTGATGAGGATGTCGAGGTCGGGGATGTCTTTGCAGGCCTCGTCGACCTTGTCGTTGGAGGAGACGTCGAGGGTGCGGGAGTCGGCGGAGAGACCCTGGGCCTTGAGGGCGTCGACCTCCTGGTGGAGCTTGTCGGCCGAGCGGGCGGCGAGGATGGTGTGGGCGCCGGCGGCGGCGATTTCCTTAGCGATGGCCAGACCGATGCCGCGGCTGGCGCCGGCGACGAGGGCGGTCTTTCCCTGGAGTGAGAACGGGGATGGGGTAGGCATGAAATCGCTAGTGTACATCGGGGGGGACGATGAGCGCTGCGTCTGTTACGATGGCCCTTCTATGAGGAACCTGAGCATAGCGGTGATCCCTGGCGATGGAATTGGGCAGGAGGTGATTCCTCCGGCGTTGGATGTATTGCGGGCGGTGGGGGCGAAGTTTGGGCTGCATTTCGAGTTTGCCCATTTCGACTGGGGGGCCGAGTATTACTTCCAGCACGGGGCGATGATGCCGCCGAACGCGCTGGAGCAGCTGGCCGCGCACGACGCGATTCTGCTGGGGGCGGTGGGGCATGTGGATGTGCCGGACAACATCACGTTGAACGGGCTGTTGCTGCCGATCCGGCGGGGGTTCGATCAGTATGCCAATGTGAGGCCGGCGGTGTTGTTCGACGGTGTGGATTCGCCGCTGGTGGGGCGCGCGGCGGGCGATATCGATATGGTCGTGGTGCGCGAGAACACGGAAGGGGAGTATGCGCAGATCGGCGGGTTTTTGTATCACCATCAGCCTGAGGAGGTGGCGGTGCAGACGTCGGTATTCACGCGGCGGGGGTGTGACCGTGTGATCCGGCACGCCTTTGAACTGGCGCGGAAGCGGAACGGGAAGAAGCGGGTGGCGTCGATTACGAAGTCGAATGCGCAGGGCTTCAGCATGGTGTTGTGGGACAAGGCGTTCCAGCAGGTGGCGGCGGAGTATCCCGACGTGGAGACCGAGTCGTTGCTGGTGGATGCGGCGGCGATGAACTTTGTGCGGCGGCCGCAGACGTTTGACGTGGTGGTGGGGTCGAATTTGTTTGGGGATATATTGAGTGACCTGTCGGCGATTGTGACGGGGAGCATCGGGCTGGCGGCGAGCGCGAATTTGGATCCGACGCGGCGGTTTCCGTCGATGTTTGAGCCGGTGCATGGGACGGCGCCGGACATTGTGGGGAAGGGGATTGCGAACCCCATGGCGACGGTGTTTTCGGCGGCGATGATGCTGGAGCATTTGGGCGAGGAGGAAGCGGCGCGGGCCGTGCATGGGTCGGTGGTGAAAGTGTTGGCGGGGCGGAGGGAGCGGACGGCGGATTTGGGGGGGAGTTCGACGACGGCGGCGGTGACGGAGGCGATGTTAGGGGAGCTGTAGGGGGAAGCGGGGGGCGCAATTTCCTCAAAGGGCCGGGCTTCGCGCCGATGAGACTTCAGGAGAAGTTCTCATCGACGAGGGAGGCCAAATGGCGGTAGATGTTCTGATAGTGGACGACTCGGCGGCCATCCGGAAGATCCTGCAGCGGGTTTTGTTGCAGGCAGAGGTTCCGTTGGGCAAGGTGCACGAGGCGGGCGATGGAGTGGAAGCGCTGGCCAAGCTGAGCCAGGAAAAGGTGGGGCTGATTCTGTCCGACATCAACATGCCGAACATGGACGGCCTGGAGTTGCTGGGGAAGCTGAAGACGACCGAGGGTCTGAAGGACGTGCCGGTGGTGATGATCACGACCGAAGGCGGGCAGGCGAAGGTGTTGGAGGCGGTGAACCTGGGGGCGGCGGGGTATGTGCGGAAGCCGTTCACGGCTGAGCAGATCAAGGAAAAGCTGGTAGGGATCATATGACCGTGCGGCGGGCCGGCGGCGAGGGCGCGGCGGTGTGCGCGCGGCGTGCCGGGGCGTACGAGAGGCCGGGCAGGACGGAGGGCGCCGGGCGGTTGTGGAGCGCCCAATCGCAGGAGGGAGACACAGAATGAGATTCTCGATAACGCATGAGGACCTGGTGAGCCGCATTACGGTGGCGACGCAGGAGGTCTTCTCAATGATGCTGGGCAGCGATGCGATTCCAGGCGAGGCACGGACCGAGGACGGAGGAGTTGGGCCGACCGAGGGCGTGGTGGCGCTGGTGGGGCTGACCGGGCCGCTGGTGGGCACGGGCAGTGTGTGCTGCACGCCGGAGCTGGCCTGCCAGCTGGCCGGGCACATGTTGATGGCTGAGTATCCGGCGGTGGACAACGATGTGTTGGACGCCGTGGGCGAAGTGGCCAACATGATCATCGGGAATTTGAAGACGTCGATTGAAGACGAGTTTGGCTCGATGTGGCTAAGTGTGCCGACGGTGGTGTATGGGCGCAACTTCACGACGCGGAGCATGGGGCGGCATAACTGGACGGTGGTGCCGTTCCGCTGCCACGGGCAGGAGCTGATGGTGCAGATGTTTTTGACCGAGGCCAACGATTTGACGAAGCTGATCCGGCCTGGGCTGACGGTGCTGCAGAAGGGCTAGGCCAAGGCGCGGTGCGATGAGAGAGGCGCGGTGAGCGTGGGGAGCGTCTGGC
>JAFLBB010000330.1 GCA_017304135.1 Acidobacteriota bacterium | reverse complement strand
GTTCGAGGGAGCCGTGCCAGCCGAACTGGCCTGGGGAGTGGGGGATGGATCCGCCGCGGAGGAGTTCCTGGAGTTGGAGGGGGGGGACGGGGCGGCTGGCGAGGTAGCCCTGGACCTGGTCGCAGTTTTCGGCGGCGAGGAAGCGGCGCTGGTCACTGCGTTCGACGCCTTCGGCGATGACGGAGAGGCGGAGGTTGTGGGCCATGGTGATGACGCCTTTGGTGATGGCGGCGGCCTTGGGGTCGGTGGTGATGTCGGAGACGAAGCTGCGGTCGATTTTGAGGGTTTGGAAGTCGAAGTGGCGGAGGTAGTTGAGGGAGGAGTAGCCGGTGCCGAAGTCGTCGATGGAGACGCGGATGCCCTGGGCGACGAGTTGGGCGAGGGCGGCGGGGGCCTGGTCGAGGTTATTCATGAGGGCGGTTTCGGTGAGTTCGAGTTCGAGCCAGCGGGGGTCGAGGCCGGTTTCCTTGAGGATGGCGACGACGCGTTGGGGGAAGTCCTTGTGCTGGAGCTGGCGTGCGGAGACGTTGACGGCGACGCGGACGGGGGAGAGGCCGAGGCGCTGCCATTCGAGGTTTTGGTTGCAGGCGGTGCGGAGGACCCAGTCGCCGATTTCGTCGATGAGGCCCATCTCTTCGGCCATGGGGACGAAGTCGCCGGCGCTGACGAGTTCATGGGAGGAGCGGTGCCAGCGGAGGAGGGCTTCGGCGCCGAGGATGCGGCCGGAGCCGGTGCAGACGACGGGCTGGAAGTAGAGCAGGAGCTGGTTGCGGAGCATGGCGCGGGCGAGGTCGTTCTGGAGGGTACAGGCGCGGGTGACCGAGTCATTGAGTCCCTGGTGGTAGACCTCGAGGGTGCCTTTGCGCTGGCTTTTGGCCTGGTACATGGCCATGTCGGCGAAGCGGAGGAGGTCCTGGACGTTGGCGGCGGGCTCATCGCTTAAGACGAGGCCGAGGGAGCCGCCGCTGATGACCTCATTGCCGTTGATGTCGAAGGGGGTGGAGAGAGCGCCGAGGATGCGGGCGCCGGCGCGCATGGCTTCCTCTTTATCGTGGATGCGTTCGAGGAGGATGACGAACTCGTCGCCGCCGAAGCGGGCGACGATGTCGTTGGGGCGGGCGCAGTTGCGGAGGCGGCCGGCGACGGCGATGAGGAGCTGGTCGCCGACGAGGTGGCCCATGGAGTCGTTGACGATCTTGAAGCGATCGAGGTCGAGGAACATGAGGGCGAACAGCGGCATGGCGGGGCCCTTCTGGCGTTTTTGGGCCATGAGGCGTTCGAGGCGGGCGATGAGGAAGTCGCGGTTGGGGAGTTTGGTGAGGCGATCGGAGAAGGCGTCGTTGATTTCGCGGCTTTCGACCTCGATGACGGAGGAGATGTCGCGGTGGGAGCCGGCGAGGGCGATGGGTTTGCCGCCGGCGTCGCGGACGGCGGTGGCGCGGGTGGAGACCCAGAGGTAGGAGTTGTCTTTGCAGCGGAGGCGGTGTTCGCTTTGGATCTGCTCGGAATTGCCGAGCATGTGGTCAGAGATTTTGGATTGGAGGATAGCGAGGTAGCCGGGGTGGACGCGGTCGAGCCATTCGTCGGGGTGGGGGGAGAGTTCCTCGGGGGAGTAGCCGAGGAGTTTGGCCCAGGAGGTGGAGAACTGGAAGGTGTTGGCCTTGAGGTCCCAATACCAGAGGCCATCCTGGGTGGCGTCGACGGCGAGTTGGAGGCGCTCGAGGTGGAGGGCGCCGGGGTCAGTGGCGGCCTCCGCGGCGGAGGAGCGGAGCCAGCCCTGGCGGTAGAGGCGAAGGCGGAGATAGAGAGCTATGGCGGAGACGACGCCGACGCAGCCGAGGAGGATGCCGCCTTTGAGGCATTCAAAGCCTGAGCCGCAGAGGGAGCCGACGACGAGCCAGCCACCGACGGAGGGAACACCGACGACAGCGAGCCAGCCGAGCCAGGAGGTGAGGACCCAGGAGCTGCCGAGCAGGAGCAGGCAGAGGACGGTGAACTGGCTGGTGTCGGCGGTGGAGTAGAACTTGAGGAGGCTGTGGCTGAGGACGAGGAAGCCGATGACGAGTGCGAGGCGGTTGCCGGCGTCGGGCTGGATGGCGCGCGTTTTCAGCAGGAGCCAAAAGGTGAAGCTGATGACGGCAATGCCGAGGGCGAGGCAGTCAGTGGGGGTGAGCCAGTGGAAGTTGCCGTCGAGGGCCTGGCTGACGCAGAGGGCGAAGAAGGAGAGGGCAAGAAAGGGAAGGGTAACCTGGAGCCTGGAGAAGGTGAGCAGGTTGGCATGGCCGGCAAGCAGAGAACGGCTTGCGGGAGTGACTGCTTCCAGGTCCATATAGCTAGTAGACATTTGTTGGGGAAATGGGGCAATCGCACGATGCTCCTATTTTGGTTGGCCTTAAAGTACCCCTTGGTGTTCAGGTAATCCCTGTACACCGTGTAAGGGTGGAGGCCAAGGTTCTACGGAGTTTCCCGCATTGCGGAAGGGGCGAGAGTGTGGAGAATCGCCGCGGGAGGGCAAATCGGGACTATTGGGATGTAAGTTCTACGGTGGAGAGGGGAGAGGGAGGATTTAGTGCAGGTAGAGGCCGCCGTCGACGTTGAGGGTTTGGCCGGTCATGCCGTCGCTGAGCGGACTGGCGAGGAAGAGGCAGGCGGCGGCGACGTCGGCGGGGAGGATGCGGCGGTCGAGGCACTGATCGGCGACGATGGCGCGGATGTCGTCGGCGTTGGCGTGGACGTCTTCGCCTTCGGTTTTAATGGCGCCGGGGGTGACGGCGTTGATGTGGATGTTGTGGCGGCCCATTTCGCGGGCGAGGGAGCGGGTAAAACCGAGGACGGCGCCTTTGGAGGTGACGTAGTGGACGAGCTTTTCGACGCCGATCCAGACGGTGACGGAGCTGATGTTGACGATTTTGCCGGAGCGGCGGGCGATCATGTGGGGGAGGGCGAGCTGGCAGAGGTGCATGAGGCTCTTGACGTTGACGGCTTGCATGCGGTCCCAGTCGGCTTCGGTGGTTTCGAGGAAGAGGCGGCGGGGGTAGATGCCGGCGTTGTTGATGAGCGAGTCGATGTGGCCGTAGCGGGCAATGGCGGCGTTGATGGCGGCTTCGCAGTCGGCACGGTTTGACACGTCGCACTTGAGGGCGTGGGCGGAGCCGCCGGCGGCGTTGATTTGAGCGGCCTTGGCCTGGGCTCCGGCTTCGTCGATATCGAGGACGTAGACGTGGGCGCCGTGTTGGGCGAAGAGTTCGGCGATGCCCGCGCCGATGCCGAGGGCGGCGCCTGTGACGAGAGAGACGGCGGATGATTTTCGGGGTATTTTAGGCATCCAGCCTACCCGCGAAAAAAAAATCACATAACACATTGATTCCTGTCATCTCCCCCTATTCCTCCTTAC
>JAFLBB010000329.1 GCA_017304135.1 Acidobacteriota bacterium | reverse complement strand
CGGCTACCATGCCATTACAAAGGAACGGCTCGAGAAGGGCGGCAGCGAATTGAGATTCAGATTACTGACTGGCCTTACGCGGATGGTTCGGATGCCTTCGACCAACCGCGTGAATTAATGGTAGAAAACGCCGAAAAATCCCAGGAGCGGTACAAAATGCACGTGGATGCGTGCTTCGGCGCCCTGGTTGTCGCCATGAAGGAACTGAGGGACTCTCATGTTTTCCATGAAAATGTCTTTCTGACAGTTGCCAGCACCGACCCGAGCGATTATCTAGAGCGACTTGAGCATGCGGTGGTTCAGAACTTGAACAGTGACAGTATTTTCTCTGAATGGCAGGCATGGATCAGTATGTTCTGAGTTCGACCAAACAGGGCGGAAAACCCGGTTCACCATTTAGCCGCCGCTGTCAACAGACGCGAGCTTTGTCGAAAAGCCGAGTCGGAGTGCCATTTCCGTGAAGGATGATCTGGCGAGGCAAGCCATTGGATATTTCGGTCCATGAGCAGCCACCGTTCCGGCGCATGGGAGGCCAGCATTCCGGAACATGGGAGGCCACGGTTCCGGGTCATGTGAGGCCACGGTTCCGGGTCATGTGAGGCCAGGGTTCCGGAGCATGTGAGGCCAGCGGCGCCGCGCTCGATTCCGGGTCATGGGAGGCCAGTGCGGCGGTCGGTTGAGGGTGGGTCATCCTCGCGGGTTTTTGCCTGCGAGGTGCACCCATGTCTCAATCGAGGTTACTCATGCGACAGATTCGAGAACTGCTGCGTTTGCACTACGAGGAGGGGCTCAGCCAGCGGGTGCTGGCGCGCTCGCAGGGGGTGGCGCGTTGTACTGTGGAGCGCCTGCTGAAGCGTTTTGCGGGGTCCGGGTTGGCATGGCCGCCGGACGCTGGTTTGACCGACGAGGAACTGGAGCGGCGGCTGTACGGCCGTCGCTCGCATCAGGGGGCGGCGAAGCGCTGCGTGCGACCCAACTACGCGGCGATCGCGCCGCAACTGGCGCGCAAGGGCGTGACCCGCCGGCTGCTGTGGACCGAGTACCGTGACCAGCAGCCGGATGGTATCGGCTACACGGTGTTCTGCGACGAGTTGGGCGCATTCCTGGCGGATCGCGATCTCGCCTACCGCCACGATCACGTGCCGGGCGAGAAGGCCTACTTCGACTTTGCCGGTTTGACCTTGCGCTACCGGGACGGCGACCGTGTTGCGGCGGCGCACATCTTCACCGCGGCGCTCGGTTGGTCGAACACGATTTTCGCCTATGCCTACGCCAACGAGACCGCCGACAGTTGGCTCGATGGCCATCACCGTGCGTTCGTCGCCTTCGGCGGCGTGACCCGGATCGCGGTGCCGGATAACCCCAGAGCGCTGATCGCGAGGGCAGACCGCTTTGAGCCGAAGCTGACAGCGGTCTATCGCGACTTCGCGCGCCACTACGATGTCGTCGTGATCCCCGCCCGGGTGCGCAAGCCCAAGGACAAGTCGGCGGTCGAAGGGGCGGTCAAGATCATCGAGATGCGCATCCTCGCGAGCGCGCGTGATCGGGTATTCGCTTCACTTGCGGTGCTGAACGATTGGCTCGCCGAGAAGCTCGGTGCGTTGAACGCGGCGCCTTTCCAGAAGCGCGTCGGCTCGCGTTGGAGTCAGCTGATCGAGGAGCGCCGACATCTCTCCCCGTTGCCGGCGACGCGCTTCGAGATGGCGACGTACCTGGCGCGCAAGGTGGCGCGCGACTATCACGTCGATGTGCAGCGGCAGTACTACAGCGTCCCGTATGCGCATGTAGGACAGGCGGTCGAGGTGCGCCTGACCCGCACTCATGTCGAAGTCTTGCAGCGCGATCAGCGGATTGCCTTGCATCGACGCGCCAGCCCCGGCCAGCGCTTCGTCACCGATCCGGCGCACATGCCGGTGCATCACCGCGCCTACGCCGATCCCAAGATCCTGCACCGCGCCGCCGCGGTCGGCAGCGGCACCGTCGCCTTCATCGAGACGCTGTTCGCCAAACGCCGTCACCCCGAACAGGCCATCCGCAGCGCGCAGGGCGTGCTCGGCCTGGCGCGCGATCACGGCGCGCCAGCACTGGAAGCGGCCTGCATCCGCGCGTGTGCACTCGACACCATCGGCTACGAGCACGTGCGGCGGTTGCTGCTGAGCGCGCGCACCCAGTTGCCGTTGCCGCTCCCGCCGCAAACCCATGAACACGTCCGTGGCGGCGATTACTTCAGCGCCAGCCACCGGGAGATCGACCATGCTGCATGAACCCATCCACCAGCAACTCGCACGACTCGGCCTGCGCGGCGCCGCCGACGCGCTGGCTCGGCTGCCACTCAATGACGACCTCGTCGACACGCTCGCCGCACTGCTCGAAGCCGAATGCCTGCACCGCGACAGCCTCGCCCAGGCGCGCCGCCTGAAGCTCGCGCGTCTTGGCCAGCGCGCCCATCCGGCCGACGTCGATCTGCGCGCGCAGCGCGGCCTGAGCAAGGCCCGCTGGGCGCAGTTGCTCAGCCTCAACTGGTTCAAGCAACACCAGCATGTCCTCATCGTCGGGCCGACCGGCATCGGCAAGAGTTACCTCAGTTGCGCACTCGCCAAAGCGGTCATCGACACCAAGCACTCGGTGCGCTACCTGCGCCTGCCGCGTCTGGGCGACGAACTCAGCGCCCTGCAAGCGCTGGGACGGACCAGTCACTGGCTGAAGACCTTGAGTCGCATCGACCTGCTCATCCTCGACGACTTCGGCCTGGTGTCCATGAGCGAAAGCCACCAGCCGCTGCTGCTGGAACTGCTCGAAGACCGCCACCAGCGCGGCAGCGTACTGCTCACCAGCCAGTTGCCGATCAAGCTCTGGCACGGCCAGTTCAAAGACCCCACCCTCGCCGACGCCATCCTCGACCGCCTGGTGCACAACGCGGAAGTCGTCGAACTCAGCGGCGAATCCATGCGCAAGAAGACCCAACGACCCACCACCGACAAGGACAAAGCCGAGCCACCCAACTAGACTCAAAACACCACCCTCAGCCGGCCGCCGTCACTGGCCTCCCATGGCCCGGAACGCTGGCCTCCCATGCGCCGGAACCCTGGCCTCCCATCGGCCGGAACACTGGCCTCTCATGGGCGGAATATCCACCGCGGGCTCCTGGAGGGCGCCCGTCCCGGGCGCCGCTGTTTGACACGGTGTTTCGAAGGGAGAAACGGCGCCGCAGAAGCGGCGCCCTCCACAAGCCGCGAGCCGCGGGCTCCTGGAGGGCGCCTGTCCCGGGTGCCGCTGTTGGCCAAGGCGTACCGAAGGGAGAAGCGGCGCCGCAGAAGCGGCGCCCTCCACAAGCCGCGAGCCGCGGGCTCCTGGAGGGCGCCCGTCCCAGGCGCCGCCTATTGACACGGTGTTCCGAAGGGAGAAACG
>JAFLBB010000328.1 GCA_017304135.1 Acidobacteriota bacterium | reverse complement strand
CCCCTCCCGCCAGTCCCTCAACGTCGAACTCGGCTTCGCCTACGCCTTCGCCGGCCAATACGACAAGGCCCTCGCCCTCATGGACGAACTCGAAAAGCTCGACCCCGAATACCGCGTCCTGCGCCTCGTCCGCGGCATGGCTTACCTCGGCGGCAAGCAGTATTCCCGCGCCACCGCCCACCTCGAACTCCTCACCAACCTCCGCACCTGGTCCGCCCCCGGCTGGGCCATCGCCGCCCCCGCCGCCGCCTTCGACGGCCGCAAGGAAGAAGCCCGCAAAGGCCTCAACTCCCTCCGCAACAACCCCAATATCGCCAAGCCCGACCCCGTCATCCTCGCAGGCATCTTACTCTCTCTCGGCGACGACGCCGAAGCTTATAAGTTGCTGAACGAAGCTCTCGCGGCCCACAACCCGCTCCTGCTTACCCTCCCCGTCAACCCCATCTTCGCCCCCAGCCGCGGCAACCCCCAATTCCAGGAAATCGTCCGCAAACTTCAAGCCAAACGGTAACTCCATCGGATCTCATCCCCTTCCACATCCAGCACCCCGAATCCCTCTGCGTGCTGCCCCCACTTCGGGCCCTTCCACGACTCCCCCGCCACCGACCCCGACGTCACAAACTGAATCCCCCGGTATTGCAGCGTCTCAATCACGTGCGTGTGCCCCTGCAACACCATCTTCACGTTGTACTGCGCCAGCAGCTCCAACACATCGGCCGCATTCTGCACCACAATCATCCGCCTGTCATGCTTCGGCCTCATCCACTGCACCACGCCTGTGGATAGCGGCACATGCGTCACCACCACCACCGGCGTCCCCTTGCCCGCCGCCTCCAGATCCCGCTTCAACCACTCCAACTGCGCCTCATCCACCTCCCCAATGTAAGTCCGCTCCGGCGTCATCCCAATCGAATCCAACACCACAAAGTGCCACCCCGAGTAAGTGAACGAGTAATACCGCCGCCCGATCCTGTCTTCATACATCTTCTTCCCATACCCCACCTCGCCCGGACTTACCCCGCTCTTCTCATACAGCCCAAACACATCGTGGTTCCCCAGCGTGTTGTGCAACGGCGCCTCCAACCGCTTCACCGTCTCCTGGTACAACTGGAACAACATCCGCGCCCGGTCTTTCGGCACAGCCAGCGCATCGAACACCAAATCGCCCCCCGCAATCACAAACGCCGGCTTCTCCCGGTTGATCAGCCCCATGCACCCCAAACACCGCTCCGCCGCCCGCAGTTCAGGCTGGATATGCAGGTCCGTCACATGCACAAACCGGAACTTCGCCCTCTTCTGCGCCAGCGCCACCCCCGCCCCCAGCGCCGCAACTCCCAGCCCCCGCCGCGTCATGTCCATCGTCACATCCTCCGCCGCCCAGGATAGCCGATGCCCATGAGGAAGGGAGCAGTGTTCCTACAACGTCCAGCGCCCCGCCGGCGAGCGCGCCCAGGACGCCATCAGCGCGAAGGCCGCCGTCCCAAGAGACCAGCAACCCCCGGCCCCGCTCAGCGCTTCTTGAGTGTGAGCGATAGGCCCTGGTCGTCCATGTTGACGAACACGGTTTCCAGCGCTGGGTTCGACGTGACCGCCTTCACATAGGCCGCGCTGGGCGTGGGCCAGCGCATGTTGTGGGCCACGATCAGCCCGCCCGCACGCACCAGCGGCAAGAGTTGCTCCAAGTAAGCAGGGTAGCCGTCCTTCTCGGCGTCGATGAATACGAGGTCGATCGGGCCTTTCAGCGCTTTGATGTTCTCATGGGCGTCCCCTTCCACCAGTGTGACGATGTTCTCGACTCCGGCTTTCTGAAACTGCTCACGGGCGATCTTTGCTCGCCGCGGGTCGAGTTCAAACGTCGTGAGACGTCCGCCGCTCTTCCGCAGCGCATTGCAGAACCAGAGCGCCGAAAAGCCGGTCGAGGTGCCCAGCTCGACAATGTGTTTCGCCCCGGCCGCCTCCGCCAGCACGCGAAGCAGGCGCGCATCCACCAGCGGAACATTGGCGAAGCGCGGCGCGTCGAGAGCGGTGCTCAGGATGCGCTGCTCGGCGGGGTCGGCCGCGGCGGGCACGCCGCCAGGAATCGTGGCCGGCGTAGTCGAGCGGTGCATTGCGATCATGCGCCACTTCCCGTCCTCGTGAGTCCAGGTGGCGGTGAATCTCCACCGTGGATACTCCAGCACGCCCACCCTTGGCTTGCGTGTCACATTCTCCCAGCCCGACACGACGCCGGTCGATCCAGCGACGCGGTAAGTGGGGTTGATCAGCCGCACGCTCCAGGATTCGTATCGTTCGAGCGCGCCGCGGAGCAGTGCGCTACGTTCCTCCGGGTTCTTAGCCGACCAGTCCACCGGCGTTTCGCCGTCGAACGGGAAGTCCACGAAGCCTTCGTGCAGCAGGCTGGCCAGCGCGGCGACGTCCCGCGTCTGGAAGGCGCCCTCGAATCGCTCTTGAGCGAGCTTCAATTCGTCGGTGCTGTCCGCGAAACCTGCGGCGGGCAGAAGCAGCAGCGCCATCATCGTCACGGCGCGGGCAAGGCGTCCGGCATTCATCGGGAAACCTCCTGGGGATTCCGTGCCGGAATGTCTCGCCGTTGCCCAGCCGGGCGTCCGGCTTCGGCTCCAGTATCGCATTCGGCGGTCGCACGCGCGGTCCGCGCGATCAGGCGCCGTCCGCATCAGCCGATGGCAATGTGATCTTCCACCGTCGTGACGCCCGCCACGGACCATGCGGCACGGACGGCCTCGTCGCCTTCCGCGCGCGATTGGGCGCTGCCCTGCAAGGCCACGATGCCGTGGTGGACCTGCACCTTGATGCGGCTTGAGTTCACCAGTGAGCTTCGCTTCAGGGCGGCTTCCACGCGGCCCTTTACCTCGGCCGGAGCGGCGGCGGAGCCCGGCGCGGCCGCCGGTTGGAGCCGGATTTCATTCACCATCGCCCTCAGCCCTCTCAGTGCGCTCAACGCCCGCTCGGCTTCTTCCATCTGGTCGTGGCGCGCGGCTTCTCCCGCCAGCGTCAGCACGCCATCGCGCACCTGGACCTCAATCGTGTCTGGCAGCAGGCAATGCCATTCCAGAATCGTCATCGCGGCCAGGGCGATGTCGTCATCCGCGCGCAGGTTGGCAAACGGAACCTCCACGCGAAGCTCGTTGACCACGCCCTGCACATGCGCAATGCGCCACGCTGCCCGCTCAGCGGCGCAGCGTTCCCAATACGAGTCGACGTGCCCGGCAAGGTGAGCGATGGCACTCTTGACTACCACCCCAATCTGCCGGGAATGGATCGTCGGGTCCGTGTCGAGTTCGGTGTCGATCAAGTGGAGCAGGTCGTTGTCGGTGAGGGTGGGGCGCACATAACCTTCGCGGACGGCCACTTCGGCCAGCGAAAGCAGCGCGTCTAAGTGAGCAACAGCACGCGCGGTTTGTAACAGGCGCGGCGCGGACTG
>JAFLBB010000327.1 GCA_017304135.1 Acidobacteriota bacterium | reverse complement strand
TTGGAGACGGCGGAGGAGTTGGCGGAGTGGCTGGCGGGCGCGGAGGCTCCGGTGGGGATTGTGGCGGGGTCGATGCAGTTCGGGTTGGCGCGGGAGGGGCGGTGCGCGAGCGCGCCGGAGGGGCTGTTGGCGGAGTTGCCGGAGGGGGTGGTGTTTGCGGCGCACGATGCGAAGTCGCTGCCGGAGGGGGTGATGCGGGCGGCGGCGCACGATGTGCTGCTGTATGAGTTTTTGCTGGAGGCCGATCCAGGGGGTTGCACGCTGGCGGCGATGACGTCGCGGCGGTTGGGTCATGCGCCGTCGACGAGCGTGGAGCATGCGGCGGCGGATGTGCGGGAGCTGGCGCTGCAGTTAAGTGGTGAGGTGGAGAAGCGCGGGTTGATGGCACTGTACCGCGAGGTGGATTGGCCGCTGATTCCGGTGCTGGCGCGGATGGAGCGGACGGGGATTCGCATTGACGAGGCGGAGCTGGCGGCGTTGTCGGCGCGGATGGAGACGGAGATTGAGCGGGTGAGCGGACTGATCTATGAGATCGCCGGGCATATGTTCAACATCAATTCGCCGCCGCAGTTGGGGAAGGTGATGTTTGAGGAGCTGGCGATTCCGGCGATGGGGCGGACGGGGAAAACGAAGAACTACTCGACGGCCGCGGATGTGCTGGAGGCACTGGCGGCGGAGCATCCGATTGCGGCGCATGTGCTGGAGTTCCGGCAGTTGACGAAGTTGAAGGGGACGTATGTGGATGCGCTGCCGGAGTTGATCCGTCCGGAGACGGGGCGGTTGCACACGACGTTCAATCCGGCGGGGGCGGCGACGGGGCGGTTGTCGTCGTCGAATCCAAATTTGCAGAACATTCCTGTGCGCACGGAGATGGGGCGGGAGATCCGGGCGGCCTTTATTCCCGAGGCGGGGTGGAAGCTGGTGGTGGCCGATTATTCGCAGATTGAGCTGCGGCTGCTGGCGCATTTTTCGAAAGATCCGGTGCTGGTGGAGAGCTTCCGCAACGGCGAGGATATTCACACGCGGACGGCGGCGGAGGTGTTTGGCGCGATGCCGCTGATGGTGACGCCGGAGATGCGGCGGAGCGCGAAGGCGGTGAATTTCGGGATTGTGTACGGGCAGTCGGCGTTTGGGCTGGCGGCGCAGTTGGGCATTCCGAGGAACGAGGCGGAGCGGTACATCAAGAGCTACTTCGCGCGGTATGCGGGGGTGAAGCGTTGGATCGATGCGACGATTGCGGAGGTGAGGGAGTCGGGGTTCACGCTGACGCTGCATGGGCGGCGGCGGCCGATTCCGGATATGGATGCGCGGAATCCGAATGCGCGCGGGTTTGCGGAGCGGACGGCGGTGAATACGCCGCTGCAGGGGACGGCGGCGGACATCATCAAGATCGCGATGATTCGCATTCAGCAGCGGCTGGAGGCGGAGAAGTGGCAGGCGCGGATGCTGCTGCAGGTGCATGACGAGTTGGTGTTCGAAGCGCCGGAGGAGGAGGTGGAGCGGTTGGGGGCGATGGTGAAGGAGTTGATGGAGGGGGCGGTGGCGTTGGAGGTGCCGCTGGTGGCCGATGTGGGCTCGGGAGATAATTGGCGCGATGCGAAATAGATTGGGCTTGGCGGTGATGGCGGTGGCGTTGCTGGCGGGGTGCGGGGCGACGAAGCAGGAGGAGAAGAAGGCGGAGGCGCCGAAGCCGAAGGGTCCACCGCCGGCGGAGTACAAGGTGAGGTTTGAGACGACGAAGGGGCCATTTGTGGTTGAGGTGAAGCGGGAGTGGGCGCCGCGGGGGGCGGATCATTTTTATGAGCTGGTGTCGGAGGGGTTCTATAACGGGGTGCGGTTTCACCGGGTGATTCGCGGGTTTGTGGCGCAGTTTGGGATCAACCCGAATCCGAAGACGAATGCGCTGTGGTCGACGACATATATCCCGGATGAGTCGCCTGCGCCGGCGAAGCGGTTGAAGAACAAGAAGGGGACGATCACGTTTGCGGTGCGCGGGGCGAATACGCGGGCGACGCAGGTGTTTTTGAATTTGCGGGACAACCTGGATTTGGACAAGTCGGGGTTTGTGCCGTTTGGGCGGGTGGTGGAGGGGATGGAGGTGGTGGAGAAGCTGTATTACTCGTATGGGGAGTTGCCGCCGAGGGGGTCGGGGCCGGAGCCGGAGAAGTCGGAGATGATGGGCGAGGATTATTTTGCGCGGAGCTTTGCGCGGTTGGACAAGATTGAGAGGGCGGTGGTGGAGTGAGGGGTGCCTGGGACATGACAAGGAAATGCCCAAGCTGCAAGATCAAATTCAAGCCGACGTCTGATGACGGTACACCATACGATTGGGGTGACGGAGATTATGGCACCCTGTACGGGTGCACTTGTCCCGAGTGCGAGCATCGGATAGTGTGGGCATCGGTTCCAGAAGAGCGAATGATCTACCCACATGATCGAGGGGCCATCGATTACAGGGAATACGTCCCTGAGAACCTGTATGGGGACTATCGCAAGGCCATCGAAAGCCAGGATCCCGAGGCTAGCGCCATGTTCAGCAGAAAGTGCTTGGAGCGCCTGATCCACGAATGCTTCGGAATTGATAAGGGGAATCTAGGCAGGGAGATTGCGGCAGTTGTCAAACAAAACTTGTTACCCTCCGAATTGGCGCAAGAGCTCCGCGTGATCCAGTCGGTGGGTAACCATGCTGTTCACCCTCGTGGGAGCCCAGCGCAGGAGGAAAGAGTCGAAGTTGGACCAGGCGATGCAGAGTGTCTAGTCGAGATCCTGGAAGCACTCTTCGATTTGCTCTTCGTCGCGCCCAAGAAGGCGGAACGGCGCCGATCTGTACTCAACAGGAGACTGCTGGAGGCTGGCAAGAGGCAACTTCGCGTTGGCCGTGTCATTCCGTTCCCGGTGGTGGAGCGAAAATAGAGACTGAGGCTGGAAGCAGCGGAGGAATTGAGCGCTATGGTCACAATTGAGCGCCTTCGCGGCAGTGAGCGCGAAGAGGTACTGCGCATTGCCGCGGAGTGTGGGGCGAGGAATGTTCGTGTGTTCGGCTCAGTAGCAAGAGGCGAGACAACCGAATCGAGCGATCTCGATTTACTTGTCGATTGGGCCTCGCATGTAAGCCTGCTCGACCACGTCCGCATGGTTCAACGGTTGGAGGATCTCCTGGGAGTCAAAGTCCAGATCGGAACTGAACGAACTCTGCACCGACTTATTCGGGATCGCGTGCTGGCCGAGGCAAAGCCGTTGTGAAGGATGACGAGGTTTATCTCCAACACATTCTGGATCGATGCGAGAAGATCGCAGAATATATTGCAAGCGGGCAGAGTGACGCCCGCGTCAACTCCTGAGTGTAAATTCGCAGCTGACTCCAGTAGTCGGGTTTAGGATTGCAGTTACCTGAGCGGAGGACAGGGCAACGCTGGGAAGCGACCCGAGCGCCGTCTCAGGGGCCGGAA
>JAFLBB010000326.1 GCA_017304135.1 Acidobacteriota bacterium | reverse complement strand
CGGTCTATTCTGTCTTTGGCCATCCGTTGTCATCTCCTTCGGTGAAAGTCCGGAATACTTCCACTGGAGCCGGCAACGGCTGGCCCTTGTCAAGCCCTCAATTTACACTCTGGATTTTACGCGGCCAGAGTGACTTCTTGGATTCTGATGAAAAACAAGATGCGGTGATCCGAAATATCGAGGTCATCGGAGAGGCCGCGAAACGAGTCAGCCTGGATACCCGTGCCCGGATACCCGATGTCGACTGGCGTGCGATCTGTGGCATGCGGGATGTACTGATCCACAATTATGTGGATGTAGAGATCCATGAAGTCTGGAACTGTGCCTTCCGCGATGTCCCGCTACTGGCCCGAGAGTTGAGACGCTATCTTTCGATTGAATAGGACCTTCACTACTTCATGCGGTCAGCCAATAGCTTCAGGTAGACGCCGCCGACTACGGAGCGGGCTTGGAAGCCGCGTTGGGTTCCTTCGGTGGTCCAATACCAGTCGGTCATGGGGACGCGGGAGGGGGATTCGTTGAGGAACTTGTGGACGGGGGCGATGAGGGTTTCGAAGTCGTCGCGGTTGTTGGTGAGGGCGGCGCTCCAGAGGATCCAGTCGAGCTTGGTGTAGTCGGAGCGGTTGTCGAGGGGGATGCCGTATTTGTGTTGGGTGCGGCGGTAGAAGGCGACTTCCTTGCGGGCGATTTCGGGATTGAAGAGGTTGAGGCCTAGCATGCGGTCCCAGACGAGGTTGTATTTCTGGCTCCAGGTGCCGGGCTTATCGAACGCCAGGCGGTAGTGGTCGCCGTCGGCGGCCATGCGTTCCCAGTCGGTGGCCATCTTCTGGGCGAGGGCGGCGTATTGGGAAGCCACGTCGTTGTGGCCGAGGGTGCGGGCGAGTTGGGAGAAGCCGCCGAGGGCGAGGATGGCTTTGATGGAGAGGTTGGTGTTGTGGGCGAGGTGGCCGGCGAAGTCGTCGGTGGAGAGCTGGTTGTCGGGGTCCATGCCCTTTTCCTTGAGGTACTCGGCCCATTTGAGGAGGAGCGGCCAGTAGGGGCGGGCGTAGTCGGCGTTGCCGTCGCGCTGGGCGATGGCGGCGAGGAGGATGAGCATGTTGCCGGACTCTTCGACCGGCATCTGGCGGTCTTCGGACTTTTCGCCGCCGCCGTAGACCTGGCCGTTGGCGAGCGGGTAGGTGCCGAGGTCGTGCGGGGCGTAGGGCCAGGGCCAGCGGGGCATCTTGGCGTAGTCGAGAATCGGAGTGAGCATTCCTTTTAGCAGGACGGGGTTGAGGGCGAGGAAGAGGGGCGCGCTGGGGTAGGTGACGTCGACAGTGGCGATGCAGCCGTTGGAGAAGTTTTCCTTGGAGAAGTAGAGCGGGGTGCCGTCGATGTCGGCTACGAGTTTGTGAGCGGCGAGGGCCTGGCGGTAGGCGAGGATGGCGATGTCGGCGTAGTGTGCGCCGCCGGATTTCACGAGTTCGTCGCGCAGGGCGGCGTCGAACTTGGCGGAGCGGGCGCGGAGGGCGGTGAATTCGGCGGCGCCTTTGCGGAGGAGGCCGGCGGCGGAGTCGCCGTTGCGGCGCCAGTAGGGGCGGAGGTTGCGTTGGAAGTATTGGATGGAGAACTGGTCGTCGTAGGCGACCATGAGGTGGCGCGAGACGGGGGCGGCGCTGACCTGGCCGAGGTCGAAGCCGGCGGCGATGACGGACTGGTTGCGGGAGGGTTGGGCGACGGGTTCGAGTTCGTCGTGCTTGGGCCACTGGCCGGATTCGATGATGGCGCTGCGTTGCTGGAGGTGGGTGGCGGCGGTGGAGACGCCGGGTTGGGCGGGGACGGCGAGGTAGAAGTGGCCCCAGTCGATGCGGAGGTTGTCGCCAGACTTGGCGAGGACGCGCTGGTCTTCGGAGCCGGTGCGGAGGACGTGGAGGTCGTCGATGCGGACGCGGGACCAGGTGGAGCGGTCCTCGGGGGTGTTGACGGCGAGGGATGCGCCGCCGTCGAAGTAGAGCTGGACGGCGTGGGGGCGGCTGTCGGTGGAGCGGGCGTCGAAGATGACGTAGGTGAGGGGGCGGGAGAGGATGTCGAGGTCGTCCATGAGGGCGGGGGTGAGGAAGGTGAGATCGATGCGGACGCCGTCCTGTTCGAAGGAGTAGGTGGTGCGGGTGGCGGTGACGTCGAGCTTGGTTTGCTTGGCCGGGGCGAGGGCGCGGGTCCAATTGCCGAGGAGGCGGTAGCCTTTGCCGTCGATGCGGACGCCGGCGGCGAGTTGCTGGTCGGTGCCGGTCCAGTGTTTGGTGGGTTGGGCGTAGGCGTTGTCGGCTGTGGCCCAGACGCTGAAGTAGGGATCGTGGGCGATGAGCGGTACGGCGGGCGGGCGGAGGTTGATCTGGGCGCAGAGGGAGGCCGCGAGCACGAGGGCGGCGGAGAGGAGGCGGTTCATCTTCTACCTACTTGCTTTCTGACGGGGAATTCGGTGGACTCGGTGCGCGCCGAGGACATGATCTGGTCGATGCGCTTGACGATGTCGGGGTGGGAGTCGGAGATGTCTTTGGTTTCGCCGGGGTCGGCGGGGAGGTCGTAGAGTTCGATGCGGTCTTCGTTGCGGCTGCGGCGGACGGCTTTCCATTTGCCCATGCGGACGGCCTGGTCGAAGCCGCGCTCGTGGAACTCCCAGTACAAATATTCGTGATTTTGTTGGGGCTTGCCGAGCAGGGCGTTGGCCATGGAGAGGCCGTCGAGGCCGGAGGGGGCGGGCACGCCGACGAGATCGGCGACGGTGGGCAGCATATCCCAGAAGGCCCAGATCTGGTCGCTGGTTTTGCCGGCGGGGACATGGCCGGGCCAGCGGGCAATCATCGGGACGTGGATGCCGCCTTCGTAGAGATCGCGCTTCCAGCCTTTGTAGACGCCGTTGGAGTCGAAGAAGTCGACCTTGTGGCCGCCTTCCTGGTGGGAGCCGTTGTCGGAGGTGAAGATGACGATGGTGTTGCGGTCGATGTTGTGTTCGGCGAGTTTAGCGAGGACGCTGCCGACGGCCTGATCGAGGCGTTCGACCATGGCGGCGAAGCCCTTTTCGGGATTGGGCCAGTCCTTGTCCTTGTAGGAGCCGTAGTTGGGGACTTCCATGCCGTCGCCGGTCTGGTTGCCGAGTTCGTTGTTGGTATGCGGGAAGGTGGAGGGCAGGTAGAGGAAGAAGGAGTTGGCCTTGTTGCGGTCAATGAAGTCGAGGGCGCGGGTGAGGATGGTGTCGGGCGCGTACTCGCCTTTGGCTGCGTTGAAGTTCTTCTGCAGGAAGACTTCGGTTTCGTTGTGCCAGAGGTAGGGCGGGTAGAAGAGATGGGCGTGGATCTGGGTGGGGTAGCCGAACCATTCGTCGAAGCCCTGGGCGTTGGGGCGGCCGAGATTGGCGGGGCCGCCGATGCCCCACTTGCCGAAGAGTCCGGTTTGTAACCGGCCATTTTACAGATTTCGGCGACGGTGACC
>JAFLBB010000325.1 GCA_017304135.1 Acidobacteriota bacterium | reverse complement strand
ACCGGCATCTTCGCCGCGCCCTCGCTCGGCGGCGCCGGCATCTTCGACTACGTCGCCAATGCGGCCAGCACCGAATACTCGATCAGCGGTCAGGTCTGGGTGCAGTGCCAGGCCGTGCTGACGGCGATCGTGGTGTCGGCGGTGGTCTCCTTCGTCGCACTGAAACTGATCGACATCTTCATCGGCCTGCGTGTCGCTGAAGACGAAGAACGTGAAGGCCTCGACCTCACCGCCCACGGCGAGACGGCCTACCACTACTGAGCGTCACTCCACTGAGATATTCGGGCGCCCTCGGGCGCCCGTTTTTTTTTGCCCGACCGGCCAAGCCACAACCCGCATGGATAGGCGCTCCCAAGGCAGGCATTGCCACCCGCGCCATTCCACGGCGCCCGCAGGGCGGGCAGGCTGTAGGCCGCCTGTCCACGCGCCCTGCAGCCAATCAGCGTTTGCGGCAGGCCCAGGCAAGCAGGGCGATGCCGGCGGTGATGCGATCGTCGGTAACTCCGGCGATGGACCTGCAATCCATCAGCCGCCATCGACCCCGGTCGCCCCGGCCCTCAGTGTCCGGCATTGCGCCATGAATCCCGTGGCCCCGGCGGCTTCGAACACAAGCTCGGCGGCGCCAAGTTCCATCACCGCCGCCGCGTGTTCGCCCCGCACGGCAAGAACTTCTGCCAGGCGCACGCGGATGAGAGCGGCATCCATGACGGCGCGCTTGTGCCGGAGGATGTCGATGGCGCCGGCAAACAGGCGCAGCGCTTCGTCCTGTCGACCCGTCGCCCACAGCAGTTCGGCGCGGGCACGTTCCACCTGGCCGGCAATGGCGCCGGAAACCCACCTCTGGGGTGCGTGGTCAAGGGCGTCGATGAGCGCGCGGGCCTCCTCCAACTGCCCCGCCAGGCTGGCGATCTGGGCAGCATGGGCGAGGTAGCGTGCCTTGCGCTCACCGGCCACCCAGTGGGTCAGCGATGCGGCACGCTTCAAGCCCTTCACCGCCTCATCACTTCGGCCGCGCTGGTGGAGGAGGATGGCGTAGCCGGGAAAGGGATCCCAGCCGTGCTGATAGGCGTAGAGGTAGCTGCGTTCCGCCGCGTCCTCCTCCCCGCATGCCAGATGCACATCGCCCATCAGACGGTAGGCATCGCCGAGCGCCCACGGCGCACCCGCCCGGATGATCGGATCGGCGCGGTTGATGGCGTCGCGGGCGAGCCCCAGCTTGCCGGACATGGCGAAGACTTCCGCACGGTGGACGAGACAGGCGCCGGCGAAGGTATCGATGTTGCAGCGCCCGCACCAGCGCGTGAAGCTTTCCGTCCATTGCTCGGCACGCTGCCAGTCTTCGCTGTTGCAGCAACTTGAAATGACGCCGCAATAAATGATGCCGCCGACGAGCGGCGACACGTTGCCCGCCAGCACGGCAGCGGCAGCCTCGTTCTGCAGCTCCATGCCGGCGGGCGTATCGCCGCTGGCTTGCAGGCCGATGCCCCATATCACGAGACCCATGGATTCGATGTCCGCGTCTTGCAGCTCGCGGCCGATGTCGCGCGCCTCGATGGCGCAGCGGATCGCCTCGGACAAGTCCCCGTTGTAGAGGTGCAGCCGGGCGCTCATCCAGGCGAGAAAGCCATGTTGGGCGCCGCGTGGCAAGCCATGGAGCAGGCGGCTTGCGCGACGCAGGCAGCCTTGGGCCACTGCCGCGTCGAGCGACTCGATCTGGATGCGCGCGAGGCCGATCGTGACGCGGGCGGCCGCCTCATGCTCGCCCCGGTTGGAATAGGCGATGGCAGCGCGCTCCAGCGGCGGGCCGGCGCTCGCAAGGTCGCCTGCACACTGGGCGGCGGTGGCCCAGCGCTCCAGCGATTCGGCAGCGAGGGGCGACGCATGGTCCGCCTTGGCGTAAGCATCCATGGCGGCTTGCCACCGGGCGCTGGCGAAACAGCGCTCCGCGTCCGCAAGCGGGGCGGCCTCCGGTGGTTCGGCATCGGTGGCGGGCTGCAGGTGGTCGGCGTGGAATCGGTAGCCACGCCGCGCGTAATTGCGGATGGCCTCGCCCAGTCCCCCCTGCTGCAAGGCTGCGCGCGCCAGGCTGACTGCCCGCTGCAGTGAGCTCTCCGTGACGACCACGCCGGGCCAGAGTGCGTCGAGAAGCTCCTCCTTGCTCACCACCCGATCCTGGTTGTCGGCGAGATACAGGAGCAGGTCGAACACGCGCGGTTGCAGCGCTATTTCCCGACCGTCGAGCCGCAAGGTGCGGCGGTTTCTGTCAAGTTCGAAGGCTGCAAAACGATGGGTGCCTGGGGTCATCTGCGGTCCGGGGGCGGCGTCCGGCCTGAGGGGGCTCAGGCAAATGATAAGGACTTGATCAGTCCGCGGAAAGGACTCGGGAGCCGCACCCGGCGCATCCTGCAATCGTCCAAGGGCCCAGTGAATCGAGGTCGAGGACGGCGGGCACCACCGGCGCCGGCCCTTTCAATCCCAACCAAGGAGTTTGATCATGAAGACATTTGTCATTCGTCGCCAAGGCAACTGGAAAGACACCGGCGAACTCGGGATCACCGCGGGGGTGTCCGCGCGAGTGGGCAACGAGGAGATGCCCGATCAAGTGAGCTGGATCCGTTCCTATGTGGTCCGCGAGGCCGATGGCCGCCTCGGGACGGTCTGCATCTACCAGGCCACCGATGCGGCCGCCATTCGTGAGCACGCCCGCCGCGTCGGCATGAGCGCAGACGAGATCGTTCCGGTCGAGGACACGGTGGTCGTCCGGGAAGATCCGGTCGCGCATGCGGAGGCCTTCGCCTAGGCACAGCAGGCAGTTTTTCCGGGGGGCGACCGACGGGGTGGCCCCTCGGCCCGGCCAGTCATGAGGCACGACTTTGCAAGGACGTAACGACGGGATCGGACGTAACGACGGGACCAGGTCTTGCCGTTTGCCCCCTCCGTCGTGTCCTTCCGCGCACCCTGCCACAACCTGCATGGATAGGCACCCCCAGGGCAGGCATCGCCACCCGCGCCATTCAACGCCGCCCGCAGGGCAGGCAGGCTGCAGGCCGCCTGTCCATGCGCCCCGCAGCCGATCAGCGCTTGCGATACGCCCAGACGAGTAGTCCGATGCCGCCGGCGATCATCGGCAGCGAAAGCCACTGCCCCATCGAGAGGTTGAGCGCCAGCAGGCCGAGGAAGTCGTCGGGCTCGCGGCCGAATTCGGCGATGAAGCGGAACACGCCGTAGCCGAGCAGGAAGGCGCCCGACACCGCGCCGCGCGGCCGCGGCGAGGCGGCGAACCACCACAGCAGGGCGAACAGCGCGACGCCTTCGAGCGCGAACTGGTAGAGCTGCGAGGGGTGGCGCGGCAGGTTGTCCACGTTCGGAAAGATCATTGCCCACGGGCCGGTGGTGACGCGGCCGACGAGTTCGGCGTTGATGAAGTTGCCCATGCGCCCGGCGGCCAGCCCGAGCGGCACCAGCGGGGCGATGAAGTCGGTCACGTCGAGCCAGCGCCGCTCGCTGCGCCGCGCGTAGAACCACACCGCGATCAGCAAGA
>JAFLBB010000324.1 GCA_017304135.1 Acidobacteriota bacterium | reverse complement strand
CCCGCCATCCGGTACCGCACCGTATCCACCCCCGCCCGGAAATCCGCATCGCCCGCCACGCCCACGGCCGCCACCTCTGCCCCCTCCTTGCCCGCCCCCGCGAACCCCTCCGGCAGCAACCTGTTGTCCTTACCCCACCGCGCCGCCCTTAACAACACCACCGTCGCCTGCCCCTCCAGATCCACCGCCTCGGCCTCATACACCATCGCCTGCTCGCCCCGCTCAATCACCTCGCGATGCGGCTGCCCATCCGCCACCGTCCCTGGCTTGCCCGACTCGAACACCACCCGCCCCCCAGCCTCCGCCTTCACATGCACCCACATCCGCCGGCTCGGATACGCCGTTGGCAACTTGTGCCCCGTCTTGTTCCGCAGCGTCACCTCCAACTCCACCGCATCACCCACGCGCCGCGCCCGCGCCTCCAACCCCACCGCCGTCTGCAAGAACGCCCGGTTCAACTCCACCGTCCGCTGCAAATCCTCCGCCCGCCCCGGATACTGCTTGGCCAACAACGCCGGAATCACCGTATTCCCACCCAAAAACGTATGCTGCCCAAACGGCGCCCGCGGCGACGTCGGCGGAAACCACCCGCTCCCATTCGGCCTGTGCGCAATGTACTGCTCCACCGCATCCCCCTTCGCATTCCGCAACACCGGCATGTGACACTCCGCGCACCTACGCCCCTCCTTCGCAAACCGGCTCTCCTTCCACTCCAAATACGGCGCCTGCTCGATGAACTCCCCATGCGCCTTGCCCGCCCCATCCAGCACCGGCGTGATCACCGTATGGCAACTCCCACACATCGCCGAATCGAGCACATGCGGACCATACGTCGGCGTGTACCCCGCCATCATCATCATCGGCATTGGAAACGGGTCCTTATGCGGACCATACATCCGCGACTCCCCATTCAACACAAACCCCGCGTCAAACGAAGCCCGCGTTCCCAGCTTCTCCGGCGTCATCATGTGACACACCGTGCACGTAATGCCTTCCTCGGCCAGCGCCGCATCAAACCGCCCCGCCGGCTGATGGCAGCGCACGCACGTCTCCTCGGTCAGCTTCTCCACCCCCGGCGTCGCCGCCTTCTCCCGCCTCACCGCCGCCTGCCAGTACGGATCTACCCCCGAATGCCGCATCATCGTCCCCAACCACAACCAGTAAGGCGCCACCGACGGCCCCGGCGCCGCATTCACCGCCGCCCCGCCTCCACCCGCGCCCCCCGGCGCCGGAATGAAGTTATGACACCGCGCGCACACCAGCCCGCTTGCCAGCTTCGGCTCCTCTCCCCACACCACCCCCACGGCAAGCACAAACCAACCAAATAGGCGTTTCACTCAACTACGACTCGCCCACACCCGCCCCCGTGACACGAAATCCGCCTCCCGCCCACGCTACACTGTCCCCTGGACGGCCCCAAGTCGCCCGAGTTTCACCATGAACACCATTGCTCGCCCCCTCACCCTGCTCGCCCTCCTCACCGCCACCCTCTCCGCCCAGACACCCGACCACCAACTCGCCCGCGACATCCTCCGCGAACTCATTGAGACCAACACCACTCCCTCCGCCGGCGACTGCACCGCCGCCGCCCAACTCGTCGCCAAGCGCCTCCGCGCCGCCGGATTCCCCGAAGCCGACGTCCAGGTCGTCGTCCCCGCCCCCAAACAAGGCAACCTCATCGCCCGCCTCCGTGGCCGAGGCACAGCCCGACCCATCGTCTTCCTCGCCCACCTCGATGTCGTCGAAGCCCGCCGCGACGACTGGTCCGTCGACCCCTTCCGCCTCCTCGAACGTGACGGCTACTTCTACGGCCGCGGCACCCAGGACATCAAAGGCGACGCCGCCCTCCTTGTAGCCAATTTCATCCGCCTCAAGCGCGAAGGCTTCACGCCTGACCGCGACCTCATCCTCGCCCTCACCGCCGGCGAAGAAGGCGGCGCCGAACCCAACGGCGTCGACTGGCTCCTCAAGAACCGCCGCGATCTCATCGACGCCGAGTTCTGCGTGAATGTCGACGCCGGTGGCCCCCAGGCCCGCGACGGCCGCCTCGCCTCCTACACCATGCAAGCTGCCGAAAAGACCTTCCTCTCCCTCTCCATGACGGCCCGCAACCCCGGCGGCCACAGCTCCCAGCCCCGCGCCGACAACGCCATCTACGACCTCGCCGAAGCCCTCCTCAAACTCCGCGCCCACCAGTTCCCCGTCATGCTCAACGATGTCACCCGCGCCTGGTTCAGCGCCACCGGCGAAACGCAGGATGCCGCCGACCCCTACCGCAACGCCCTCCTCCGCACCACCTGCGTCGCCACCATGCTCGACGCCGGCCACGCCTCAAACGCTCTCCCGCAAAAGGCCCAGGCAACGGTGAACTGCCGCGTCCTGCCCGGCCACACCCAGGCCGAAGTCGAAGCCGCCCTCCGCCAAGCCGCCGGCAACAAAGTCGAATGGGCCGTCCAGTGGCCCATGGCAAACAGCCCGGCCTCACCGCTCCCGCCGAGCCTCGTCCAACGTGTCGAATCCATCGTTGCCGCCCAATGGCCCGGCCTCCGCGTCGTCCCCACCATGGAAACCGGAGCCACCGACGGCGCTCTCATGCGCCGCGCCGGCATCCCCACCTACGGCCTCGCCCTCATCGCCGTCGACCTTGAAGACAACCGCATGCACGGCAAAGACGAGCGCATCCGCATCCGCTATTTCAACGAAGGTCTCGACTTCGGCTACCGCCTCATCCGCGCCGTCGCCGCCGCGCCCGCCCAGTGACGCCTGATCTGGCACGGAACCCGTGCTACACTGATCCCGTGCCGGCCCGCAAGCACAACCTCACCCTCACCCTCGACGAGGATCTGCTCGCCGAAGCGCGCAAAATCGCCATCGATCAGCGGACCAGCGTGAACCAGTTGGTGCGTGACTATCTCACCACCCTGGTCGCCGGAAACACCGGCCGCGCCCATGCCCGCAAAGAGCTGAAGAAACTCATGCGCAAAGGCCTCTACGAGCCAGCGCCCATCACCTGGACGCGACAAGATCTCCATGAGCGCTGATCATCCCGCGTTCCTCGATACCAACATCCTCGTCTACGCCTGGGAAAAGGGCGACTCACATCGCAAGCAAACCGCCTCGCGCCTTCTCGACCAACTCACCGAAACCAACCAGCTTCGCTTAAGCACACAAGTCCTCCAGGAACTCTACGTCACCCTCACCCGCAAGCTGCGTCCCGCGCGCAAATCCGCCGAGGCCCTGGCCATCCTCGACCACCTCTCCCAATGGCCCGTCACTGGCATCGGTCTCGATTCCATTCGCACCGCCGCCACGCTCTCCGAGTCCGCAACGCTCTCGTTCTGGGATGCCCTCATCATCGTCGGCGCCGCACAGTCGGGCGCGCAAACCCTCTACAGTGAGGGCCTGAATCACGGCCAGGTCATCCTCGGCGTTCGCATCGTCAACCCGTTCCGCTAACACCGCCCCTCCCAGACGCCCCCCCATACAAAAAACGCGGGGCATCCCAAAGGACACCCCGCGCGCCAAGGAGCGTTTTGTGGCGAAAAAACTCGTGCGATGCACGGCCAGATCGGAAGAGCGTT
>JAFLBB010000323.1 GCA_017304135.1 Acidobacteriota bacterium | reverse complement strand
CACCAGTCTCTCCTCCAGCAACTCCGCAGCCAGCTTCCGCTCCCGCACCCGCCCCACACGCAACGCATCCACCAACGCAAGCAACTCATACAACTTCTCATCCCGCCGCGCCGCCGCCGCCACGCTCGGTATCAGCGGCTGCAAGCTCTGCCCGCGCACCGCACCCTTGGCGTCCGGCCACACCACCACATCTCTTTCTGCCGCCAGAATCATGCTCTCCAGCGGCGGCGCGCTATGCGCCGTCGCCAAACCCCTCGCCATCGCACCCAACTCCGCCGGCCACACATACGGCAGCCCATGCACGAGGAACTCCAACAGCCGCCGCTGCCCCAACACCTCGCCTTCCTCACTCAACACGAGCAATCCCGACTTCCGGATCCGCTTCAGCGCCCCATGTACGTTCGACACACTAATCCCTAACTCCACCGACAGCGGAATCAGCGCCGGCACCCGCTCCGGATGGGCGCACAGCTTGAGCGCCACCACCACGTCCTGCGGTCTCAGTTGCATACGATTTCATCGTATCAGAATCTCGTTTCCCGTTTCTCGAAATGAGAAAATTTCCGCCAAACCAATCCCAATTCCCGTCCGGCGCGCTTACTTCTTCCCCGCCTTCTTCCCCGTGTCCGGCCGCCCATCCGCGACAAACCCATCCCGGTTCGGCATCTTCACCTTCGCCAGCGTCGACGCATCCATCACATCCTTCTCCCCAATAATCCCGTTCCAATGCAAAATCAACGCCACCACCGCATACTCCTGGTCCCGCGTCAGCAACCCCGGATTGTCAAACGGCATCGCCCGGTGCACGTAATCCATCAGCGTCGTCGCATGCGGCCAATAGCTCCCCACCGTCTTCAACGGCTTCGCCGTCGCCAGCGTCCCTTGGCCCCCCACCAGCGCCGCCTCCTCCTTGCCCTTGCCATCGGAACCATGACACCGCGCGCACCGCCGCTCAAAAACCTCCTTCCCCTCCGCCGCCGTCCCCTTGCCCGCCGGCAACCCCTTCCCATCCGGCGCAACGAACGTGTCTTTCTCACTCACATCCGCCGCCGTCGCCGCGCGCCCCACCTTGTACTTCGGCGACTGCCCCGCCGCCACGCCCACCACGATCATCACCGCCATCAAAACCCTACACACTTTCCACCTCCCCGCCCGCCTTCACCCGCCACGCTTTGATCCCGTTGTAGTGATAGTTCGAATTCATCCCCCGCGCCGCTGTCAACTCCTCACGCGACGGCTGCACATAGCCCGACTCATCCGTCGCCCGGCTCATAATCTCCACCGGCTGCCCGTCCCACTCCCACGCCATGCGAAACCGCGTGAACGCCATCGGCAACCGCGGCTCCTGCAGCTCCGCCGCCTTCCACGTCTTCCCTCCATCCACGCTCACCTCCACCTTCTCAATCCGCCCCCGCCCCGTCCACGCCAGTCCGCGAATCTCATGGAACCCCGGCCCGCCCACCTTCCGCCCCCCGCTCGGCGTCGTGATCACGCTCTTCGCATCCATCACGAACGTGAACATCCGCGCCTTCCCATCCGGCATCAGGTCCGTGTACTTCGACGTCTCATCCTTGGCCATGTACGCCTGATCCACCACCTTCAACTGCCGCAGCCACTTCACATTCGTGTTGCCCTCATAGCCCGGCACCAGCAGCCGCAGCGGATACCCCTGCGACGGCCGGATCGCCTCGCCATTCTGCGCATAAACGACAATTCCATCCGAAATTACCTTCTCCACCGGCAAACTGCGAAACATCCGGCACGCATCGGCCCCCTCGGCCAACACCCACTTGCCCTCCGCCTTCCGTCCCACCTCTTCCAGCAACAGCTTCACCGGCACACCCGTCCACTCGCTGCAACTGGCCAGCCCAAAGCCCTTCTGCACATCCCCCGCCCCCGGCGACTTCCACTCCCGCCCCGAATTCCCCGAACACTCCACAAAGTGAATCCGCGACACCGACGGCAGCCGCTTCAAATCCTCCAACGTGAACACCGTCGGCCGCTCCACCAGCCCGTGCACCAGCAGCGTATGCTTGGCCGGATCGATCTCCGGCACCCCCGCATGATGCCGCTCAAAATGCAGCGACGCCGGCGTGATCATGCCCTCGGTATCGGCCAGCGGCGTCGTCGTCGACCCAATCTGCGGCCGCTTCAAATCCGGCACCAGCCGCTTCGTTGTCTCAAACTTCGAGCGCTCCCCATACGCGCTCACCGCTGAGCCCAACTCGCTCGGCATCTCCTCTTCCGCCGCCGGCTTCGTTCCCGACGAACACGCCGCAGTCAACCCCGCCGCAGCCAGGAGCCCCCGCCGGTCAATCGCCTTCTTAGTCGCCTTCAGCCGCTGTTTCCAGTTGGACCGCACGATACCCACCTCGCATCTTGAAGTAGAGGAATAACCCGCCAAACACCACCGTCAGGATCACCGGCAGCACGCCCACATAGCGGAACGTCGCCGCCGCCCCATAGGCGTCATACCAACCGCCCATCACCGGCAAAATGAACGCCGCCGACAGCATCCCCGTCCCGCCGATCACCGCCATCCCCAGCGGCCCGCTCTTCGGGAACCGCTCGCTTGCAAACGCCAGCATCGTCGGCCAGAAAAACGTCTTGCCCACGCCAAACACCGTCGCCGCCGCCACCGCCGACATCGGCGAGCTCACCCCGCCCAGCATGTACAATCCCACCGCGCTCAACACCGACGACACCGCCAGCAATCCCACCGGCGACATCGCATGCGACAACGGCCCCGCAAAGAACCGCAGCCCAAACATGATCCCCGCCGTCCACACCAGAATCACAATCCCCTGCATCCCCGCCAGGTTCGTGATCAACGACGGCACCCACTGGTCCGGACCCAGCTCCGTCGCCGCCGTCAGCCACATGCACACCCACCACAGAATAAACAGCGGCTTAAAGCATTCCTTCACCATCGCTGAGTTCGATATGCCCGCCGTCACGCGCTCGGTCTGCGGAAACTTCTCCCGCACGCTCAGTACAAAGAACACCACCGCCGGAATCAGGATCAGCGACAGCTTAACCTGCCAGCCCAACGTCACCGCCGCTCCTGCCACGCCCGCCACGTCGAGCCCCATCACCTTCGTGATCCCATAGCTCAGCAGCCCGCCGATGATCAGCCCCGCCGGCCACCACGCATGCAAAATATTCAGCTTCGAGATCTTCTCCTGCGGATACAGCGTCGCAATCAGCGGATTCACCACGCCCTCCACCAACCCTTGCGACAACCCCAGCGTCAACATCGCCCCATGCAGCACCAGCAACTCCGGCGAGTCCCACAACGACGTCACCTGCGCCGCCGGCCGCGGCGAAAAGATGATCGCCAGCACCGCCGCCACATACCCCGCCGACGACAGCAACAACAGCCGCCGCATCCCCAGGAAATCCACCAGCGACCCGCCAATCAGAATCGACAGCGTGAATCCCCAGAACGCCGGACTCAAAATCAGCCCCACCTGCTCCTTCGTCAAATGGAAGTCCACCGCCAGCGCGTCCATGATGTCGCCGCGAATGGAAAACACCATCGACGTGGTCACGATGGCAACGCAGCTCGCCGCAAACAGCCGGCCTTTGTGGGTTTCGTTCATACAGGGTTCGTCGATTCTATAACAACGGCACCCGCACC
>JAFLBB010000322.1 GCA_017304135.1 Acidobacteriota bacterium | reverse complement strand
CCCAGAACTGCGTCTGATGGTAGACCGCGTTGAGAATCGTCATCGCCTGCCGGTTGCCCAACTGCTCGCCCACACCGGGCGAAAAGCGGCGCGCGTCGCTGAAGGCGGCCTCCGGATCATGGCACGACGAGCACGAAATCGAGTTATCGCGTGACAGGATGGGGTCAAAGAACAGCTTGCGTCCCAGCGCCACCGTCTCCGCCGTGGGCGGGTTGTTGCCCGGATACGACGCCGGCGGCAGCCCCAGCGAGGAAGGCAGCGGGATCGTCTTGCCCGTGGGGACGCCCTTGGACGCCGGCGGAAGTTCCGTGCCCCGGCTGCGTGCGCGCGCCGGAAGGCTATCAGCGGCCAGCGCCGTGCAGGACATTGCGCACAACACCCAGGCGAAACGGGGGAGGAACCTCATGGCTGTTCTACCATTACAACATTTCGGGCCGCCTGTGTCGCGTCCCGCCCACGCCCAGGCAGCAGTCGTTACTTCTCGGCGCCTTCGGTCGGCGCCACGCCGCGCTTCTCACCAGGGGCTACGGCGCCCTTCAACGCCAGTTCGGCGCCGGAGCGGATCAGCGACGTCTCGCCCGGCCCCTGGAAGAACCGGTAGCCCTGCCGCGTCCCCTTCCAGGCCAGCGGACCCGCCACCACCTTGCCATGCTTCAGCGTCGCCGCCTTGATCTTGTCCACAATGGCCTCATACTTCGGGTCGCCCTGCTTCAGCCCGGAAAAGCTCGACAGGTCAGTGGAGGCCACAAACACCACGTCGACCTCGGGAATGGCCGCAATCTGATCGGCAATCGCCGCCCCCTCGGGCGACTCGATCATCGCCACGATCATGATGTTGTCGTTGGCCACGGCGCGGTAGTCGCGCCCATAGAGCGCCCCATAGTAGCCGCCGCCCTGGCTGCGCTTGCCCTTCGGCGGATAGTTGGCGAACTTCACCGCGTTCTTCACCTTCTCCACGCTCTCCACCATCGGCAGGATGATGCCCAGCGCGCCCATGTCGGTGGCCTTCTGAATGTCGCCCTCAGTGGCATCCGGCACGCGGACAAACGGAATGCCCGGCGCGCCCTTGCAGGTCATGATCATGTGCGCCACGTCCTGGTAGCTGAGCGGGCTGTGCTGCATCTCGATCCAGAGAAAATCGAAACCGGAGTTCGCCATCGCGCAGTAGGTGTCCGGATCAGGCACCGATACCGTTCCGCCGACGACCTGTTTGCCTTCGGCGATCTTCTGCTTCACCGTGTTCAACATCTTCGTCGGCGCCTGCGCAGTGAGGTTGGCCGCAATCAACGCGAAGGTTGCGGCGAGGACAAGGGTTTTCTTCATGGCCGGTGGGGCTCCTTTGTGGTGTTGAGAATTATATGCGGTTTGCCGCCGGCGGTGGGATGCGCGGGCTCTCCGCGACCCGGGCCGTGCCACCCGCCGCCGGTCCAGTTGCGATGATGAAGCGATGTGCAGGAACATCCGGCCGCTCTTCAATTTCCACCCGCCCGTCACCGAAGCCGAAATCCGCGCCGCCGCGCTGCAGTTTGTGCGCAAGATCAGCGGGTTTCAGAAGCCGTCGAAGGCCAATGAGCCCGCCTTCGCCGCCGCGGTGGACGAAGTCGCCGCCGTCGCCCAACGCCTGCTGGCAAAGCTCGAAACCACCGCGCCGCCGCGCAACCGCGATGCCGAAGCCGCCAAGGGCCGCGCCCGCTCAACGGCCCGTTTCGGGGCCCGTTCCTCCACGCCGCGCGGCGATATACTGCCTGCATGAATCCGATCACTCGCCGGGAATTGCTCGCGGGCGCCGCCGCCTCCGTCCTGCCGCTGCGCGGAGCCGCGAAGAAGCCTAACATCATTTGGATGATGGCCGACGACATGGGCTATGGCGACCTCGGCTGCTATGGACAGAAGTCCATTAAGACGCCGAACATCGACAGGCTCGCCACGCAAGGCACACGCTTCACCGACGCCTACGCCGGCTGCACCGTCTGCGCCCCTTCGCGCAGTTGCCTCATGACCGGCCTCCACACCGGACACACGCCCATCCGCTGCAACGTCGGCGGCGCGCCGCTTCTGCCCGAGGAACGCACCGTCGCAAACGTGATGAAGGACGCCGGCTACAACACCGGTCTCTTCGGCAAGTGGGGACTCGGCGACATCAATACCACCGGAGTGCCCTGGAAACACGGCTTCGATGAGTTTGTCGGCTTCCTCCACCAGGCCCACGCCCACTTCCAATACCCGCGCTTCCTCTATGACAACGACAAGGAACTCCACCTCAAGGGCAACGACACCCCCGGCCGCCAAACCTTCGCCAACGACGTGATGAACCAGCGCGCCCTCGACTTCGTGCGCCGCAACAAGAGCAATCCGTTCTACCTTTACCTCTCCTGGACCGTGCCCCACTTTGAGCCCCATGTGCCCGAGGATTCGCTCTCTGCCTATCGCGGCCGCGTGCCCAACGGCGAGCCCTATGTGAACAAACAGGGCCGCCTGAAGAACCAAAGCGAGCTCGGCCCGGCTTACGCCGGCATGGTGTCGCGCATCGACAACTACACCGGTGCGCTGCTTTCGCTGCTGCGCGAACTCAAGCTCGAAGAGGACACGCTCATCTTCTTCACCAGCGACAACGGCGGCATCATGGGCAACTTCCACAACGACTACTTCAACAACACCTCCGGCCTGCGCGGCCAGAAGACAACCATGTATGAAGGCGGCCTCCGCGTGCCGATGATCACCCGCTGGCCGGGCAAGATCGCCGCCGGCAAGACGAACAACTACGTCTGGCACTTTGCTGACTTCCTGCCCACCGCCGCCGAAGCGGCGGAAGCCAAAGCCCCAGCGGGCCTCGACGGCGTCTCCGTGTTGCCCACCCTGCTCGGCAAACAGCAGAAGCCCCATGAGTCACTCTATTGGGAACTGCCGCGCTACGACGCGGCGACGAAATCGTTCCGCAAAGAAAAGCCCATGGCCGCCATGCGCCGCGGCACGATGAAGATCCTCCGCCCCAAACCCGACGCCGCCGTGGAGGTCTACGACCTCGCCGCCGACCGCTTGGAAAAGAACGACCTCGCCGCCAAAATGCCGGACGTTACCAAGCGCATGGAGCAGCAACTGGACGCCTCACGCACCGAGCCGCGGCAGCAGGATGAGCCGCTGCATCCGTGGTGGGACGCGCGCAGCTAGAGTTTCTCGTCGAGGATGCGAACGGCTCGATCGAAGCTGGGCAGGTGCTGCTTCAGCGTGTTTGCGTTGAGCTTGCTGAGCGCCTCGAACGAACGCCTGCCCTTGCGGTATTGGTTCTTGCAGTTGCGCGTGGCGTGGGCGAGCGCGTCCTGCACCTCATGCCGGTTGCGGGCTTCGATCTGATGCAGGCTCGGAAGCGCGTTCTCCTGCAGATTCGCGCCGTAGTGCTCGCGCATAGCGGCGCGGTCGACCACCACCATAGTCTCCATGCAGGTGGTCATGAAGAGCACTTGCTCGTCCGCCGCGCCATTGGGCCGCTGCCAGCCGTCACGCTGAGCCAAGTGCTGCCAGGCGGCATCGTCGTGGGAGAGGGGGTCTTCGCTGTCGATCCACATGGCGACGAACTCATCGGCGGCGGAACTAGTGTAGGGCGTCATAAATAGTAACATATTGCATTCGGGAACCGTCTCTATGATGGAGGAGACGATTTCCGATGCGTGTGGCCCCTGCAGTTGAATTGACCGATGACCAGCGCCAGACCCTG
>JAFLBB010000033.1 GCA_017304135.1 Acidobacteriota bacterium | reverse complement strand
GGCAATTGCTGGGATCACTACGTGCTCACCTACTGGTATCCCGGCGGCATCAAGCTCGACTTCACCGCCATGCAGTTCCTCCGCGGCGGCAACCGCATCTTCACGCAACTCTGCGGCAGCAAGGGCACCGCCTATGCCAACTACGGCGGCTCGCTCTCCATCCTCGGAGAGAAGCCCTGGCAGGGCGTGGAGAAGGACGAGACGATGCGCTTCACCGCCGAAAACGTCAAGCTCTTCGTCGAAGCCGTGAAGAGCGGCAAGACGGTGGACAACTCCGCGGTCAGTGCGGAAAGCACTTTCACAGCGATCCTCGGACGCATGGCCGCCGAACGGGAGGCCATCCTCACCTGGGATGAGATGTTGAAGATCAACGAAACGCTTGACGCCAACGTGCGCCTGTGAGGTCCTAGCGCCATGTTCCCTACACGGAGAGGATTTGCCGCCGCATCGCTCGGCACCCTGTTTGCGCAATCGCCGGCGAAAGTTCAATTCGGTGTCACCGACTGGAACATCGGCCTGGGGGCCAAACTCGAGGCCGTCGAGTTCGCCGCGGCCGCCGGTTTCGCTGGCGTCGAAGTCAGCCTGGGCCTAACGCCGGTGAACGGCAAACTGGCGCTCGACGATCCCCCACTGCTCGATGACTACCTGCGGCTCACCGCGGAGAAGCGCATCGCGGTCGCCGGAACTTGCATCGACATTCTGAACCGTGAGTGCCTCAAGAAGGGTGGCCAAGCCCTGCAATGGGTCCGCGACGGAGTGAGGATCACACGGCGCCTCGGCGCCCGCGTCATGCTCGTTCCCTTCTTCGGCAGGGATTGTTCCGCGGAAACCGGGCCCGAACTCCACGAGGTCGCCGGCTTCCTGAAAGAGCTGGCCCCGGCCGCCGCAGCCGCTGAAGTCACATTAGGCCTGGAGAACTGGCTCTCAGCGGAGGACAACGCACGCCTGCTCGATGAGGTCGGCTCGAAATGGGTGCGCGTCTATTACGATGTGGGCAACTCCACGCGCCGCGGACGCGATCCGGCGAAGGAGATCCGCTGGCTGGGCGCGGAGCGGATCTGCCAGGTTCATTTGAAGGAGAACCCGATCACCCTTCACTTCGGAGAAGGCAAAATGGACTTCGTCGCGATCGTGCAAGCGCTGACCGGCATCGGCTTCAGCGGTTGGGCCAATTTGGAGATGACATTCCCGCCCCAAACGCGAAGCCAGGACCTCCACCGCAATCTTGTCTTCATGCGCAACCTGTTCGCCTCAGCCAAACAGCCGGGAGCATGACTCCACGAGAGGCAGGCCAATCGAAATGACTCACTTTTTGCAGGACATTCTGCACCAACCCGCTGAGTTGCGGAAGTCACTCACGCACACCATGGGGCCCGGCTGGCTGGAGTTGCAACGGGCCGCGGCCGCCGTGCGCGAGGCGGATCATGTCTACATTGCCGCCATCGGCAGCAGTTGGAATGCCGGCGTCGCGGTGCAGCACATGTTCCATGCCCATCGCTGCCCGGCCCATCTGGTGGACGCCGCCGAATTCGTCCACTTTGTCCAACTGCCGCCGAAGTCGGTGATCCTCACGATCTCCCGCAGCGGAAGGAGCATCGAGATCGTGCAGATGCTCTCCAAGGCCCGCCAGACAGGCGCGGTCGTCATCGGCTTGACCAACACACCGGACAGCCCGCTCGCCCGTGAGTCCGGCATCACGCTGCTGATGAATGCGGCATTCGATCACCAGGTATCGGTCACGATGTATACCGCGCCGGCCATGATCGGCGCACTGCTGGCTCTTCTTTCGGTCAACCGCATCACGGCCACCGATGCGCACGCACTAACGGAAGCCCTCATCGCAACCGAAGAGAGCCTCGCCGCCTGGCAAAGCGCAATCGAGGAAAGTGACTGGCTGGCGCCGGAGGCCACTTATTATTTTCTCGCCCGAGGCGCCAGCCTCTCCAGTTGCTACGAGGCTAAGCTGCTGTGGGAGGAGGCCGCCAAGTCGCCCGCCGCGGCGATGGGCACGGGAGCCTTCCGCCACGGCCCGCAAGAGATGATCACGCCGGGCCTGCGCATCGGCCTGTGGATCGATGGCGGCGCGATGCGGGAGCAGGATCTGGCCCTGGCGCATGATCTCGTCCAGTTGGGAGCCAAGGTCATGCTCGTCGGACAACGCCTCGAAGCCGGCGCGGCGGACCTTGTTCTCTCCCTGCCGCCCGTTCCGCCGCAATGGCAGTTCCTGATCGATGGCATCCCTGCTCAATTGGCCGCCGAGCGCTTGGCGCACCTTCGCGGGGTGGACTGTGATGCCTTCCGGCTCTGCTCCTACATTGTCGAAGGCGAAGGCGGACTCCTTCCGGCCACCGTGGACCACGCCTGACCCTCTGCTCGCCGCTGCGGACTTGCACCAGCCTCTGATTCGCTGGATGTACTCTGAAAGCTCTGGAACCACGCGGCACACCTGCTGCCGAGGACGAGGGCAATGACAAGACGAGAATGGCTGGCATGGGGTGGCGGCGCCCTGGCGCAGGGGGCGCAAGCGCGGCGACCCAACGTGCTGATGATCGCCGTCGATGATCTGCGGCCCAGTCTTGGCTGCTATGGGAACCCCGGTATCCGATCACCGAACCTCGACCGGTTGGCAGCCTCTGGGATGCGCTTTGACCACGCTTACTGCCAGCAAGCCGTGTGCGCCCCCTCGCGAGCCTCCTTGTTGAGCGGCACGCGTCCCGACACGACGCGCATCTACGACCTGCAGACCCCGCTGCGCAAGAACTTGCCTGATGTGCTCACGCTGCCGCAGTTCTTCCGGCAAAACGGCTATGAGACGGTGGCCCTGGGCAAGATCTACCATCACACGCAGGACGACCCCGAAGGATGGTCCGTGAAGCCTTGGGTGCCGCCCGGCAACTGGACCGGCAAGGCGGCCTACCTCGACCCGGCCTCGCTGCGGGCCATGGAGGAGCGCGACGCACGGCTTTCCGCCGGAATGCGCGCCGGCATGGGACCCGCCTTCGAACGCCCCGATGTTGCCGATGACGACTATCCCGACGGCAAGACGGCCACCCGCGCCATCAGTGAATTGCGGCGGTTGAAAGACCGGCCATTCTTCCTCGCCACCGGCTTCTACAAGCCTCATCTGCCGTTCAATGCGCCGAAGAAGTATTGGGACCTCTACGACCCCGGGCAGTTCCCCGCCGTGACGCAGCCGGACTGGCCCGCCGGCTCTCCCGAGGTGGCGCGTTCGGATTGGGGCGAGTTGCGGAGCTTTGCCGGGATGCCCGCCACGGGGCCCGTTTCCCCAGAGCTGGCGCGCCAGTTGATGCACGGCTACGCGGCCTGTGTCTCGTTCATGGACGCCCAGGTGGGGCGCGTGCTGGCGGAGTTGGAATCGCTCGGGCTGGCCGGGAACACCATCGTCGTCTTGTGGGGCGACCACGGCTGGAAGCTCAACGATTACGGCGCCTGGTGTAAGCACACCAACTTCGAAATCGACACGCATGCTCCGCTGTTGTTGAGAGCGCCCGGCCGGAAACTGGGAGGGAGGTCCACGCCTGCGCTGGTGGAGTTTGTCGACATCTATCCGACGCTTGCCGAGTTGTGCGGCTTCCAGGCGCCGCCGCATTGCGAGGGCCTGTCCATGGTCCCCCTGCTCGACAAGCCGGGGCGGCGCTGGAAAGAAGCGGCGTTTTCGCAGTATCCGCGCGGCGCCGTGATGGGATACACGCTGCGCAGCGGGCGCTGGCGTTACACGGAGTGGCTCGACCGCGCACGGAGCAGCGTGAAGGAGCGCGAGCTATACGATCATTCGAATGGTCCGTTGGCCACGCGCAACCTGGCCGCGGAGAGAGCCCACGCGGGCGAGGTCAGCCGTCTCTCTGCCCTGCTCGACCAGGGCAAAGGATGGAGGAAGGTCCGCCAGGCGGTGACGCAATAGGAGTTCGGGAACTAACAGCCATGACCAAGAAAATTCATGTCGGAATTGTCGGACTAGGATTCGGAAAAGAATTCATCCCCATCTATCAGGCTCACCCCGACGCTGAGATGTACGCCATCTGCCAGCGCACGCCGGACAAGCTGGAGGAGGTAGGCAATCAGTTTGGCGTGACCAGGCGCTACACCAGCTTCGACGAACTCATCGCCGACCCCAAGCTCGATGCCGTGCACATCAATTCGCCCATCCACCTGCACGCCCCGCAGAGCATTGCCGCGCTCAAGGCGGGCAAACATGTGGCCTGCACCGTGCCCGCCGCGACCAGCGTCGAGGACTGCGCCGCCATCGTCGCCGCCGCACAGGAGTCGGGCAGAAACTACATGATGATGGAGACCGCCATCTACACGCGGGAGTTCCTCTTCGTCCGCGAGATGGAGCAGACCGGGCAACTGGGGCGCATCCAGTTCCTCCGGGGCTGCCACCAGCAGGAGATGGCCGGCTGGCCGGGATACTGGGAGGGCCTCCCGCCGATGCACTACGCGACCCACGCCGTGAGCCCCTGCCTGGCGCTGGTGCGCGGGCAGGCCGGCAGCGTGTCGTGCTTTGGTTCAGGAAGCATCGCCGCTCCTCTCGCCGCCAAATACGGTTCGCCGTTTGCCGTCGAAAGCGCGCTCTTCCACGTCCGCGATCAGCCGCTGGCCTTTGAGGTGACGCGGTCGCTGTTTGAAACGGCGCGGCAGTATGTGGAGAGCTTCGACGTCTACGGCGACAAGGCGGCCTTTGAGTGGGCGCGCATTGAGGGCGAGGATCCCGTGGTGCATTGGGGCGAGCGGCCGGAGCGAGTCGCCGTGCCCGACTATGCCAGGCTCCTGCCCGAACCCATCCGGCGCTTCACCACCAAGGGCGTCTACGACGATGAGCACGCCCACCTGTCATTCATTCAAGGCGGCGGACATGGCGGATCGCACCCTCACCTGGTGCACGAGTTTCTGTCGAGCATCACACAAGGCCGTCCGTCGTTCCCCGACGTCTACCAGTCAGTGAACTGGACCTGCGCCGGCATCTGCGCGCATGAGTCGGCGATGCAGGGCGGGGCGTTGGTGCGATTGCCCGAGTTTGCCTAGGACGATCGCGCCCCCCAGCCGGCGGAGAGTCGTTTCCGCGCTGGTTCCACGTACAGTATAGGGATGCTTCCCCTCGCCCTGGGCCTGCTGCTCGCGTCCCTGCAGGCCACCGCCGCCCTGCGAGCCGGCGCCGCCATCACCGATGTCACGCCGGAAAAACTGCCCGTCATCGTCAACTGCTTCATGACTGAGCGCCTCGTCGATCGCGTCACCAGCCGCCTCTACGCCCGCTCGCTCGTGCTTGACGACGGCGCCACCCGCCTCTCTATCACCGTCGTCGACAGTTGCATGATGCCCCGCGAATTGCTCGACCGCGCCAAAGCCCTCGCCGCCCAGCGCACCGGCATTCCCGCCCACCGCATGCTCATCTCGGCCACCCACACCCATATGGCCCCCGCCGCCATGGCCTGCCTCGGCTCCGACGCGCAGCAGGACTACGCCGATTGGCTGCCCGGCAAAATCGCCGAGTCCGTCGCCCAAGCCGCCTCGCGCCTCGGCCCCGCCCAAGCCGGTTGGGCCATCGAAGACGCCCCCACGCTCACACACACCCGCCGCTTCATCTACCGCGCCGACAAGATGCTCCTCGATCCCTTCGGCAACCGCACCGTTCGCGCCAACATGCACCCCGGCTATCAGAACCCCGACGCCATCGCCCCCTCCGGCCCCTCTGATCCCGCCCTCACCCTGTTCAGCGTGCAAACCACCTCCGGCAAGCCCCTCGCCGTGCTCGCCAACTTCTCGCAACACTACTTCAACGACACTCCGCTCTCGGCCGACTACTTCGGCCTCTTCACCTCCAGGATGGCCGCCCGCATCGGCGCCGCTTCTGACTTCGTCCCCATCCTCTCCCAAGGCACCAGCGGCGACCAGATGTGGATGGACTACTCGCGCCCCAAGAGCGATGCCACGCTCGACAGCTACACCGAGGCGTTCACCGATGCCGCCCTCCGCGCCTACCGCCGCATCGTCCACCGCCCCGTCCTCACGCTCGGCATGAACGAAACCTTGCTCACCTTGCGCCGCCGCGAGCCAGACGAACAGCGGCTCGCCTGGGCCCGCGCCAAGGTCCGCGAGTTCGAAGGCCGCAAGCCCAAGACGCAACCCGAAATCTACGCCCGCGAGCAACTCTTCCTCCACCAGGAACCCGAGCGCGAGCTGAAGCTCCAAACCCTCCGCATCGGCGACCTGGCGATTCACGCCCTCCCCAACGAGGTCTACGCACTCACGGGACTCAAGCTCAAAGCCCAAACCCCCTTCGCCGCCACCATGAACATCGAACTCGCCAACGGAGCCGATGGCTACATCCCACCGCCCGAGCAGCATGTCCTCGGCGGCTACACCACCTGGGCCGCGCGCTCCGCCGGGCTGGAAGTGCAAGCCGAGCCGCGCATCGTCGAAGCGCTGCTCACCATGGCCGAATCGCTCGCCGGCAAACCGCGCCGCACGCCCCGTGAACCCGATGGTCCCTACATTCAATCCATCCTCGCCGCCCGCCCGCTGGCCCACTGGCGCTTCAGTGAGATGTCGGGCCCAGTAGCGTATGATCACGCCCGGCGCCTCGCGGCAACATTCGAAGACGGCGTGGCCCTTTATCTCGATGGCCCGCAGTCCCCTGCCCTCACACCCGCCGCCACCAACCGCGCCCCGCATCTGGCCGGCGGCGCCATCACCGCGCAACTACCGCCCCTCGGCCCTAACTACAGCGTCCTGCTCTCGGTGTGGAATGGAGTGCAAGGCGCAACGCCCACTCTGCTCACCCTCGGCGGCGACACAGTCGCCCTGCGCCCCGATGGCACGCTCACTCTCAATGGTCAACCCGCCACCGCGCAGCTTCCGCCTCAACAGTGGCAGCAACTCGCCCTCGTGCGCAACGGCCCATTGGCCACGCTCTTTGTGAACGGACGCCAAGCCGCCACCACCGCCGCGTCAACCACACCGGCCACCACCCTCATCCTTGGCGGCGACCCCGCACGCCGCTCCCTGCTCCAAGGCAAACTCGACGAGGCCACACTCTTCGCACGCGCACTCACCGCGAACGAAATCGCGGCCTTCGCAAAGGGCGCACTGCCCGCCGCGCCGCGCGGAGGCAGGTGAGCCTCGCCCCACGCCGCGATCTAGAACAGGTACTTCAGCGCAAACTGCACCACACGCGCGCCGCCCGCGCCCAGGATGCGCCCGAAGTTGGCATTGTTCAGCGCCGTATTGGGGTTGCCGAAGTTGGGATGGTTAAACGCGCCGAAGAACTCCGAGCGGAACTGCAAGCGATGCTTCTCATACAGCTCAAAGTTCTTGAACGCCGACAGATTCCACGTCGCCGCGCCCGGCCCGTAGAGAATGCTGCGCCCCGCCGTGCCCGGCGTGCCGTCGGCCGGCCGCGCAAAGGCGGCTGTGTTGAAGTACTGCCGCAGCCACTCATCGCGCGTGCGTTCGCCGCTGATCACAGGGTTCCCCACCAGGTCCGCCCGGTCATTGGCATTGCCATCCAGGTTCGTATCCGTCCCGGCGGTCACCGTGAACGGGTTGCCGCTGTCGAACCGCGTGATGCCGCTCAACTGCCAGCCATTCACAACATGCTTGCCCGCCCAGCCGTAGCGCTGCGTCCGCGGCAGATCCCACAAATAGCTCACCACGAACACGTGCGGCGCATTGAAGCCCGACGCTCCGCGGTCCAGGCGCCGGTTGTTCGAATCGACAATCCCCACCGACGTCGCGCTGAAGATGTCGTCCGAAATCTCATCGATCGACTTCGAAAACGTGTAGCTGCCGTTGATCGTGAACCCGCGTGCCATGCGCTGGCGGAACGAAACCTGGAGCGAATCATAGTGCGCGTTCGATCCCGTGTTCGTGTGCGCAATCTGCGCGAAGGTCCCCGCCAGATAGGGCCGCCGCGCGTTCACGTTGCCCGCCGTCGAACTGCCCGCACGGAAAATCGGCGCATTCGCATCGCGCTGGAAGAACATCTTCCGCGACGAGTTGCCCACATAGGCCCCCTGCACAGTCAACGTCGAGGTCACCTGCTGCTCCACCGTCAGGCTGTAATGAAACACATACGGCGTCGTCGCGTCCTCGTCGTAGTAATTGGTCGTGATCGGCAACGAAAAACTGGGGTTTGCCCTGTCCAGCGTGTACGGGAACGGACTGCCACCCGGCACGCCCGACCACGGCTCCACCAGATTCGGCGTTCCAAACGCCGTCACGTCCACCAGGAACGGCTGGCCCTGCAGATTCGATGTCACGTTGGCGAACGAGATCGCATAGAACGCCCCAAAGCCCGCCCGGATCGCCGTCCGCCCCTTCCCCGTCGGATCATAGGCCAATCCAATGCGAGGCGCGAAGTTGTCCCGGTCCGTCTTCGCCATACCGCGCGGAATCCCCTCGTCGCCATAAAAAAGCTGCCCCAGCGGCGCTTTCGGAATCGTCGTCGACTGTTGGTTGAAGCGGAACGTGGCCAGCTCATCGGTCGTGCTCACCAGCGGCATGTTCAGCTCGTAGCGCAGCCCCAGGTTCAGCGTCAGCCGCGGCGAAAGCCGCCAGTCATCCTGCACAAACCCATGCACGGCGGTCGAACGGAAGATCCGCGCCAGCCCGTTGTTCTGCCGGAAACTGGCCGCACGTCCCAATAGAAAATCGGACAGCGTGTTCCGCGTGAAGTTGCCCGTGAACCGCACCTGTCCCGCGCCCAACCAGTTGCCCACCTCATCGAACTTGCCATGCAACATCCACACGCCAGCCTTGAGCGTGTGCTTGCCCCGCGTTGCCGTCAGCGTGTCTGAGGCGCTGAACGATTGCTGCAATTGCCCGTTGCCTCCGAACGTACCCATCTGCCACCGCCCGTTGACGAAAATCTGCGGCGGCCGCGCAGGCAGCGCACCCAGCGTCACCTTGCTGCCGTAGTCGCTCCAGCTGTGCGTGAACTCATCCACAATCGGCGTGTCCCGATTGCTCCAGGTGAATTGCGCCTGGTTTAGCGTCGTCGGGCTCACAATCCAGTCGTGGCTCATCACAATGTTCCGCTGCCGGTACTGCGTCGTGTTGTTGGCGTAGTTCGGCACCTGCGTGCTCGAAGGGAACGGCTGATAGCTGTCGCCGTCGATCCAGAACAGGCTCCCATACACCTTCTGGTTCGAATTCAACATGTGGTCGAGCTTGATCAGATACTGGTTCTCGCCGTCGCGGCTTGAACCGGTCGACTGCAGCCGGTTGTCCGCCGTGTTCGGCAGCGGCACGTAGCGATCCATGATCGTCTTGGCCACCGGATCAAACCGGCTCACCGGAATCTGCGCGCCGGGAAACAGCGCGTTCGTTGTCGGGTCGAGCGGCCTCTGCGCCGTCACCGCCGCTGAGAAATCACCCGCCCGCTCGGCCGCTGTCGGCGTGGCCACGTTGTTGATGAAGGCCAGGCTGCGGATCTTCAATCCCTGGAACGATCCGAAAAAGAAGGTCTTGTTCTTGAAGATGGGCCCGCCCACCGCAACGCCGTACTGATTCTGCCGCAGCATCGGCACACTCGGTTGGAAGAACGGCCGCGCGTTCAGCTTGTCGTTGCGCAGGAACTCAAACGCGCTGCCGTGAAGCTCATTGCTCCCCGACTTCAGCACCACATTAAACACAGCCCCCGGCGATCGCCCGAACTCAGCGTTGAAGTTGCTCGTAATCAGGCGGAACTCCTGCACCGCATCCGGATTCGGCGACGTGTTGCCGCTGTTCCGCCACAGGTCGTTGTTAAACGCGCCGTCAAGCATAAACGTGCTCTGCCGCGTGCGGCTCCCGTTCACGTTCAGAAACGCGCCGCCCGAGTTCGACACCGTGTTGAAGTTCGTGTTCGAAACGCCCGGCAGCGTGATCGCCAGGTCATACACGTTGCGCCCGTTGAGCGGCAAATCGTTCACGCGCTTCGTATCGACAACCGCTCCCAACTGCGTCTGATAGGTGTCCACCTGTGCCGCGTCGGCGGTCACCTCCACCGATTCCACCACCGCTCCCACCGCCAGCCGCGCGTCGATGCGAATGTTCTGGTTCACCTCCAGGCCAATGCCCGAGGCGATGAACGCCTTGAACCCGTCGCGCCGGATCTCCACCCGGTATTGCCCCACGGGCAGCGCCGTGATGATGTAGGCGCCCGCGGCGTCAGACGCAGCGCGCCTGATTTCGCCGGTCAGTGTGTTGTTCACGGTGACAGCGGCGGCGGGAACGGCCGCGCCCGATTCGTCCAACACCGTCCCCAGAATGGTGCCGGTCACCTGGGCGTGAAGCGCAAATGAGAGCGATCCCCACAGCGTGAGGACGAGAAGTATGGCCTTGCGGAGTGAATGTGAATACATCATGAACCTCTACTGAATGAAGCAGTCAACTGCCTTCATTATGCGCCTCCACACCCACGAGGAAAAACTCCGCTGTTAGAATCGGCTCCATGAACGACGGCCATTCCATGACCAGGCGCACGTGGCTGCCCCTGCTGTGCGCACCCGCCATATCCGCCGCCATCATCTGGCCCGAAGAGTTCCGCAAGCAAACCGCCCGCTATCTCGAATCCCACCGCCGCCCCGAAGGCGGCTATGGCTGGACGTCCGACATCGTCGCCCACATTACGCCCACCTTCGGCGTCGTCGGCTCCTATCACGCCCTCGGCCTCGAACCACCGGACGCCGATCGCACCGCCGCCTTCGCCCGCGACGTCTACCCCGTCCCCGAACTCCGCCGCAAAGACCGCCCTCTCTGGCGTCTCGACTTCGAACAGGTCCAAACCCTCCTCTGGCTCGGCCGCCCCATCGACAGCTTCCGCCCCCTTGCCTCCACCTGGACCCGCCCCGCCGAGTTCACCAAGCGTTACGAATTCGGAGCCAACCCCGTCTTCCAACACCAGGCCATGGCCGTGCGCATCCGCCGTCTGCTCGGCCTCTCGCCCTCCGATGCCGACGGCCCCTGGCGCGACTACTTCCAGGCCCGCCGCCGCAACGACGGCGCCTTCAACGCCACCCCGGCCTCCGACGGCAGCCCCGGCCACATCATGAACACCCTCTGGGGCCTGCAAGCCGCCGAATGCCTCGCCCTCGATCTCTCCCCCGCCCCCAAACTAAGTGAATGGGTGCGCGCCTGCCAGCTTCCCAGCGGCGGCTTCACCTATGCGCCCAACGCCACCCTCGGCGCTGTCGACGACCTCGCCTACACCTGGTGCGCCCTCCACATCCTCCAACGCCTCGGCGCACAGCCCGCCCAAGCCGCCCGCTGCGCCTCCTGGATCGAATCCCTCTACACATCCGAAGGCGGCTTTCAGGACCGCCCCGGCGGTGAACCCAATCCGCTCGCCACCTACTATGCTCTCGACTCCCTCCGCCTGCTCAACCACCCCCCCAAACCATCGTCGCACCCCGCCCCACGCGCCCCACGCACCGCCATCCCCGCCGGCTACGACCTCTTCTCCATGCAGGTGGAAGCCCCCGGCAATGGCTCCCCCCGCGACGCCGTCCTGCTCGCCCAATCCCTTGGCATCCATCTCTGGACCGCCAAGAATCCCCCCCTCGGCTGGATCGAGGAAGCGCAAACCGTCGCCGACACCGCCCGCGTCCCCGTCCGCTTCGCCATCGGTAATGAGGAGTATGGGACCTATTTCTCCGTTTCCGGCCTCGGCTGCTACTCCCACCTCGTCGATTTCGTCGCCCCCTTCCATCCCAGCGCCAATCAATCCGCATCCCCCGGCCCCCGCGACGACGGCCGCCCTAGCTTTGTCACCCCGCCCGGCGCCATGCCCAAACTGAACCACCCCTACCGCTGGGAAGAGTTCCGCGACACCCGCATCGCCCCGCTCCGCAAAGCCGGCGGCCGCATGCTCTGGCAGTTCCTCGAAAACGAGGAACTCACCCGCGCCCTCCTCGACGACGCAGTACAACACGGCTCTTACTCCGCCATCGCCACCTTCCACTTCGGCAACGAAAACTTCCTCCACTCCCAGCCCTACCTTCATCGCTGGTATGGCCGCCTCCCCTTCGTCGGCCTGCAGGACGCCCACGGCCAAGAGAGTTGGTGGTGGGGCAATCAACTCGGTGGCTTCACCACCCTCTTCGCCGCCAAGGACGCCTCCTGGCAGTCATGGCTCGAAGCGCTCGACCGTAACCTCGTCATGGCCGTCCGCCACGACGCCATCACCAATTGGAAAACCCACTACGCCGGAGGCTCACCCCAACTGCGCGATTTCGCGCGCCAGCGCGAAGCCCGCTGGCGTTGGTGGGACGACTCGGGCGCGCAGGCCCGCCGTCCCGCCGCATCGCTGGCCCTGCTCCGCCCCGGCATGCGCTTTGAAACCGGCGTCCCCACCGAAGGCATCGCCCTGCGCCTCCGCCTGTGGCAGGAAAACACCGGTCAGGGCCTGCCGCGCGAACCGCGCACCGAACTCGTGCGCCTGCGCGTCGATGGCAAAGAGGTCGCGCCCCAACTCGTCGAGACCCGCAACGATCGCTACTATGTCCACAACGCGCCCGACCAACCCGGCGCCCATCGCGCCGAAGCCGAGGTTCGCATCCTCGCCTCCGGCGCCATCACCACCGCCGCCGCGCAATGGACCGGAGCTAAGTGAACAGCTCCGCCATCTCGCGGAACTGAATGATCTTCGTCCCCGCCGCCGGATCCACATACTGAAAGTCGCGCCCCGAAGGCGTGTTCGTGATCCGCTTCGTCCAATCAATGCCCAGTGCGCTGTAAATGGTCGCGCAGACATCCTCGGTATACACCGGCCGGTTGGCCGACCAGCCGAAGTCGGTAATGTGCGCCGCCTCGGCGTCGGTCGCCCCATACACCCGCCCGCCCTTCACCCCCGCCCCGGCAAACACGGCAAACATCGTATCGGCATAATGTTCGCGCCCGGCCAGCGGAGTGAGTTCACCCGGCGTGCGCCCAAACTCGCCCATGCACACCACCAGCGTCGAATCGAGCAGCTTCATCCGCTTCAAGTCCGCCACCAGCGCCGCGAACGCCGGGTCCAGATCGGCGCACGTCTTGTACAACCCGCCCTGGCCGTTCTTGCCGTAGATCGTCCCGTGATGATCCCACCCCGGCTGCGTCACCAGCAGGAATCGCGCTCCCGCATCGGCCGCCACCATGTTGCGCGCAATCAGACAGGCATCCCCAAACGCCGTCCCGCCATACGTCTTTCGCTCTTCGTCCTTCAACTCTAATACCGACGAGATCGCTGGGTTCATCATCATCTTGTGCACGGCGCGCCCGAAGCTTTCAAACTGCCGCATCCCCACCGGCGAAGCGTCGTCAAGCGCGTGCCGCGACGTGTCCATCCGGTTCAGCAACTCCCAGCGCCGCGCAAAGCGCGCCTTGTCCTTTTCCGCGACCACGAACGGCAGATTGCGGTTCTTCAAGTCCAGCACCAGCGGCGAACAGTCCGACGCCAGGCAGCCCTCCCCTTGCAGCGGCCCATACATCGTGCTCGGCTCATAGTTCATCGACACAAACGGCGGCAGAAAATCCGTCGCCCGCCGCCGGCTCAGAAACTCATACGCGACCACCGCCCCCATCGATGGCGACTCCTGCACCCGCGCCGCGCTCACCGCATGCCCCGTCTGCAGGTAATACTGCCCCCGCGAGTGCACCGTCTCCCAGGCCTGCGCCGACCGCACCACCGCCATCTCGCCCAACTGCCCGGCCACCTTCGGCAGCAGCCCGTACGGGAACTCATACCCAAACGGCGTCTTCCGCACATCGCGGTTCTCCGGCGCCCACTTGCCCGCCTTCACATCGAACATGTCCATCTGCGAAGGCCCGCCCTGCAGATTGAGAAAGATCACCGCCTTGGCCGAACCGCGCGGCGTCACCCGGCCCTGCGCCCTCACGTTGCGCGGCATCACCAACGGCGCCAGCCCGTATCCGGCAATCCGCAGCCCTCCGCCCAAGCGGATCAGTTCGCGGCGCGTCAAGCGTGGCATCGAATCCATGCGGTTCATCCGTCCTCAATAAAAGAGAAAATCCAGCCGGTTCACCAGGACCCACACCAGGTCCTCCGCGCCCGCCTCGCGGTATTCGCCGAGCAGTTCCACCCCGGCCTTCTTCTCCTCCGCGCTCGGCAGCCGCGACAGCGCCGCCAGGTACAGCTCCTCCACAATCTCCCCGTTCGCCTTCGCCGGCTCGCCCCGCAGCAGCGCCTCCAGCCGGTTGCCCTTGTTCACCTTCAACCGCTCGCGCACCACCTGGTCGTTCATCAGAATCGCCGCCTGCACCATCGTCGGCTTGCGCGACGCCTCAATCGCATACCGGTCGCACTGCCCGAACGACTGCAACACCTGAAACAGAGGCTTATCTGTCTTATCGATGTCCTGCGGCGAACGCGTCTGCGCGATGCTGGCGGCCTTCTTATCGGCGTAACTCACTTTGAACGACTGCGGCGCCCCCACCGTCTGCGCCACCGCGTCCCACGCCTGCTCAGCCGACATCCGGCGCACAACGCGCCGCGTGAAATACGAGTCATACGTCGCCTTCCAACCCTTCGGCGCCCGCCCCGACAACTGGTACGCACGCGAGCTGACAATCAGCTTCATCAACCGCCGCAGATCATGTTTGTGCTCGCGAAAGTCCGCCGCCAGCTCTTCCAGCAGTTCCGGATGCGAGGGCTGCACGGTCCACGGCGCCGGAGGCGGATTCTTCGGATCCTGCCGCGCCAGGTCAAACTCAAACGGCCCGTCCACAATCCCCCGCCCCATCAACTCCGCCCACACCAAATTCACCGCCGCCCGCGCAAACTGCGGATGCTCCGTCAGCATCCGCGCATACGCCTGCCGCCAGTTCTCCCCGTCCCGCGGCCGCTCGCCCGTAAGCAAAAACGTGGGCGTCACATCCATCTTCGGATTGCGCGGCGGACGCAAACTGCTGCGCGTCGTCAGGTCATACCCCTTCCGCGTGTCCTTCACCTGAAAATGCGGGAACCGGCCATAGCTCGGGTCGACAAACGTCTTGCCAAAAAAGCTCGCCTGCCGCCACATCTCGGCCCGTTTCCGCGCCGTCAGCCACAGGTTCACCTTCTCCAAGTGGTTGCGCCCATCGTGGCAACTGATGCACTCCAGGTTCACGCCGAGAAACAGCTTCGTCGTGTTGATGGCGATCTCATCGGCCGTGTCCTCGTGGTTCATCTGGTAGCCGTCGCCTTCGAACACATGGCTCCGCGCCACGAAGTTGGCCGCCCCATCGGTCCACGTCGACACCGTCGAGGCCGTCACCATGTCGCGCACGAACTCGTCATACGGAACATTCAGCGTGAGCGACTTGTAGATGTAGTCATAGAACGTGTTGATGCCCTCTTGCAGCAACTGCCCGTTGCGGAACAGGTCGCTCAAGAAGTAGGTCCAGCGGTCCAGAAACGGCGCTTGGTCAACTGACCGCATCCCGCTCACTGGCAGCGGCGGGAACAGTTTGTCGATCGCCTTCTCGCGCTTGCCCGGATCGTTGTCGTTGGCGAACCGGCGCGCCTCGGCCGCATCGGGCAGTCGCCCCGTCAGGTCGAGATGCACCCGCCGCAGAAACTCGGCGTCAGTGGCAGGCCCGGCCACCGGCACGCCATCCCGCTCCGCTTTCGCGAAGATGTGGCGGTCAATCAGATTGCCTTCAGCCGCCGGCAGCGACACCGCCGCCAGCAGCAACAACACGGGGAGCATTAAAGAGAGAATACAGCGATTTTGCCCCTCGCGGTGGAAACGCCGCGCCCGAAGCCCGCGGTGGAAACGCGCCCGGAACCGCGGCCCCGCTAAATCGTCATCGAGAGGAATCCGCCATCGACGCGCAACACAGTCCCCGTCACAAACGACGAGGCCTTCTTCGACGCCAGGAACAACGTCGCCCCCACCAATTCCTCCGCCTCGCCAAACCGCTTCATCGGCGTATGCGCCAGGATGCTCGCAATGCGGTCCGGCGTCAACACCTTGCGGTTCTGTTCGGCCGGAAAGAACCCCGGCAGAATCGCATTCACGCGAATGTTGTTCGGCGCCAGCTCGCGCGCCAGAAACTGCGTGATCTGATTCACGCCGCCCTTGGCCACGCCATACGTGAACACGCGCGACAGCGGCGGACCCGCCGATGCCGACGAGATGTTGATGATCGAACCGCCCCGCCCCGCATCCACCATCGCCTTGCCAAACACCTGGCAGGCCAGAAACACGCCCGTCAAATCAATGTCGAGAATGCGGTGCCACTCCTCTTCGGTGATGTCGAAAAACGGCGTCGCCGAATTCACACCGGCCGCGTTGATCAGGATGTCCACCTTGCCGAAGCGCTCCATCACTGCGTCGAGCACGCGCTGCAAATCCGCCTTGCTCGTCACATCGCACTTCAGCCCGATCGCCTCGCGCCCCGCCGCCGTGATCGAATGAGCGCGCTCATCGGCGTGCTCCTGCGTCCGGCCCGCAATCGCCAGCTTCGCTCCGGCGGCCGATAAGCCCTCCGCCATCGCCCCGGCCAGCACACCGCCGCCGCCAATCACCACCGCTACTTCGCCATCAAGAGAGAACAGTTCGTCGCCAATCATCAGACCAATGGTAGCAACGCCGCCGCAGTGCCATCGGCGCGCCCGCGCACCCGCGTCCCGCCCTACGCCAAAATCTCGTGCAGCACATTCCCGGCCACGTCCGTCAGCCGGAAGTCGCGCCCTGAGTAGCGATACGTCAGCTTCAGGTGGTCAATGCCCATCAGGTGCAGAATCGTCGCGTGAATATCGTGCACGTGCACCGGCTTCTCCACTGCCTTAAACCCAAAATCGTCCGTCGCGCCATACGTCATGCCGCCCTTGATCGCCCCGCCCGCCAGCCACATCGTGAACCCAAACGGATTGTGGTCGCGCCCGCGCCGGATGCGCTCTCCGCCGCCGCCCACTTCCCTTACCGGCGTCCGCCCGAACTCCGAACCGCACACCACCAGCGTGTCGTCCCACAGCCCGCGCGACTTCAAGTCCTTCACCACCGCCGCAAACGGCTGGTCGCTATTCTTCGCGTTCACCTTGTGCCCCAGAATGTCGCCATGCGCATCCCACGGGTCGCCCTTGGCGTAGTAAACCTGCGTCATCCGCACGCCCTTCTCCGCCAAACGCACCGCCATCAAACACCCCCGCGCCGTCGACCCGGGCCCATACAACTTCTGCGTCGCCTCGCTCTCCTTGCGAATGTCGAACACCTCCGGCGCTTCCGTCTGCATGCGGTAGGCGACTTCCATCGACTGGATCACCGCCTCCACCTGCGGGTCCTCCGTCGTCCCATTCATCTTCTCCAGCTTCGCCAGCAAATCCAGTTCCCGCCGCTGCTCCGGCAGGAAGAATCGCGGGTTGCTCACATAGCTGATCAGCTTCTTCGGATCGAACGACTTCTCGATGACAACCTTTTTGTCCTTGTCGTCCTTCTTCTCGTCCATCGCCATCATGCCTGCGCCGTCGGCCCCGCTCTCCGCTTTATCGGAAATGTAGGTGCCCTGGTTGATCGCCGGCAAAAACCCGTTCGACCACAGCGGCGGTCCCACCGTCGTCGGCACATCCGGACACAACACCACGTACCCCGGAAGGTTCTTGTTCTCCGTCCCCAGGCCGTAAGTCATCCACGCGCCCAGCGACGGCCGCCCCGCCTGGTTGGCCCCCGTGTTCATCATCAGGCACGACGGCTCATGGTTCGGAATCTCCGTGTGCACCGAGCGAATGAAACAGATATCGTCGGCCACGCCTCCGAGATGCGGCCACAGTTCGCTCAACTCAATCCCGCTCTTCCCGTACTTCTTGAACGTGAACGGCGACTTCATCAGCGCGCCCGTCTTGCGCTCCGTCTTCACTTCCCCGCCCGGCATCGGCTGGCCGTCATATTTATCCAACATCGGCTTCGGATCGAAGCTGTCCACATGCGAACAGCCGCCGTTCATGAACAGGAAAATGACGCGCTTCACCCGCTGCGGATGATCGAGCGTCGCCACGCCCATCGCCTTCTCTGAGGCGCCAATCGTGTTCGCGCGCGCCACCGTCTGGCTCAACTGGCTCGCAAACGCCATGAAGCCGAAGCCGTTGCCAATGCGCAGGAGCGCCTCGCGGCGGGTTTGAGGATTGCTCGCTTTATGTGGGTTCACTCTGCTCTCCTGGCTTTCCTAGTTGATAAACATGAACTCGCTGGAACTGATCAGGACCTTCGCATAGCGGCCCCACGCCGACGGCTCGTACTTCACTTCCTCGGCCTTCTTCTCGCCCCCGCGGCCCGGCATCATACCGCCCATCATGCCCATACCCATCGCCGCGCCCGCGGGCTCCATCTCCGCGTCCGCGCCCGCTCCCGCGCCGCCCTCACCGGGCTTCTCTGCGTCGCCCGCCTTGGCCTCCGCCACGGCCGGCTTGGCGTCCACCGGGGCCGGCTTCGCATCACCCGACAGTAAGCTCCCGTCCGGCTTCTCCTTGCCCCCGTCCTTGCCCGGCTTGGCCTCGTTCTGGCGCTTCTTTCCCTCTTCATACTCCAGCAACGGCTCGCTCTTCAGATACTCGATGCCGGCCACGAGTTCCTGCTCGGCCGGCAGCCGCCCAAACAGAATCTGATACAACTTGCGGATGCGCGCCCGGTTGTGGGCCTCCCCCGCCACACGCTTGGCCAGCTCCTCGGCTTCGATCTGCACAAAGTCGCTGTTCATCAGGAACAGCCGCTGCAGCGGCACCGTCGTCACAAAACGCTTCTCCGCACTGATGTTCGGGCTCGGGAAATCCCAAAGCTGCAGATACTGGTCCAGCTTGTAGCGGCTCACTTTCCCATACACCGTGCGCCGGTAGTTCGACGGCGTCAGCTCGGCCGAAGGCCCACCCAGGGAATCGTCCAGATTCCCTGCCGCGAACAGGATCGAATCGCGAATCTGCTCGGCGTCCAACCGCTTCCGGTTCGCCCGCCAGTGCCAGCGGTTGGCCGGGTCTTTTTCCATCGCCAGCTTGTCCGGGTCCGCGCTCAACTGGTACATCGAGCTCAGCATGATCTCCTTGTGCAGCTTCTTCGTCGACATGCCGTTGGCCACGAAAGTGCTCGCCAGGTACTCCATCAACTCCGGTATCGCCGGCTTCTCCCCCGTCAGCCCGAAGTTGCTCGGCGTGTCCACCAGCCCCGTGCCGAAATGCCCCTTCCACAGCCGGTTCACATACACACGCGCCGCCAGCGGCGACTTCGCAATCTCCTCGGCCAGCTCCATCCGCCCGCTGCCCTGCGAAAAGGTCTTCGGTTCGCCTTTCGACAACACCGTCAGGAAGTGCCGCGGCACCTCGTCGCCCAGGTTGAACGGATCGCCGCGCTTGTGCACGGCAATATTGGCCGGCTTCTCCACGTCGCGCACCCCATGCAAATACGGATAATACGGCTCCAGCTTCTTCTTCGCCGCCTCGATGTCCTCTTTCACCTTCGCCATCATCGCCTGTGACTCGCCGCCCACACGGCTCTCCAAACTCCAGCCGCGGAACATCAGCACGCCCGGCTTGCCCATCCGGCCAAAGCCGCCCATCATCGCGTTCGGATCGTCGGAATCGCTCAACTCCCGCTGGAACACCTCTGTCCAGAAGCTCATCTCGCTTTCGGACATGTTCTTCAACTGCAGCCCGCATCCCGGACAGAAATCGTCGTTCGTAATGAACTCGTTCGGCTTGTTGGCCCGCTTCTTCTTCTTCGTTCCTTCCAGTGACTTCGCCGTGATGATCTCGTTCTCCTCGGCCAGTTCGTTCTTGGCCAGCATGATTTTCACCACCTGCTCCTGGAAGGCTTCGGCTTCCTTCTTCACCTGCGCCGGCGTCGCCTTGGCGTTCTTCATCAACGCCTGCCACGGCTTCTTGTACTCGTACTTATCCGTTTCCTTGGCCATGTAGGCGACCCAGCGGTCCAGCAACTCGTAATCCAGCTTCCGGTTCTCCACCACCATCAACTTGTCTGTCTTCTTCGGCCCCGTCAGCTCCCACACACCCTGCAAATAGTTCGCCGTCTGGAAGGCCAGCGATTGCGACAACTGATCGCTCAGGTTCGTCTGCATCTCCCGCAGCACTTTGTTCTTCTGCTCCACCTCTTCCTCGATCGCCTTGAACTTCTCCCGCACCTCCACCGGCACCATCGGATACTCGTGATAGCTCGTATTCATGAACACGCCCGCCAGCGAGTAGTAGTCGGTCATCGGCACCGGATCGTACTTGTGGTCGTGACACCGCGCGCAGCCCACCGTCAGCCCCAGGAAGCCGCGCGTCACCACGTCTACCCGGTCATGCCGCTCATCGGCCCGCGTCACTTCCACCGCGCCGTTGTCGTAATACCACGGACCCAGACCCAGGAATCCCGTTCCCGGCAGCGTCTTGTGCCGCTGCTTCTCGGCCATTAAATCGCCCGCCAACTGCGCCTTCACAAACTGATCGAACGGCACGTCGTCGTTGAATGCCTGAATCACCCAGTCGCGGTAGATGTGAGCGTTCGGATAAGGGTTGTAGCCGCGCCGCATCGGGTCCAGACTGCGATAGTCGTCTTCGCCAAAACGCGCCACATCGAGCCAGTAACGTCCCCAGCGCTCGCCGTATTGAGGCGAAGCCAACAGCTTGTCCACCACCTTTTCGAACGCTTGGGGCGTCGTGTCTTTCTCAAACGCCTGAATGTCTTCGTAGCTCGGCGGCAGCCCCGTCAGGTTCAGGTACGCCCGCCGGATCAGGTCGCGCTTCGACGCCGCCCGCACCGGCTTCAGCCCCTCCTGCTCCAGCTTCGCCAAAACAAATTTGTCGATCTGCGTGCGCGCCCACCGGGCATCCTTCACCGCCGGAGCCGCCGGCGTCTTCAGCGGTTGGAACGACCAGAACTTCCGCCGCTCCTCCGGGATCACATACTTCCCATCCGCCGCCGCGGCCTTCACCGGCTCGGCTGACTTCGGCCACACCGCGCCCGCCTTTACCCACGCCTCCAGCGCCTTCACTTCCTCGTCTTTCAACTTGCCGCCCATCGGCATCTTGAACTTCGGATTCGTGTGCCGCACCGCTTCAATCAGCGGGCTCTTCTCCGGATCGCCCGCCACCACCGCCGGCCCCTTTTTGCCGCCCTTCAGCAGCGCCTCGCCGCTGTCTACACGCAGCCCGCCCAGTGCCGAATCCGTGTGGCATCCATAGCAGTTGTTGGCCAGAATCGGCCGCACCTTGGTCTCGAAAAATTCCGGCGTGTTCGCGCCAGGCTGTGCCTGCAATGTCAGCGGAAATACGGTCAGGGTGAGGAGTAAAAGAGGGCGTATGCTCGTCATGGGTGCGTCCACGGTGATCCTTACAGACTATGGTCGAGCGCTGCAAAGCGCAACAACGGCAACCGTGACACAGGTCGCCAAACGAGCGGCGTGGGAGTGACCAGACGGGGGAAAGCGCCAGCATCGCAAAGGCACGAGGCGATCGCTGCGCTATGAAGCAAGATGTAGCATGCTCCCGCTCACCCTGTCAACGAAATTGGCCCACACCGCTCCACAGCCAATCCGCGGTCACAGCCCATCGCAATCGCCAACTCACTGATGCCACGACACAAATCTCCGCTCCATCCGCTCGCCCCCAGAGGCCCGCGCCACAATGGGCATGTCGAGAGCGCCCGACTTGCGCCGGCGCATGGCTGGCACGCCCCCGCCCCCACCGGAACACATTTTTGACAAAACGAACCCAACTGTTCGCCTCCCGTTCCCGCCGACTTATCCAACTCGCTAATCGGCCCCATAGGCATTTCCGTCTTTCGCCTCCGCGCTCCCGGCGGCTATACTGAGGAAGTTCCGGGCCACGCGGCCCCCTTTGTCCACGACCGCGACACCAGTAGCCTCGACGCCACTGCACTCCCCTTCAGGATGGTTCGATGCGATATTCCTTGCTTTCCCTGCTTGTCCTGGCTTCCGTCGCCGCGTTGGCCGGAGCCGAAGTTGCCGCGGAGAAGAAGCCGGCCAAAGGCGCCCCGCTTCCCCCCCGTGCCGGCATCAAAACCCCCGGCGTCCAGATCCCCTACTCGTCCCTGAAGTCCGACGCCGAACTCGACCTCGGCGCCAAGCCCGGCCCCGGCCTCACCGGAGCCACCCTCTGGGTCCCCCTGCGCGACAAGGGCTCGCTCGCCCGCATCGACGCCAAGGCAGCCAAACTCGGCGACTCCATCAGCGGCCTCAACAAACCCTGCGCCGGCGCCGTCGAAGCCTTCGGCTCCCTCTGGGTGCCCGACTGCGGCACGAACACCATCGCCCGCCTCGACGCGAAGACCGGCAAGATCACCGCCACCGTCGAGTCCGGCACGGGCGACGTCACCCTCGGCATCGCCGCCACCGCCGACAGCATCTGGGCCTTCACCGATACCCGCACCACGCTCTCCCGCATCGACCCCAAAACCAACCGCGTCGTCGCCGAACTCCGCCTGCCCGAACGCTGCGACGCCCTGCTCTCGGCCGAGTCGTCGCTCTGGTGCGCCTGCCCCAACATCGGCAAGGTCCTCCGCATCGACCCCAAGACGAACCTCGTCACCAAGCGCATCGAGACCCAGCCCATGCCCACCGCCCTTGCCTTCGGTGAAGGCTCGCTCTGGGCCTACTGCAAGAAGGACGGCAAGCTCGACCGCATCGATCCCAAAACCGACAAGGTGACCAAAACCATTGACCTCGGCACCCCCGGCGCTGATGGCGACGTCAGCGTGGGCGAGGGCGCCGTCTGGCTCTCCCTCACCGGCTTCCCCGTCACCCGCGTCGACGCCAAAAGCGAAAAGGTGCTCCAGCAGTTCTGGGGCCCCGGCGGCGGCCTCATCCGCGCCACCGGCGGCGCCGTCTGGCTCTACAACACCGCCCAGACCAGCGTCACCAAGCTCGACCCCAAACGCATCCAGGCCACCCTCGCCGAATAGCGGCGGCCGACGAATCGAGGACATCATGAACAGGAATCGTGTCATCCAACTCTTCGCCGGCAGCGCCCTTGCCGCCGGTCTCCTCCTGAACCTGGGCATCGCCCAGGAACCCGCGTCGCCCAAAGAGGGCGAGAAAAAGGAAATGAAGAAGCGTCCCCCGCGCCCGCCCCGCCCCGGCGTGAAGACGCCCGGCGTGCAGCGCGACATGGCCGCCATCACGCCCGACGCCGTCTTTCCTGTCGAGGGCGTGCCCGACTGGCAGGTGGTCACCGCCGATGCCGTCTGGGTCTCCAACGGCCCCAAGAACACCATCCACCGCCTCGACGCCAAGACGAACAAGGTCGTCGCCACCATCGAGGTCGGCAAGCGCCCCTGCTCCGGACTGGCCGCCGGCTTCGGCTCCATCTGGGTGCCGAACTGCATGGACAAGACCGTCTCGCGCGTGGACATCAAGACCAACAAGGTCATCGCCACCATCCCCGTCGGCCCGGCCAACAGCGAAGGCGGCATCGCCGCGAGCAAAGACAGCGTCTGGCTGGCCAGCGATGTGAAGGGCGTGCTCGCGCGCATCGACCCCAAGACGAACCAGGTCCGCCAGGAGATTGAGATCGCGCCCGGATCATTCGGCGTCACCTATGGCGACAATGCGGTGTGGGTGTCGAGCACGGAGAAGAGCCTGCTCACGCGCGTCGATGCCAAATCAGGCAAGGTGACCGATGTCATCCCCGTCGGCCCCAATCCGCGCTTCCTCTGCTATGGCGGCGGCTCGGCCTGGACGCTCAATCAGGGCGATGGCACGGTGACGCGCGTCGATGGCAAGACGCGCAAGGTGCTCGCTCGGATCGAGGCCGGCGTACCTGGCACGGGCGGCGAGATTGACTTCGGCGAAGGCGGCCTCTGGTTCACCGTCTTCGAGTTCCCCCTCACCTTCATCGACCCGGCCACCAACACGGTGACCAAGCAATGGAAGGGACCGGGCGGCGATGCCGTGCGCGTCGGCCATGGCTCGGTGTGGCTGTCGAACCTGCGCCAGCAGAACCTGTGGCGACTCGATCCGAAGAAGCTGCAGTGACGCGGCGGGGCGGCCCGTGCCGCCTTACGCCATCACTTCCTTGATCACGCGGCCGCCGATGTCGGTGAGCTTCTTATAGCGCCCCGCGTGCAAAACGGTGAGCCGGTTCTGGTTCAGGCCCATCAGTTGGAGCAGGGTGGCGTGCACGTCGCGCAGCGGCACCTCGTCGCCGGCCGAGCGCACCGAAAAATCGTCGGTGGCCCCGAACGTCGCGCCCGCGCGCACACCCCCGCCGGCCATCCAAACCACGAGGCCATACTGGTTGTGATCGCGCCCCGGCTTGTCTGTGGTGAGGTTGTTGTCAAACGGCGTGCGGCCCATCTCGGAGGCCCACACGACAAGCGTATCTTCGAGCATGCCGCGTGACTTGAGGTCCTTCAACAGCCCGGCCACGGGCTTATCCACCTCGCGGCAATGCACGGGAATGCGCTCGCCGATGTTGCCATGGTCGTCCCATCGGTCGCCGCCCGCCCCATGCAGCACCTTCACGAAACGCACACCGCGCTCCACCATGCGCCGCGCAAGCAGACACTGCCGCCCGAACGGCTCGGTGACCTCATCGTCGAGGCCATAGAGCTTCTTCGTCGCCTCGGACTCGCCCTGCAGGTCCACCAGTTCCGGCGCCTTCGACTGCATGCGGTAGGCCAGCTCAAACGAAGCAATGCGCGCGTCGAGTTCGCTCGTGTTCGTGCGCTCGGCGCTGTGGCGCTCGTTCATCCAGCGCAACAGGTCAAGTTCGCGCCGCTGCGCGGTGTCGCTCATCGAGGCGCTGCGGTGCAGATCGACGATCGGCGTATCGCCATTGCGGAACAGCGTGCCCTGGTACGCCGCGGGCAGGAAGCCGTTGCCCCACACGCCCGCGCCGCCGATGGTGGCGCCGCGGCGGTCGCCCATCACGATGAAGCCGGGCAGGTCGCGGTTCTCACTGCCCAGGCCATACGTGACCCAAGCGCCGATCGAAGCGCTGCCGGGAAATTGGTTGCCGGTGAGCGTGTGATAGACGGCCGGACCGTGGTTATTGTTGTCCACCTTCACGCCGTGAATGAAGGCGAGGTCGTCAACCACCGTGGCCATCTCAGGCAGCAACCCCGACACCCAGCGCCCGGATTGTCCGTACTGGCGGAAGGGCGAAACAGGCGGAATGATGCGGTTGGGCGCCGCTGAAAACGTGGCGATCTCACCCGTCGTTCGCTCGGCCTTCGGCATCTGCTGGCCGGCATACTTCGTCAGCTCCGGCTTGTGCTCAAAGGTGTCCATCTGGCTCACGCCGCCTTCCAGGAAGAGGAAGATGCAGCGCTTGGCTTTGGCGGCATGATGCTGCGGGCGCGGCAGCAGCGGGTCAGCCGGCGCTGCCGCGCGCGCCTGTTCGGCCATCAACAGGTCGGCGAGCGCAATGCCCCCGAGGCCGAGGTAGGAATCAAACAACAGTTGGCGGCGGGTTCTATTCGACATACGCAAACTCGTTCGAGCTGAGAATCACACGGGCCAGCGTTTCCAGGCTGCTCCCGGACGCATCGAGATGGTCCAACTCCTCGCGCGCGGGTGGCCGGCTGAGGGCAATTTCCATGAGGCGGCGGATCTGATCGGGGCGATTCGCGCCCGCTTCGGCCTGCGCGCGGCGGGCCAGTCCGGCGGCCTCTTCGCGCAGCACCGCGCCGTTCATCAGCGAGAGCGCCTGCAGCGGCGTCGTCGTGCTGCTGCGGCGTTCGCACGACTCGCTAAACACGATCGCATCGAAGGCGGCCATCATCGGCAAAGGCAGGGAACGGCGCTGGAAGATGTAGACCGATCGCCGGCGCGCATCCTCGTCGCGCTCGTTCGGTTCCCACATCAGGCCGCCGGTGCGACCGTAGCGGGCAAAGTCGGCCAGGTCGGCGGGCAGCGGCGGGAAGACGCTCGGCCCGCCCATCGTGCGATTCAGCCGCCCGCTCACATACAGGATGCCGTCGCGAATGGCCTCCGCTTCCAGACGGCGGCGTTGGAAGCGCGCCAGCAGCCGGTTGTCGGGATCGCCGTCGCCGGCCTTCAGCGACGTGTTCTCCGCGCTCTGCCGGTAGGCGCTCGACAGCAGCAGCAGGCGGTGCATGGCCTTGATGTCCCAGCCGGACTCCATGAACTCGACGGCCAGCCAGTCCAGCAATTCGGGATGAGTCGGCTTTTCGCCATTCTTGCCGAAGTCGCTCGGCGTGCGGACGATGCCGTGGCCGAAGTGGTGCTGCCAGATGCGATTCACCATCACTCGCGCCGTGAGCGGATTGTCGCGGCTGGTGATCCAGCGCGCCAGGGTCATGCGGTAGCCGCGCGTGGGGTACTGGCGGTAGCGGTCAGACTCAATAACGGCAGGCTCGGAGTGGCCTGTGAGCGCGCTGGGGAAGCCTGCCTCGACGGTCTCGGCGGGCTGGCGGTAGTCGCCGCGCACGAGCACACGCACCGGAGCCAGCGCCGCGCCCGTGGGCGGACCGGGCACATTCGTCACCGCGGCGACGCTGGTGCGCCAGCGGCTCAAGCGGCGCTGGTAGACCTCCAGCGTGCCCGCCAGTTCGGCATGCCGCTGCTTCTCGGCTTCCGTGAAGATCGATTTCTCACTCTGCTTCGACGCCGCCTCGCCGCGCACCTCGATCACCGTCAGCGCCTCGAATCGCTTCTCTGCATCCGCCCCTGGCCGGGCATAGGCGGCGCGCAGGGCTTCGATCATCGGCTGCTCGACGGCATCGAGCTTCGTCTGCTCCTCGGCGTCGCCTGTGCGGTTGGCGTCTTCGAGCAGATCGTTGTAGCGCCGCACCTCCTCGCCCGTGAAGATCCGCTGCGGCTTCAGCTTCACCTCCAGCCGCAGGTCTGTCTTCGTGATGGGCTTGCCGCGCGACTTCACAGCGCGCCCGGCGATGAGCTTCTTCAGCAACTCCTGCTCATAGACGTCGAGCGACTTCTTTTCTTCGCCATCTTTGAGCAGCGCCTCGTAGCGCTCCACTTCTTTCTTCGCCCGCGCGGCCATCGCCTCATCGCGGAACGGCACGGCCATGTTTCCGCCGGGTTGCGTGGCGTTGAAGAAGCCCTGCAAGCGGTAGAAATCGCGCTGCGGGATGGGATCGTACTTGTGATCGTGGCAGCGCGCGCAGCCGACGGTGAGGCCGAGAAAGACGCTCGACGTCGCCGTGGTCACCTCGCTCAGGTAGTTTTGGCGCACCTCGGCGGCGACGAGATTGGAGCGGTCCCACGGGGCCACGCGCAGAAAGCCGGTGGGGATGTAGCCCTGCACGTCGGGCTGATAGTTGTTGCGCGTCTTGCTGTGTTCGTCGCCGCCGGCGAGTTGGAGCGTGACGAAGCGGTCATACGGCATGTTCGCATTGAACGCGTCGATCACCCAGTCGCGGTAACGCCAGACGTTGCCGATCGCGCCGTCGCCTTCGAGCCCGCTGGTTTCACCGTAGCGGGCGAGGTCGAGCCAGTGGCGGCCCCAGCGTTCGCCGTAGCGCGGGTCGTCGAGCAGCTTGTCGACCAGCGCTTCATAGGCGCGCGGCGAGGAGTCGGCAAGAAAGGCGTTCAGCTCGTCGACCGTGGGCGGCATGCCCACAAGGTCGAAATAAACCCGCCGCGCAAGCGTACGCTTGGAAGCCTCCGGCGCGGGAGCGACACCCGACTCTTCGAGCTTGCGCAGAATGAACGCATCAATCGGATTGCGAACCCAGGCCCCGGACTTCACCGCGGGCAGGGCGGCTTTCACCGGCTTGCGGAACGACCACCACGCGGCGGACTCGAGGTTGGGCGCGGCGGGCGCAAGCACACCTCCCCCGCACAACAGCACAAGCGGCAGGGCGAGGCCGGCCACGCGAAGTCCGGCAGTCACGGAAACCATCCCTCCAACGGCGGTTTTGAGCTCTCATATCGTATCGCGCCGGGAGGGTGGACGGGAGCACGGCCGCTAGCGGTGCGGGCGGCGGATCACGGTCAGCGGCGCGGCACACTGCGGCCTGCCGTCTTGTAGCGCTCCAGCACCGCTCGCATCTCTTTCACGCGTTCCGGATACTGCGCATAGAGGTTCTTGGTTTCGCGCAGATCTTCTTTGAGATGGAACAGTTCGGCGGGCTGGCCGTGCGGTTGAATGCCGTGCCGCTCCCGCCACCACGGCGGTTCGGCGGCGCCATGCTCACTCTTGGCCGACTCCACCAGCACCCAATCGCCCTGCCGCAGACCGTACTCGTTGTTCATGCTGTGATGCACGGTGGCTTCGCGAATGGCCTTGTCGCGCTTGTGATTGAATAGCGCCGCGCCAACGTCGTAGCTATCCTCGGCGGACTCGTTGGGCAGTTTGTACCCGGTGAGCGCGGCGACGGTGGCCATGATGTCGGTGAGGCAGATCACCTCGTTCTCCGTGCGCCCGGCGGTGATGCGGCCGGGAGCCCAGGCAAGGAACGGCACACGGTGGCCGCCCTCCCACAACATGCGCTTAGCGCCGCGCAGCGGGCCCTGGCTGGCGTGGCCGTGTTCGCGCAACACGGGATAGGTGAGGTTCTCCGGACCGTTGTCGCTGGTGAAGATGACGATGGTCTCCTCGGCCGTGCCTGAGTCGCGGATGGCGTCCATCAACTGGCCGACCACCCAATCCACCTGGTAGACGAAGTCGCCATAGGCGCCGGCCTTGCTCTTGCCGGCGAAGTCCGAATGGGGCGCGATGGGCGTGTGCGGCGCGGTGAGCGGGAAGTAGAGGAAATAGGGGTCGCCTCCGGGTTTGGCGTTCTCCTTCACCCAGCTCACACAGCGGCGGCCGATCTCGGGCAGCACCTCTTCGAGCTTCCAGCCGGGGGCCATGGCGCCGGGCCATCCAAACATGCTGTCCGGTTTCTGTTCGGTGGGCGCGGCCAGCAGGTGGCCGTTTTCGATGAAGGTGTAGGGCGGGAAGTTGGGCAGGTCGACGCCGAAGTGATAGTCGAAGCCGCGCGTGGTGGGGCCTTCGCGCACGGGTTGATCGAAGCGGACCTTCCTGGCGAATTCGTAACGGATCGGCCGTTGCGGATCACCGATGCGCACCTGGTCATTCACGCGCGAGCCGTCGGTGGTCGACCATTCCCAACCAAGGTGCCACTTGCCGAAGCAGGCCGTTTTGTAGCCGAAGCTCTTGAGCATCTTCGGCAGCGTGAGGCGGTCCTTCTCGATGAGCGGCTTGTCGAAAGGCCACAGCACCTGCGACTTCAACTCCGTGCGCCAGGGATAGCGCCCGGTGAGCAGGCCATAGCGCGTGGGCGAGCAGACGCCGCAGGGCGTGTGGGCATCGGTGAAGCGGACGCCTTCGCGGGCCAGGCGGTCGAGGTTGGGCGTGGGGATCTTCGAGTCGGGATTGTAGACGCCGACGTCGCCGTAGCCAAGGTCGTCGGCAAGGATGACGACGATGTTGGGACGGTTCTTCGGGCGCGGGGCGCGCTGCGATGCGGCCGCCATAGCCGCGCCCTGCGCGACCGCCGAAGACACGCCCGCCGCGCCTGCCGCGAGGCAGAAGGTTCGCCGGGAGGGAAGCATGCTCAGCCTTTCCGGGACAGGACCTGCGCGCGGAGTTCGGTGACCTTTTCGAGAACGAGGAGTTCGATGGCCGGCTCGCCGCTGGAGAGCGGGATGGGATACCAGCGCAGCCATTCGCCCGCCTTGTCGCGCGCGCCTGTCTCCACCAGCGCCCAAGCATACAACACGCGCCATTGGCCCGCACGGAAGGGGTGGGTGTTGGTGACGAGGCGCTGCAGCACGGGCAGGGCGTCGGTCCATTTGCCGTCAAAGACGAGGGCCAGGGCGAGCAGATCGTCGGTGGGTTTGCCTCCGGCGCGGCGCTTCCATTCCTCGACTCCGGCGGAGGGCTGGGCGAGGAAGAAGGCGATCAGCGCCTCGCGCTTGGCCGGCGGCGATTGCGCCTTCTGCATGGCGGTGCGGGCGGACTCGAAGGCCTTGGCGCGGTCGCCGGCGGTGAGATGCCAGAATGCGGCTTGCGCCAGTGCGGCCGAGGCGATGTCAGGCGGCGTGGAGGCGTTGGCGGCGAGCGTGGAGGCTTGCTGCAGGGCCTCGGCTTTCTTGCCTGTGCGATGGAGCCAGCGCAGCCGGTAGAGGGCCTGCTGCGGATGGCCCTTAAGGGGGCCTTGCAGGTAGCGGTTGAACTCCTTCTCGGCGGCGGCGGCGTTGCCCGCAAGCAGCAGCGCCTGGGCTGACTTCAGCAGCGTGGCCCCGGAGAGGAATTCGGGCTGGCGCTGATAGGCCGAGAGGAATCCGGCAGACGCTTCCGGAAAGCGGCCGAGCAGGAATTCGATCTCGCCCAGGGAGTCAGGCGGATTGGCGCTGCGTGGTTCCAGTTGCGCGTAGCGAGCGATGCTCTGCCGCGCCGCCGCGGCGTCGCCGGCGAGGGCCTGTGTGAAGGCGAGCTGGTTCCACCATTCCCCGACCGCGGGTTCCGACTTCACGGCGCTCGACATGAGCGCGGCGGCCTTGGCGAAGTCGCCGCGCGCCAGGCGCAGGCTGCCGGCTTGCATGGCCAGTTCCGGCTCGGAGGGGAGGAGCGTGGCGAGTCTTTCGGTCGCATCGGCGGCCTTGGCGGAGTCGTTCTCAGCCGTCGCCAGGGCGGCCTGCATGCGCGCTTTGCTGATCTCGCTCTGGGAGCGGGCCATGCCCGCCGGCCAGGCGTTGCGGGCGTCGGCGGCGCGGCCGGCGGCAGTGAGGTTGGCGCCGAGAAGGAAGTAAGCGTCGCCCCAGGTGGGCGCTTGCGTGACGACTCGCTCCAGCAGCGGAATGGCCGCGGCGGGCGGCTGGCTGAGGGCGTTGCCGAACAGCGCGGCGGCTTCGGCGGGCAGCGGCGCGGTGGCCGGGGTTGCAGGCGCGACCTTCTTTACGATGGCCGAAGCCAGCGGCGAGGGCCCTTCGGCGGCCAGGGCCGAGGACTCCCACTGTTCAAGCGTCTTGCCATCGGCGCTGCGCACATTCACGTGCAGGCTCAGGCGGTCGCCGCGCAGCTCAAGCCAACTGCGCACGATGCGCGAGGCGCGGCGCGAGGCGGCTTCGGTGGCGTCGCCGGCTTCAAACACGGCCAGCGCGGCGCTGCCGCTCAACTGCGCGCGGACGAGATGGCTGATGGCGCGGGCCACGCCGTCGAGCGAAGGATTGCCGCTGAGGTTCTCGGTATGGGTGATGAGCAGACGAGGGACGCCTGCCGGTTCGGCGGGCTTCCCCGAACAACCCAACAGGGCCGCCAGTGCAAGTGCGGAGGCGGCGAGAGTCCGGCGATGGCTAGAGAATCCGCGGCTGCAGGGCGAGAAGCTCCTGGAATTCCGGCAGTTGCTGCATGTTGGCGAATTCGGGGTCTTCGACAAATCGTTTCCGTTCCTTAAAGCCCTCTTCCAGGCACATGCGCATATACTGCAGAGCGCGTTCGTTCATGCCGGCGTTGGCGTAAGTTTTCGCGAGATAGAAGTGGAACTTGGCGCGCTCGGCGACGCTGCGTTCCTGCAGCAGGGTGCCCGCCGTGCTGCGGTGCTCAAACACTTCGGGGTCGATGGAGAGCGCCTTGGTGTAACACTCGGATGCTTTCTGGTAGTTCTTGCGGGCAAACCAGGCTGTGCCGAGGTTGCTCCACATGCCGGCCGAGTTGGGCGTAATTTTGAGAGCCTTGTTGTACTGGCCGACGGCGCGGCGGTAGCTGCGCTGGGCGTAATGGACCGTGCCCAGGTTGTTGATCGCCTCGGCGTACTTCTTATCCAGCTTGATGGAACGCTCATAGGCGCGCTTGGCCTGCTGCATCTCGCCGAGGTGGTGGTAGGCGATGCCGATCTTATTCCACACAAGCGGCTGCTCGGGCTTGATGGTGCGGTAGTAATCGATCGCCTCGCGGTACATCTTGCGGGCCATGGCGATGTCGCCCCGCATCATGACGCTGATGGGTTTGGCGGGCGCGGGGGTCTCCACGGCGGGAGCCGGGGCGGGTGTGGCCGTTTTGGTATCGGCAACCAGGGATTGGGCGGCGGATTTCGCGGGTTCCTGGACGGGGGCCCCGGCCTGGATTCCCAGAGCGGCAGCCAACCACCAGGCATGGGGAAGAACGGTCATGACAGTTCTCCTTTGGCTCTATTTCAGCACACTAGCCGGGCAGCGGAAAGGCGGGCGGCGGCGAGTTTACTTGAACAGCCCGAGGAAGCGGCCGAGAATGCCCTTCTTTTCCTCGGCCGGTTGCGCGGCGGGCTTACGCGGCTCAACCGCCGGAGTGGGGATGTTCTCCACGCGCTTGGCCACCACGCGGCGGGTTTCGGCCTGCGCCGTGGGTTCCTGCTCCTCCTCGCTGGGGGCAGCCTCCCAACCGGCCACCTGGGTGGCCGTGGAGCCGTTGCAGTAATCCAGCGGCTGGGTGCCTGCCAGGAAGACCTCCCACTTCGGTGGAGCGCTGCAGCCGCCTCCGGCGAGCTTGCCGGTGGGCGGGTCGACGGCGACGCTGACGATGCCGTCGGGGGCTTCGAAGGGCTTGGCGTTGCGGTAGGGGCGGAAGGTGTGGGCCTTCTTCATGAAGGAGGTCCAGATGGGCAGGGCCGATTTCGAGCCTTCCAGGCCCAGTTCGCGGTTGTCGTCATAGCCGACCCAGACCACACAAATCAGCTCGGAGGTGAACCCGGCAAACCAGCCGTCGTGCGAGGTGCCGGTCTTACCGGCGGCGGGCAGCGCGAAGCCGCGCGAACGGATGCCGGCGCCGGTTCCGGTGCGGACGACGTCTTCCATCAGGTTCACCATCATGTAAGAGATGCGCGGGTCGAGCGCCTGGCGCTCGCGCGGCTTGGCGGTGAAGATCTCCTTGCCGTCCTGGTTGCGGATCATGCGGATGAAGCGCGGGGGCGAATAAAGGCCTTGGTTCGAAAAGACCGTGTAGGCTCCGGCGATTTCCAGCGGCTGCACCTCGTAGGCGCCTAAAGCAACGGCGGGGGTGGCCTTGATGTCGCGGTTCATACCGGCGTCACGGGCCATCCGCACCACCTCTTCATAGCCCACCATTTCGGCGAACTTGACGGCGGGGATGTTCATCGACTTGGTGAGCGCCTGGCGCAGCGTGACCGTGCCGTGGAACTCGCTTTTGAAATTGTTCGGCTCGTAGGGTTTGTCGTCGTACCAGAAGGTGGTGGGTTCATCGACGACGGTGGTTGTGGTGGTGATGGGATGGGCCGAATCCTCGAGCGCGGAGCGCAGCACGGCGGCATAGACAAAGGGTTTGAACGACGACCCTGGTGGGCGTTTGGCGAGCGCGCGGTTGAGCTGGCTCTGGCCGTAGTCGCGGCCGCCGACGAGAGCCTTCACGGCGCCGGTGCGAGCGTCGAGGGCGACCATGGCGGCCTGCACCTGGGGCCAGCCCTTGGCCTTCGTACGGCCGCGCTTGAGCAGAAGTTCGTCCACTTCCTTGATGCCTTCGGACATGGCCTGTACGGCGGCCTGCTGGAGGCGCATGTCGAGCGTGGTGTAGACGCGGTAGGTGTTGGTCTGGAAGTCGTGATCCTGGAACTGCTCAATGAGCTTCTCATTGATCAGGTCGACGAAGTAGGGAGCGTCGTCGGAGCGCAGACCGTTGCTGTTCACGCCCAGGGGGGCCTTGAGGGCTTCCTGCAACTGCTCTTCGCTGATGTAGCCGTTGTCGCGCATCATGCGCAGGATGATGTTGCGTCGGTTGGTGGCGGTCTGGGGATTGCGGAACGGATTGTAGCGGCTGGGCGACTGCGGCAGTCCGGCCAGCAGCGCGGCCTCGGGCAGCGTGAGCTGGCGCAGATCCTTGCCGAAGTAAGCCTGCGCGCCCTCGCCGAAACCGTGCACGGCGAAGCTGCTCACCTGGCCGATGTAGATGGTGTTGGCATAGTGCTCGAAGATCTCCTGCTTGGTGAGCTTGCGCTCCAGGTGGAGCGTAATGAAGATCTCCGGGATTTTGCGCTTCCAGGTGCGCTCGGTGGTGAGCCAGAGGCTGCGCGCCAGCTGCATGGAGAGCGTGGAGGCGCCCATGGCGTTGCGGCCCTGCTTGATGTCGACGTAGGCGGACTTGAGGATGCGCAGCGGATCAAAGCCGGCGTGCTGAAAGAAGCGCTTATCCTCGGCGCTGAGCACGGCGTTGACCACCAGCGGCGGGATCTCGGGGAAGTGGACGATGCGGCGCTTCTCGCGCTTGCTGTCAAAGAGGTTGGTGATCAGTTCGGGCTCGAGCAGATAGGCCGGGCGCTCGGTGTTGTCGCGGAGAGAGATGATTTGCGAGACGCGGCCGTCCTGGAAGCGGATGAGTCCGGCTTCGTCCTGGAAGAAGGAGTCGCTGCCAGGGTAGATTTCGATGGAGTCCGGCCGGGTGCGAAACCAGCCCATGCGGTTGGTGCGCGCTTCACCATAGCCGGCGCGGCGGATGCGGAGGGCGATCTCCTCGGGCGAGGTGTCGTCGCCGACATTGACGGCCTCGGAGTCGGCAAAGAGCTTCGAGGTGTTGGTGAACGGCCCGCCGGCGAGCTTGGCGTCGATGAGGCGGGCGTAGTGCAGGTAGTTGTATACAAACACCCCGACCCCGGTCACCACGAGGAAGACACTCAGGGCGAGTACGGCTTTCCCGACGGGGTGGCGGAGAAGGCGCCCCAGGCCTCGCTTGGTGGATTTCGGAGCGGCCTGGCTGCTGCGGCCTTTGGGTTCCAAGATAACTCCTATTGTGCCATGGCCCGGCGGCCCAAGGCCCTGGCCAGAGCACAGTCAGGGCGTGGCGGTTTTCGGCGCGCTCAGGAACCGCTCTTCGCCCGCAGGTGGAGACGTACGGAATACACAAAAAGGTCCACGTTCTTTTGGTAGCGGACCTCCAGGCGGGGGCCGGTGGGACGCAACTCGACACGGACCTCGGAGGCGGAGGCAGGCACACCGCGGCGCGCGGCAACCTCGAGGGCCGATTGGCGCCAGCGGTCGGCGGTCCAGCCGGAGGCGGAGTGGCGGGCTACCAGGGCGGTGAGATCCTCTTCAAATTGACGGTTTTCCCAGTAGGGAACGCTGAGCAAAGCCATGGCTGCCAGCGCGGCCACCAGGACGGCAACGCCTGCCGCCACCCGTACGGAACGGGTGTTCACTTGTCGGCCGTCTCCAGGTCTTCGAGTTCCTTCCACATGTTGTCCACCGAGTGCCAGTCAGGCTGCGGCGTGCCGGTCAGATCGACGTCGGGAACTCGCAGCGTACCATGGCCGAAGCGGCAGATGTAATCGGTTCGCGGGGCGCGCAGCAGGATGCTGTTCCAGGCGCCCGAGGAGACCGGCATGTGGAGCCGCCGCCCACAGGCGCGGCAGCGGTAGCGTTGATCGAGAATGGCCAGGTAGACCAGGCCGACGCCGAGCAGCCAGATGCCGAGCAGGGCCATGGTGTACCCCAAATCGGTGCCGAAAGGCTGCATTTTGTAGCGCAGGGTGGGGTCCGGGCCCGGCCAGATGACATGCACCAGCCGCCAGGCAGCCAGCAGGACCACGGCGATCCCGGCCAGCTTCCCCACAAGAAAGGCCCAATACCGCATCATTTGTAATGACTCCTCGCCGGAGGGAAAAGTTGCCGCCGGAGGCCACTTGCCCTCGCGTCTTGTCTTCTCCATGAGCTACGCGTCAGGCGCGTGTGAGGTTCCGCGCCAAAAACCAGACGTTGGCCGGCCGTTCTGCCAGCCGCCGCATAAAGTACGGATACCAGGCCACGCCGTAGGGCACATAGAGCCGCAGCGGGTAGCCGGCGCGAACAATGCGCTTTTGCAGATCGCGGCCGATGCCGTACAACATCTGGAACTCCATTCCATTGGGACCGGTTCCTCTACGGTCCATCTCCTCCAGTGCCCGCGTGACCAGGCGGGGATCGTGGGTCGCCAGCGCCGGTTGCGTGCCTTCGGCCAGCAACAGAGTGAGCAGGCGGCCATAGTTTTCATCCACCTCGCGCTTGTCTTCAAACGCGACGGTGGCTGGCTCCAGGTAAGCCCCCTTACAGAGCCGCACAGGGATGCCCAACTGGTTTAGCCGCCGGATGTCGGCCTCGCTCCGGCGCAGGTAGGCCTGAATGACGGCTCGGACATTGCCGCTGCGGGCGTGGGCCGCCTCGACAATGGCTAGCGTACGGTCGACGCAGGCGCTCGACTCCATGTCGATCTCCACGCGGGTTCCGCCGCGGGAGGCCTCGTCGCAGAGAACGAAGACGCGTTCCCGGCAGGCGTCCGTGCTCTGATCAAGCCCCAACTGCGTGAGCTTGATGGAGATGGTGCCGCCCAGCCGCTCCTGGCGCAACCGCAGGAGCGCATCCTGATAATCGGCCAGACTGGAGGCGGCCTCCAGATCATTGGTGACGTTTTCCCCGAGATGGTCGAGCGTGACGAGGATGTTTTCGCCGGCCAGGCGCCGGCAGACCTTCACCGCCTCATCCAGCGTCCTGCCGGCAACGAACCGCCGCACGAGTTTCTCGGCAAACCCCGGCCGCTCCATCCGTGACCGGAGCCAGCGTTGGCGTGACAGGAACAGGAACAGGTTCCGGAGCATACAGGTGCGCCTCCTACCCTCACTATAAGTAGGTGGCGAATGGGAGGAAAGGGTTTCACGCGGCGGCTGAAATTAGCCGAATCCGAGTTCGTCGGAGCGTTCCAGCACACAACCGCACTCGCGGCAGATGACGGCGAGGCAGTCGCCGCAGACCAGCGGACGGTCGGCGGGCCGCTCACACCTCGGACAATAGAAATCGCCTCGCGGTTCCAGGGTGGGTTGTGGGTGGTCAGCCATGATGCAGGCAAACGCGGCCGGGGACGCGATCACATTACCAGTTCGACGATCTCCTCGCCGTGGGCGCACAACTCAATGGGCGCGAGGGAGAGACTCTTCTCAATCTCCACGCGCACCTGCGAGATGGCCTCCTCGATGGATTCCGCTTCGCTCGCACAGCCGGGAATGGCGGGCACCTCGGCCCAGTAGCCACCCTGTTGGGATTTATGAATCACGACTTTGACGTGCATAGTCACCGCCCGGCGGCGGAACATGGCCGCAAGGGCGAGGTCCGCCGCCCTTGTCCGGCTACAGTGTACGCCGAATGGAGCAGGATGGGTAGCGGGTTTCCGATGCGGAAGAAGAAATTGGTGGAGGCGGCGGGAGTTGAACCCGCGTCCGAAATGGCCGGCCCTAGAAAGCCTACGTGCGTATCCGGCTGTTTAATGTCGGCCACAACCGCGACAACCGGCGCCCCGGAAGCGGCCCAGTCCGATTGGGTTTAAGGCATGGGCTCCGGACAGAAGCTTGCGCCCGATCCCGCCAGATGACGCCATGACGCCCCCATGCGGGTCTGTGAGCGGTGGCGGCCACCTAATTAATTAGGCAGCGTAGGCAAACTGCGTGTTGGCAGTTTTGTTTTTCCAGTCGTTTTACGGGAGCCTGGAACCCGGCACGCCTTCCTAAAACAGATCCATCCCGTCGAAGCCGTTACGCCCCCTTTCCTCTCTATTGTACCAGTGGCGCGCGCGGGGGCCGGCGGAATCGGGCGGCATGGCCGTGGTGCGCGGCATGGCGGGAGGGAGACAGACACCGGATTCGCACCAGCATGCCGCCGCGTCCTACCATGGGAGGAGTGACGGCTGAGGCCGCCTGCGCCCGCGGGTGGGGCGGAATGCGGACCGGGCCGGACCATACAACACATGACTGCGACCATTGCCGCGCCGGAAACGGGAACCGAAGCGGCCACTCACGAAGAACACGCCTCGCTGTGGAACGTCGTGCTGCTGGACGACGACGAGCATTCCTACGAGTATGTGATCGAAATGCTGTGCGCCCTGTTCCTCTGCTCGCAGACACAGGCTTTCCGCCATGCCGTGGAAGTGGACACGATGGGGCGGACCATCGTGATGACCTGCGAGAAAGAGCAGGCCGAATTTGCTCGCGACCAGATTCACGCCTACGGGGCCGACCCGCGCATGGCGCAATCGAAGGGCAGCATGTCGGCGATCATCGAACCGGCGGCGGGCAGCGGAGACGAGTAGAGGCGACGCCTAGCGGCGGCGATTAGAAGCCGCACTTACTGCGGACGCGATTTCTGATCGAAGGGCGGCGTCTTGCCGGAGTGAACCGCTTGCAGGCGACGGTGCGTCGTCTTCATGGCTTCGATGAACTCGGTGTAGGGGCGGTCGGTCACGTCGACGAGGCCGATGTTGTAGTTCTCGCCATCCATGCGGCCGGCGACAGGCTGGTCGACCCATTGGAACCAGCTTGTGCCAATGAAGGCCGGGTGCGAGGCGGCCTGCTCGACATAGTATCGATAGGCGACGCCGCGTTCGGCCTGATCGCGCACCTGGACGAGTCCAGCAGCCAGGCCGCGCGCCGGGACACCGAAGTGGAACTCGCCGATGAGGATGGGGCGGCCGGTGGCGGCGTGGATCTCATCGAGCACGGCGCGGCTGACGGCGGTGGAATAGACGTTGAGGCTGTAGACGTCGAAGGCCTTGGAGGCGCGCAGCATTTCAGCCGGGGGCACGCCGCCGCCGAAGCGGAGGCCGAGGTTGAGGTGATTGGGGTCGTGGCGGCGGATGGCGGCGTTGATCACTTCGAGGTAGCGGTCGAAGGCGCGGTATAAAAACTGCTTGCGGCGCTCAGGGGTGTCGCCCGCGGCGAGGAAGCGTTTGGCTTCGCGCTGCGTGGCGGTGGGCGGGCGGTCGAGGATGATGTCGACGACGAGCGATTCGCGGCCGGGCCAGGGCGGTTCGTTGGCGACGAAGTAGCCGATCAGGTAGGGGTCGTTCTTGCGCGGCGCGCATTGCTCGGCGGCGGCTTTGTCGACGATCTTGGGGAACTCATCGGAGAAGACGTCGGGCATGCCGAGGAAGCCGGTTTCCATGCCCCAGCCGCGGAGTTGGACGACGTAGGCCTTCTTGTGGCGGTCCCAGAGGTGGACGTCACTCCAGTTGCCGATGGTGTTGAGGCCCCAGTCGTCGAGGCGGCGGAGGATGAGGTCGATCCACTTGCCGGTCCATTGCGGGCCGTGGCGGCGCTGGAGGTTCCAACTGTAGAAGCCGGTGCGGCCGCGGACGCCGGGTGGCGGGTTGGGGTCGATGGGCGGCATGGCGGCGAAGTAGTCGGCGCGCGTTTCCAGGCGCGAGTCGCCGGCGCCGCTGCCCATGCCGGTGGCGGCGGTGGAGAAAAAATGGTGGCCTTCGGGATCGATGAACCACCAGCGGCCATCAATCTGTTCGACGCGGAAGAAGCCGGTGGCCCTGGCCTTGGTATTGAGGTAGCCGCCGTACTTGGAGTAGCCGAAGGAACCGGGGCGGAGAGCGGCTTCTTCAGAGGCCCAGGCTGACTTGAGTTGCTCGAGGTTGATGATCTTGCCCGGCCAGTCGGCGGGAATCCACTGGCCGAACTGGTCGACGACGGGCTTGCCGCCGAGGACATCGGAGCCGGGGTCGTCCTGGGCGAGTTCGACGGAGCGGATTTCGATGGTGGGTTTGCCGAGCGGGGCAATCATGGTGATGCCGATGGCTTCCACTTTGTCGAGCGGACCGTAGGTGCCGCCGGTGCTGATCCAGAACGAATTGCGCGGGACCTTGCCGACCGAGGCGAGATCATGGCCGGAGCGGTTGGGCTGGCGGTAATACTGGAGCGGGATGGCGGCGCGGATCCAGACGCCGGCCATCGGTTGCATCTGGCGGCGCTGCGAGAGGCCGGGGCTATGGAAGGTGAGGTAGAAGCGCTGCGGCGAGGTGGCGCGCATTTCGATGATGAGGAACTGATAGGGCGTCCAATCGGCGGGGAGGCGCGGGTTGAGGTCGCGCAGTGCCCATCGGTGTTCCGATTCGGCGCCGTCGAAGTGCGCTGTGACGGGCGCGGCGGTGGCGGCAAGAGAGAGGGTGAGCAGGAGCGCTGCCGCGGTGGGCAGTGAGCGGGGCATGGGTGCCTCCTTGCCGACTCGCGCACGGAAGAGCCAGAGGGCCGCGCAAGAACGGCTGCGCCACCAGGATAGTCGCGCGGAAGGCCGGGCGCCAGCGGAGCGCTGCGGGGGCGAGTGCCGCGGGGCCTCATCCGCCGTGAGTTGGTTCCGCCTGGATGAATCCGCTCGCAATCAGGAGTGGTCGCCGGAGCCGAGACGGAGCAGCGCGGCCCGGAGTTGGGGGTCCTGCTGCATGCGGCGGAGATAGCGTGCTTCGTTGGGGCCGAGTTTCAACGCCTGTAAGGCGGCGAAGGCGCGGCGCACGGAGGGCGGCCAGTGGGCCTGCGCGAGTTGGCGGATGTGGAATCGATCCCATTCGCCGTGCGTGGCATCTGGCGGCTCGTAAATCATCGGGCTGGTGGCGAGTTTGCACAGGGTGCGGGCGGGGGTGCGGTAGCCGTTGCCCGCCGCGATGCGGCGCTCCTCGCTGGTGGTCAGCTGGCGGAGAGCGGGGTCGACGGAACGGAATCCGAGTTTGCGGTAGAACCAGAAGGCTCCGGAGGCGATGCCCTCCTTGTTTTCGTGGCCGATTTGGTAGGGGTCGAGGGCAAAGCGGGTCACGCCGAGCGTCTGGCGGCAGAGCCGGAGGAGTTGGGCGAAGATCCAGGCGGCTTCACCTTCGCGAAAGGTGTAGTAGAGGTTGAACCCGATCTCGGCTCGTTCGAGAAACGAGAGCACTTCGATGTAGCCGGCGGGGACACCGTTTTTGCAATACATCCCGGCGTGATAGGCGCGCCAAGGGAGCCGCGCGGCGGGCGGGACGCCGCACCAGAGGATTTCGAGACCGCGTCCGGGGAGGGCGCGATAGACGCGATGGGGATCGGGGCGCGAGAAGCCGTAGAGTTCGCGATAGCGCACCGCGGAGGCGTCGAGCATCAGGTCGAGTGCGCGCCGGGCTTCGGGCAGGGGAAGCCGTTGGAGCGGGAATGGGGGCAAGGCGAACTCGGCTTCGAGGGAGACGGCGCGACGTGGCAGAAGCGGTTGATCGTGGATGAACGGCGCGGCGCCGGGCCAGCGGGCGAGGGTGCGGGAGGCCGATGAGCCGCCGAGTTGGAAGGTGAGCAACAGGCTGGCGCTGTCGAAGAGGGCGGCGCGTTCGCGGTCAGGCAGAGGGAGCGCGTCGAGCGACGCGAGCAGCCACTGAAGGGCTGTCTGATGGCGCGGCTTCAGCGCTTCCACCCACTGGCGAAGAGGCGGGTGCGCTTCCACCGGCCACTCTTCGCGGGCGGCGGGAGCGACCACCGAAAGCAGCGGGCCAAGGCGGTCGAGGTCGGGGCACCACTCCCAATCGATGTCGATGGAGGCGCCGTAACGCGCGGCCAGCGACCGGGCAACCTCGTACGTGTAGACCGCCGAGACGGTTGAGCCGCCGATGCCGGAGACCTCGGCTTCCTCGAAAGGAGATCGATCGCACTTCAGGCCGGCCATATGAGAAGGAAAGGAGGCTAACCGTTCGCCCGCCAGCCGCGCGACCTTGGCGCTGGGCGGATAGGCGCAGAAGAAGAGCAGCGTTTCGTGGAGACGGATGAGGCGCGGGGCGTCATCAAAACGCGCGCAGTCGAGCTGATCGAGGAGACGTTCCAGCGGAGCGGGATTCTGGCCGTAGCGGTGCTTCCACTGGTCCAGGCGGTCGAGCAGGGTCATTTGGTCCGGAGATCGAGGATACCGCAGCGAGGACTCGGGTCGCCGCATCGAAAGGGGATGCGCGAGCAGGGGCGCTCACACGGCGCAGGAAGGGCTGCGCTGCCTCCCCGTTGCAGTGTGGGCGCTAGCTCATGGCCGCTTGCAGCATGGCGCGCGTGTAGCCGACGTTGTAGGCGATGGCGGCGTAAGAGCCGCCGCCGGGATAGCCGCCGAGCGGGCCGCGCTCGGTGTCGTAGTCGAGACGGCGCGGATGTTCGGGATAGATCTGGCGCGTGTACTTGTGCTTCAACAGTTCCTTCATGACGGCGAACATGTTGTTCAGGCCTTCGTCGATCCAGACCTCGGTGTAGCGCTCGTAGGGCTTCATGACCAGGACGTTGCGGAAGTGAACGTGGTTGATACGGTCGCGCGAGCCGAAGTAGCGGCAGACGGCGATGGGATCTTCGCCGAGTTCGCGGGTGACGCCGCAGTCGTAGGTGATGCCGTTGGCGGGGCTGTCGACGAGGGAGATGAGTTTCTTCCAGCCGGCGAGGGTGGCCATGATTTGCTGCGAGCCGCGGCTGATGGGGGCAGGCGGATCGTTGGGGTGGAGGGCAAGGCGCACGCCGGCCTTTTCGGCGGTGGGGATGACGGCTTTGAGGAAATAGGTAATGTTGGCCCACATCTGGTCAAGCGTGTGCGCACCGATGTCGGCGAGCGGGGGCAGGTCCTTGAACTTCTTGCCGAGCTCTTCGGGCCGGCCGGGGTAGCGCTGATTGGCCGACTGGACGAGCTCGAAATCGAAGCCGGTCCAACCGGACTCGCCGCGCTCCTTGTCGATCTCCTCGAAGTAGCCTTCCATGGCGCGGTGGGCGTAGAAGTTGTACTCGACCACGGGGAGCCCGGCTTTGCCTGCGGCGATGATGGACTGCTTGATGTCTTCGATGTCCTGGTCGCGCTTGTTGCCGGGTTTGCCATAGAGAATGTCGCGCGAGAGGCCGATCATGAGGTTGCCGACGGTGATGCCGGCGGCCTTCCAGGGCTCCATTTGTGTGGTGAGGCTCTCGACGGTCCAGGGCGTGCGGCCGCCGCCGCTGAGGACGTGGTTCACGCCGAGCTGCTTGATGCGGCGGGGGCCTGTGGCCGGGTCGCGGCCGCCGTCGAACATGCCGAGGGCGATTTTCGGAGTATTCGATCCTTCTTTGGGAGGGGCGGGGACTTGAGCGGCTTCGGCGGGCGGCATTGCGGCCGAAGCCATGGCTCCGGCTCCGGCGATTTCAGCGAGGGTTCGACGAGTGATCTTCATGGTGAGTGGCCTCCACGGGCGCGGGCTCGGGCTTGGGACGCCCGGCTGGAAGAGAGTATATGCCCGGCAGTTTACACGTGCATCGGTGATGGCAGCGGGCTATGATGAGGCCACTATGCGAAGCAAACTCATCCAGTCTCCTCTTCTGCTGGCGGCGCTGGTGCTGGCGGCATTCACAATCGGCACGATGGCCAGCGGCAAACTGCCAGCGATTTCGGCGGCGATTGCGGGGGCGGCACCGGCCGCGGGTCCGGCGTTGCTGGTGCAGGCGGCCACGCCACCGGCCAACGACGGCAAACTGCGGGTGATTGTGTTTGGCGCGCATCCGGATGACGCCGAGTATCGCGGCGCGGGTGTGGCCATGAAGTGGGCCGCGGCGGGGCATCATGTGAAGCTCGTCTCGACCACCAACGGCGACATCGGCCACTGGCGCGAAGCGGGCGGTCCGCTGGCGCTGCGGCGGTTGGCGGAGGTGAAAGAGGTGGCGCGGCGGTTGGGCGTGACGGTTGAGGTGCTCGACATTCACGACGGCGAGATCATGCCGACGCTCGAAACGCGGCGGATGATCACGCGGTTGATTCGCGAATGGAACGCCGACGTGGTGATCACGAACCGGCCGAACGACTATCATCCCGACCATCGCTACACGTCGATCCTGGTGCAGGATTCGGCCTTCATGGTGACCGTGCCGTTCTTCGCACCCGATGTGAAACCGTTGCAGAAGAACCCGGTGTTCCTCTATGCGCCGGACCGTTTCCAGCGCCCGAACCCGTTCCGCGCCGACGTGGCCGTGGCCATCGACGAGGTGATGGACAAGACGCTGGATGCGCTGCTGGCGATGGAGTCGCAGATTCACGAGGGCGGCGCCAACGGCGATGCGAGCCTGTTTCCGGCGACCGAGCCGGGCCGCACGCAGCGTCGCGAGGCGGTGCGCAAGAGCCTGGCCGGACGCTATGCGGGCCAAGCGAACAACTACCGCGCGGCGCTCACGAAGTTCTACGGGCAGGCCCGCGCGGGGCAGGTGAAGTACGCGCAGGCGTTTGAGGTGTGCGAGTACGGGCGGCAGCCGGATGAGACAGAGTTGCGGCGGCTGTTCCCGTTCTTTGAGCGGTAGCCGGAACGCAGGGGCGTGGCGAGAGCCTTCCAGGAAGGCATGTAAGCGCTCTCGCGCGCGACGCGATTTTGTGGTGGAATAGCATCCATGCAACGCCGCCACTTCCTCGCCTCTGTCGCCGCCGGTGCGCTCGCGCCGCGCTCCTCCTATGCCGCCCAGGGTGACATCCGGGTCTTCCTGAATGAGCCCATCGGCACCGTGAGCCCCTTGCTGCACGGGCATTTCGTCGAACACTTGGGGGGCGTCGTGTATGACGGCATCTGGGTGGGCGAGGAATCGAAGATCCCCAACGTGCGCGGTTTGCGCAAGGCGCTCATCGACGCCATGAAGACGCTCGGGCCGACGGTGATTCGCTATCCCGGCGGCTGCTTCGCCGATAGTTATGACTGGCGCGAGGGCGTGGGTCCGCGCAACACGCGTCCGCGGAAGAACAACTTTTGGGCGAACTCGGGCATTCTACGCAAGCTGCCGGACAACCATGTCTCGCGCAGCGATCCGAATGCGTTCGGCACGAATGAGTTTCTGCGCTTCTGCAAGGAGACCGGCAGCGAGCCGTACCTGGCGGCCAACGTGCGCAGTTTGCCGGCGAAGGAGTTCTACGATTGGGTGGAGTATTGCAATTCGCCGAAGGGCGCGGGGACGCTGGCCGAGCGGCGCGCGGCGTGGGGCGATCCGGACCCGTGGAACGTGCGCTTCTGGGGCGTGGGCAATGAGAGTTGGGGCTGCGGCGGCAACCTGACGCCGGAGGAGTATTCGGTGGAGTTCCGCAAGTTCACGGCGTGGACGCCCAACTACGGCACGCCGCTGGCGATGATCGCGGCCGGTCCGAATGGGGCCGACTACAACTGGACGCACGGGTTCTTCGAACAGATGGTGCGCAAGAGCCCGGGGTCGCTGCGGAGCGTGTGGGGCTGGGGGCTGCACTACTATTGCGGGCGCACGGGCAAGGGCGATTCGCTCGACTACACGGTGCAGGATTTCTACGAACTGCTGGAGCGCGCCAGCCGCATCGAGGAGTTGATCACGCGGCATTGGGGCGCGATGGGGGAGATTGACCGCGAGCATCGGGTGAAGCTGGCGATCGACGAGTGGGGCGCCTGGCACAACGACACGACAGCGGTGGCGCCGCATCATCTGTTTGGCAGCGTACCGACGATGCGCGATGCGCTGATCGCGGGCATGACGCTCGACACCTTCCACCGGCACGCGGACAAGATCGCGATGGCCAACGTGGCGCAGTTGGTGAATTGCATTCAGACGCTGTTCCTGGCCGATGGCGACAAGTTCTGCGTCACGCCGACCTACCACGTGTTCGACATGTACAAGGACCACCACAAAGGGCAGGCCGTGCGCAGCGAGTTTGCCGCGCCGCGCGTGGACTTCACGGTGGATAGCAAGGGACAGTCGGTGGTGCGGCTGGCCGGTTCGGCGTCGAAGAACGGCAACGTGGTGACGCTTTCGGCGGTGAATAATAGTCACAACGAGACGCTGGAGACGTCGGTGACTCTGCATGGGGCGAGCGTGAAGAGCGCGAAGGCCACGGTTCTCGCGGGCTCGTCGATGCAGGCGCACAATACGTTTGCCGCGCCGTCGGCGGTGAAGCCGGCGGAGATGGCGGTCTCGGTGAGCGGCGGCACGTTGCGGCTGACGATGCCGGCGGCTTCGGTGGTGAAGGTGCGGGTGGAGGTATAGCTAACCGGGCTGGATGATCGGATAGGACTCGGGGCAGTGAGCAAGAATGTTCGCGGCCACTTGGGCGATCACGCGATGCTCATCCACGCGATCCGGGTCGGTGAGCTTTGCTACCAAGGCGCGGTGCAGGAACTCCGGTAGCGGTTGGTCGCTGGGGCACGCACACAGGGCGGCGAAACGGACGGAGACTGACGGGTCGAAGAGGCGGTCGGCGATCGCGCGCTGCGAAGCCTTGCGGTGGTTGGTGGAGCCAAGAGCCTCGGTGGCGCGATCCCTCGTGTACTCCTCTTCGGACTCGATGGAGCGCGAGATGCGAATTAGCGCCGACTCGGCGCGGGCATCGCGCAGGAACCACAAAGTCTGGATCGCCTCTTGCCGGGCGAGCAGTGGATGATTCTCCTTCGCGATTGCGATCAGCGGTTTCGTTGCCGACCGGCATTGCATGTCCCGGAGCGGGTGTCCACACCTCCAAATGAGGTTCGGCTCACCCTCGGCAAGTGCTTCACAAAAGGCGGGGACGGCCTCGCGGCAGCGCAGTCCGCCGAGGATCTCAGCCGCGGTGATCCGTTCCTCAACCGGTAGGGCGCGGTCGCGCAGCGAGGCGATCAGCCGCTGCAGTGAAGGTGCACCGGCGTTTTCGATCTCCAAGAGTGCTTTGTCGCGAGCCTCAGCGGAAATGTCAGCGAAGCCCCGGCGCACCCAGTCCGCCATGGCGTGGATGCAGGCTGATGCCAAGGCGGACTCGTCCCGTGGGTTCACCTCGCGGAGCTCATCGAGCACTTCTTTGCCTCCGAGCAGTCCCAGTGCCCGCGCGGCGAGGCAGCGCGTGTGCTCGGACTGCGACGAGTCGAGCAGAATAGCGCGTGCCGCATCGAGGTCGGATGCACCGATCACCCGCAGGAACCGCTCACCGAGCGAACGGCGGCGCTCACGATTCCAGCGCTTGAAGCTCTTCGGATACAGCCGCCTCATGCCACTACGCCCGCTTACGGCCCAGGGCCATCACAAAGTACGCCGCGCGCGTTGTGCCGACGTTCTTCCATCCGTGGAAGGCGTTGGAGGCGACGTAGGCTACGGAGCCGGGGCCGAGGATGGTCGAGTTGCCGTCGATGGTCACCTCGACGGTTCCTTCGCGCACCATGAGGAGTTCGACGTGCTCGTGTTTGTGCGGCGGGTGCGGGGTGTTGCCGGGGGCGAGTTCGGTCTCGTGCATCTCGATGGGATAGGCGCCGTGGGTTTCGCCGTCGAAGATGGCGCGGCTCTTGTTGCCGTTGGGGTTGTCGCGCACGGGGAGGTCCTGGTGGCGGAAGGTCTTCGTGGGCAGTGTCTTCGATTGCGCTTGCGCGGCGTGGGCGGCGAGAAGCGGCAGCAGGGCGGCCAGTTCACGGCGGGGGAAGTTCATCGCGGAATCCTTAGGGCAGTGCTTTGATGAGGACCGGGCGGGCCTGGTCCGAGGTCATGGTTTCCGGCAGTTGGTAGACCTCGCCGCGCGTGTTGGCGAAGTAGAGCCGGGAGGGTGAGGGGGCGAAGGAGTTGCCGTCGGCCCAGAAGGCGCAGAAGTCGGGGTGATAGTTCAGCGGGCGGCGCACGTAGGTGTGGTTGTTTGTCGAGTTGCGCGTGTGCTGGTAGGTGAGCTGCCAGTCGGCTCCGGCGTTGAAGGTTTCCCAGGTTTCGATTTCGCCGCCGGTGGCGTGGCGTTGCGGGCCGGGGCCGGTGGGCGAGGTGTAGCGGTAGTGCTGGTCGCTCACAACGTAGAGCGAGCCGTGGTCGTAGTTGTGGTCGGTGGTGGTGATGCGCGAGTATTCCCAGGCGCCGCCGTTCCAGCGCGCGGTCCAGAGGGTGCGCGAGCCGTTGGAGGGGCCGGACTGGTAGCCGCGGCTGGCGAGGAAGGCGATGATGGGGCGGCCTTCGGAGTCGAACTGGAGGTCCTTGAGATAAACGAGCAGGCCGTCTTTGCGGAAGTCGCGCACGAGCGAGGGGTGTTCATCCCAGCGGATGGGCGGGCGCACTTGGGTGCCGTCGACGGTGAACCAGGTGCGGCCGAGGTCGGGCGTTTCCAGATAGTAGATGTTGGTGCGGGCGTTGAGGCCGGTGGGCGTGGGGTGGATGTCGAAGGCGGTGGCGACGCGATTGCCGCGCGGCCAGGAGATCTGATAATGGCCCATTTGGGAAGGCGAGCAGGCTGGGGTCGGACCATTTGCGGCCGTCGCGGCTGGTCATCCAATGG
>JAFLBB010000321.1 GCA_017304135.1 Acidobacteriota bacterium | reverse complement strand
GCGGGCCAGCTCCGGCGTGGTGCGCGGAGCGATCTGGTTGCCGGGGTGAAGGGCAAACAGGTGCGAGATGTGGCGGTGGCCGGGGTCGGGCTCCTCGTATTCCTCCAGCCACTCCAGGAGCTGACCATGCGAACCGATGCGTAGAGGCGGAAGTTGATCACGCGCCTTCAGGACAGCAAGCCTGAACGGCTCATCCTGGCGCAGAATGCCCGCCGCCCGGGCCACGTGAGTGAACAGGGCATGGGCGATTTCGACATCCATCGTCGGCGACATACAGAGCTTGCCGATCTGGCCATCGCGGGTCTTGTAGCGGTTCTCGGGCGAGATCGAGGGGCCGATGAGCAGTCGGCCCTGTCCGTCGCGCGTGGCGGTGGCGAGCAGAAACTCGGCGGCTTCCTTCATGACAGGGTAGGCGCGGCGAGCGAGGAAGGCCCTGTCGTGCGTGAATTCGTAATGATCCCAGAAGTGGAGGCTGAGCCAGGCTGCGCCCATCGGCCAGATGCCGGAGCCGACGCCATCGATGGGAACGGCGTGTCCCCAACCGTCGGTGTTGTGATGGAGCACGAAGCCGGGGGCGTTGTACATCTGGCGCGCCACGCGGCGGCCATCGTCGCGCGCTTTTTCGACCAGATCAAAGAGCGGCTCATGCAGCTCGGAGAGGTTGGCCACCTCGGCCGGCCAGTAGTTCATCTCGGTGTTGATGTTGATGGTGTATTTGCTTTCCCAGGGCGGGGCAAGCAGGTCGTTCCAGATGCCCTGGAGGTTGGCGGGCAGCGTGCCGGGGCGGCTGCTGGCAATCAGCAGGTAGCGGCCGAACTGGAAGTAGAGCGGTTCGAGCGCCGTGTCGGTGGCTCCCGAGGCCACGCGGCGCAGGCGTTCATCGGTGGGCAGGTCGGGCGCGGGGGCGTTCAGCTGGAAGGTGACGCGGCGGTAGAGGCGCTGGTAGTCGGCGAGGTGTGCGGCAGCCAGGGCATCGTAGCCGCGCGTGGGCAGCTTCACGTCGAGCGAGCGCATGGAGGTGCCGGCGTTGAGCAGCAACAGGACCGAGTCAGCGCCCGTGACGACGACGCGCTGGCCGTCGATGGCCGTCTTGCCGCCGCGTGCGCGAACGGCCAATACGGCGCGGAACTGCACACCCGTCTTGGGCTCACCGGCATGACGCTCGCCGTTGGGAATGGCGCGCCCCTCCAGCACGACGCGATGGGGCGCTTCGGCGCGGGCGTTGGCGTCGGCCTCGCGGCTCATAGTGGCCGTGAAGCTGAGGCTGCCGCGGCGGCTGGCGGTGAGGCGCATCACGATTGCCTGGTCAGGCGCCGAGGCAAACACCTCGCGCGTGTAGTCGACACCGTCGACGCGATAGCGGACCGTGGCCGTGGCTGTATCGAGATTCAGCTCGCGGCGGTAACCGCTGGCGGATTGGTGACCGGGGAAAGTCAGCAGCAGGTCGCCCAAGGGTTGGTAAGGCGGCATGCGGCGCGGCGTGGCAATGATGGCTTTGTCGGCCAGCGCTTCGGCTTCCTTCACCTGCCCGGAAAGCAGCAGCCGGCGCACTTCGGGCAGCGCGCCCGCAGCCTGCGGATTGATGCGGTCGCGCTTCTCGCCCGCCCAAACGGAGTCCTCATTCAACTGCAGCCGTTCGCTGACCGCGCCGCCGAAGATCATCGCGCCGAGCCGGCCGTTGCCCACCGGCAGCGCCTCGCTCCATTTAGCGGCCGGTTGGGTGTACCAGAGCGAGAGGGGCTGAGCGAACAGGCCAAGCGGAAGGAGCAGGGAAACGAAAACGCCGCGCATGGACACTAGCGTATCCATTTTGCGGCGTTTGTTCTTGCGGCGTCTGGCGCAGGGTTGTGGCTGCCTTAGAGTTCGGCGGCGATCTTCTCCGAGGTGAACGCTTCGATCACGTCGCCGGGTTTGACGTCGTTATAGTTGGCGATGTTGATACCGCATTCAAAGCCCTGCTTCACTTCGCTGGCGTCATCCTTGAAGCGGCGCAGGCCTTCGACCTTGCCCGTGTGGATGACCACGTTGTCGCGCAGCAGCCGCATGTCGGCGCCGCGCTTGATGATGCCGTCCTGCACGTGGCAACCGGCGACGGTGCCGACCTTGGTGATGCGGAAGGTATCGCGCACCTCGGCGCGGCCGAGGTAGACCTCGCGGATGACCGGTTCCAGCAGGCCGGCCATGGCTTTGCGGATCTCCTGCGTCAGGTCGTAGATGATCGTATGCAGGCGGACGTCCACCTTTTCCTGTTCGGCCAGCGCCGAGGCCGAACGTTCCGGCCGCACGTTGAAGCCGATGATGATGCCCTCGGAGGCCGACGCCAGTTGGACGTCGTTCTCGCGGATGGCGCCGACGCCGGCGTGGATGACGCGGATCTTCACCTTCTCGGTGGAAAGCTTCTGCAGCGTTTCGGTGAGCACTTCGGCCGAACCGCCTACGTCGGCCTTGATGATGAGGTTCAGTTCCCGCGTCTCGCCCTCTCTGAGCTGTTGGTGCAAGCTTTCGAGGGTAATGCGGCTCTTGGCCATCAACTGTTCGCGGTCGCGCGTTTCACGGTAGCCGACGATCTGCTTGGCCTTGGCCGTATCGGTCACCACTTGCAGCGTATCGCCCACCTCGGGCATGTCCTCAAGACCAAGGACCTCCACCGGTGTGGAAGGCTCGGCTTCCTTCACCGGCTCGCCATGGTCGTCAAACAGCGCACGGACCTTGCCGAACACCGTGCCGCAGATGAAAAAGTCGCCCACGCGGAGCGTTCCGTTGCGCACCAGCACGGTGGCCACCGGACCGCGGCCGCGGTCCAACTGCGCTTCGAGCACGGTACACAAGGCCGGGCGTCCCGGGTTGGCCCTCAGATTCTGCATCTCGGCCACCAGGAGAATCATCTCCAGCAGCAAGTCGAGATTCTCGCGGGACTTGGCCGAGACGGGCACCATCACGGTGTCGCCGCCCCAGTCCTCGGCCAGCAGGTTGAGGTCGCTCAACTGTTGCTTGATGCGGTCAATCTGGGCATCGGGCTTGTCGATCTTGTTAATGGCGACGATCAGCGGAACGCCGGCGGCCTTGGCGTGGTCGATGGCTTCACGCGTCTGCGGCATCACGCCGTCATCGGCGGCGACGACGAGAATGACGATATCGGTAACTTTGGCGCCGCGGGCGCGCATGCGTGTGAACGCTTCGTGGCCAGGCGTATCGATGAAGACGATTTTCTGGCCATTGTGAGTGGTCTGGTAGGCGCCAATGTGCTGGGTGATGCCCCCAGCTTCGCGGTCGGCCACGTGGGCCAGGCGGATGGCGTCGAGCAGCGAGGTTTTGCCGTGGTCGACGTGGCCCATGACGGTGACCACGGGCGGACGTTTGATCATGTCCGCTTCCACCTGGCTGAGGTCGACCTCCTGCATCGTTTCTTCCTCGAAACTCACCTTGTTGGTGAGCGCGCCGAAGCCCTCGGCGATTTCCTCGGCCAGCTTCGTGTCGAGCGTCTGGTTGATGGTGACGAACATCTTCTTGCGCGTAAGCATGCGCTGGATGACGACGTTCGCCTTCAGACCCAGCTTCTCGGCCAGTTCCTTGACGGTGATGCCTTCCGAGATCGTGATTTCGGCATTGGCTGCCTGCACCTCCGCCTCCTGGCGGCGGTACATCGGCTGGTGCTTGCCCTCGCGGTCGGCCTCGCGGTCAACCACCGGGCGGCGGCCGATGGGCTTGCCCTGGTGGCGGCGGTCAGGCGTGGCAACCGTGGGCGGTTCGGGCAGCGGCGCGGTGGGGTGCATGCCGCGGCCGCGCATGGGCCGGCCTCCACCAGGGCCGCCGGGACCACCGGGA
>JAFLBB010000320.1 GCA_017304135.1 Acidobacteriota bacterium | reverse complement strand
CGCGGGATTTGGCGAGTTGGATGCGGGCGATGCGGCGGTCGTCAGGGTCTTCGGCTTCGGTGAGTTTGAAGAAGAGACGTTCGTAGGATTCGGCGGTGACCTGGCTGGAGGCCATGTCGCGGCAGAAGTTGCGTTCGAGTTCGCCTTTGGCGTTGAAGCGGTGGAAGAGGACTTCGGTGCGCTGCTCGATCGTTTCAATGGGGGCGGCGGAGAGTGACATGCCGTGGGGCTCCTTTCGGTTTGAGTGTCGTACCGGAGGGGCGCGGAATTTGGCGGGGGATTCTGTAAGTGGTTGATTGCGGGGGAGAAAAACGGTAGTTTGGTTGTCACTGTGGAAATGAGCCCGGAAGTTCGCAAACACGCATGCGAGCGGTACCTGGGGCACCTTCGAGGATTCACATTCCGGTGGACCGAGTACAAGACCGTGTCGCCCGAGTGGAGTCACGACCATTGCCATGTCTGTTGGGCAAGGTTCGCGGAAGACGTTGTTGGGTGGAGCGATGAGCTGCATACGGCGGGCTGGATGACGCTTTGGCCAGTGAAGCCGAATCGACAGCCGCCGGCGGTGGCGCCTGGGTGGGCGGTTGTGTCTGCTCCGACGTTGGAGGGTTATCAACCGGAGTGGGTGTGTCCGGTGTGCTTTGAGGCGTGCCGGGTGGAGTTGGAGTTTCGGGTGGAGCCCGGATTTGAAAGGCCGGACCCGGCGGGTTAGCGTTGGGAGGCCTGGCGGCGGGAAATTGGGAATAGCGGTGACTGTCCCTCTTTAGGGGAGGAGTTGGCGCAGGTCGTCGATCCAGTAGTCGGGTTGCCAGCGGGCCATTTCGGCGGGGTCGCCATAGCCGTAGCGGACGGCGCAGGTTTTCACGCCGGCGCGGCGGCCGGCTTCCATGTCCGGGGCGGCGTCGCCAATGAGGAGGCAGTCGGTGGGGGGGACGCCGAAGACTTCGAGGGATTTGAAGATGACGTCGGGGGCGGGCTTGGAGGGGAAGCCGTCGGTGCCTTGGACGTGATCGAAGTAGGGAAGCAGGCCGAACTTTTCGAGGACGATGCGCGAGGTGGGTGTGCCCTTGGTGGTGGCCGTGGATTTGCGGCCGCCGAGTTGGGGGATGGTCTCGAGCACGCCCGGATAGGGGGTGGTGGCATTGTGGCCGCGCTCGGGATAGACGCGGCGGTAGTGGACAATCATCTCCTCAATCTGTTCCTGGGTGTAGCGCGGGAAGAGATCGGTGAACAGCGCGTGGAGGTGGTGGCCGATGAAGCTCTCCAGGTACTCCTGGGTGTACTCGCGGGCAGGCTTGTGGTGAGCGAGCACATCGCGAACGGCGCCCGTGATGTCGGGCGCCGAGTGAAGCAATGTGCCGTCGATATCGAAGAGATAGACGGGAAACGAGGGGACCAAGGTGGTTCGGTTCCTTGTGCGTTGCCTGGGCTTAGGCCGGGTGCGGGCTTTCGCCGCCATCCATGATGGGCGGGATGCGGAGGCCGCCTTCGGGCTTCACCACCTGCTGCGAGTCGCCCGAGGGCGGCTTGGGCTTGTTGGAGGTGGACATGGGGGTGAGATTTTGTCCGTCGATGAGCAACCTCACTTCCGCGCCGTCGAGGATCTCGCGTTCGAGAAGCGCTTCAGCGATGCGGATGAGGGCGCCGCGGTACTTCTCAATGATGTCGCGGGCGACGCGGTAGCCTTCATCGACGAACTTGCGGACCTGCTCGTCGATTTTGAGGGCGGTCTCCTCGGAGTAATCGCGGTGCTGGGCGATTTCGCGGCCGAGGAAGATCTGCTCTTCCTTTTTGCCGAAGCTGAGCGGGCCGAGGTCACTCATGCCCCATTCGCAGACCATCTTGCGGGCCAGGTCGGTGGCGCGTTCGATGTCGTTGCCGGCGCCGGTGGTGGACTGATCGAGGAACATTTCCTCGGCGATGCGGCCGGCCATGAGGATGGCAAGCTGCGCCTTGAGGTAGCTCTTCGAATAGCTGTGCTTGTCGTCGAGCGGCAACTGCATGGTGAGGCCGAGGGCCATGCCGCGAGGGATGATGGTGACCTTGTGGAGCGGGTCGGCTTCGGGCACCATGACGGCCACCAGGGCGTGGCCGGCCTCGTGGTAGGCGGTGGTTTTCTTCTCCTGCTCGGAGAGCATCATGGACTTGCGTTCGGCGCCCATGATGACCTTGTCCTTGGCCACCTCGAAGTCGTGCATGGTGACCACCTTGCGGTTCTGGCGGGCGGCGATGAGGGCCGCTTCGTTGACGAGGTTGGCGAGGTCGGCTCCGGCAAAGCCGGGCGTGCCGCGGGCGATGACGGTCATGTCGGCGTCGTCGGCGAGGGGCGTTTTGCGCGTGTGGACGCGGAGGATGTGGTCGCGGCCATTGAGATCGGGGCGTGGGACGACGACGCGGCGGTCAAAGCGGCCGGGGCGCAACAGGGCGGGGTCGAGCACGTCGGGGCGGTTGGTGGCGGCGACGAGGATGACGCCTTCGTTGGATTCGAAGCCGTCCATCTCCACGAGCAACTGGTTGAGGGTCTGTTCGCGTTCGTCGTGACCGCCGCCGAGGCCGGCGCCGCGGTGGCGGCCGACGGCGTCGATTTCGTCGATGAAGATGATGCAGGGGGCGTTCTTTTTGCCCTGTTCGAAGAGGTCGCGGACGCGGCTCGCGCCGACGCCGACAAACATCTCGACGAAGTCGGAACCGGAGATGGAGAAGAAGGGCACGTTGGCTTCGCCGGCGATGGCGCGGGCGAGCAGGGTTTTGCCGGTTCCGGGAGGTCCAATGAGGAGGACGCCCTTGGGGATGCGGCCGCCCAGCTTCTGGAATTTCTGGGGCTCGCGCAGGAACTCAATGATTTCCTGCAACTCATCCTTGGCCTCTTCGACGCCGGCGACGTCCTTGAACGTCACCTTCTTCTGCTGCGAGCTATGCAGGCGGGCGCGCGATTTGCCGAAGCTGAGGGCCTTGTTTCCGCCCGACTGCATCTGGCGCATCATGAAGATCCAGAAGGCGATCAGCAGGATGAACGGCACGGCGTTGACCAGGAACGAGAGCCAGGAGCCGCCGGAGGCGTCCTTGAACTCCATGTTGACGTTGCGCTCGCGGAGGATCTTGTAGAGATCCTGGTAATCGCGCGGGACAACGGTGCGGAGTTGTTTGGACTGGTCGTCGCGGAAGGTGCCTTTCACTTCGGCGCCGGTGACGGTGACCGTCTTGATGCGTCCGGCTTCGACCTCGCTCAAGAACTGCGTGAAGGTGAGAGCCTCCTCGCGCTTGCCGCCTCCGGCCTGGATGACGGCCCAGACAAGGACCCCAACGCACACCAGGACAACCCAGAAGACCAGCGTTTTCACATTCGAATTCATGAAGACTCCCTGCCGCGCCCAACACAGCGAGGCGGCCGATTCGGGGAACAGCAAGTTCCCGCCCACTCATACAGACGGCGATACACGTCCAACCGATTCACCGGCTTTGCATTTCGGTGTCAGTTGGATGGAAATCCACACACACCGCCCTCACCGCCGATGAGGCGGCGTCGGCGGCGGGTCCGAACTGACGGGCCCAAATGATGGAGCCGTTGTTCCATAAGATCGGCCATAAAGGCCTCTCCCAGGATGGGATGCGCGCTTTTTGAAACATCTCTTTGAGCTTATAGCTTCGGGCCGCACCCAGGGGCCGGTAGCCGTCGCCAGGCTTCCAATTACACAGACGGAGCGGGTGGTCGAGTATTGCAAGGTCGAGGCCACTCCCCTTCGTATTATATACGCGGGGTGGAGCGGCGTCTGTCGCCTGGGGTGGCCCGGATTCGCCCTGATGGAGAATGATTTCGCCGCCGGGGATGGGGTAACGGCCGGTGGCGG
>JAFLBB010000319.1 GCA_017304135.1 Acidobacteriota bacterium | reverse complement strand
ACCTCCGCCTGCGGCCGCAGCAATGGCGGGCGCGGAAACCAGGGCCTCGGCGCAGCCTCTTCCACCGCAGGAGCAAAGCGGCCCGCCCGGCTCGACGATCACATGGCCGGGGTCGCCGATAGCCTCGGCGGAGAGCCGCACGAGTTTCCCATCGATCATCATCGCCCCGCCGAATCCTGTTCCGAGCACCAGGCACAGCAGTCGCCTGGCTCCGCGACCGGCGCCAAAATGATACTCGGCCAGACAAGCCGCATTGGAGTCGACATCGAGAACAACCGGCACGCCGAAGCGTTGCGCGAAAGCGCTGCGTAGCGGGAAGCCCTCGAGCGCGCGCAGGTTCGGATTGTAGGTGATCGAGGTCCGCGCGGAGTCAACGAAACCGGCAACGGATAAGCCCACTCCGCCCACCGCACCAGTTCCGCCAATCACCTCCGCCGAGGCATCGGTCACGCGTTGGACAAAGGCCTCCGCGCCGCCGTCAAGATCAGTGGGCAGATTGGTCGCCGACACAACTTCCCCCCGCAGGTTCACCTGGGCAACCTTGGTGTGGGTACCGCCGATATCGACCGCCAACGCTGACCGCATCCGTTCTCTTTCGCAACCTGGCTGCACGGCACAACGGGGCCGGATTACGTCCGGCTATTGAGCCACAAATCCACCGGCCGCTTCACGCCCGCAGGCCGGAAGGGGAGCGCGATTTTACGCCCCTGTCCGGCCGCGGCATAGGCGGCATAAAGGGCTTCCATCACCACCAGGCCGTCCTGGCCAGTGGAGATAGGCGTCTCCTGGCCGCGTACGCAGCGGGCAAAGTGGCGCATCTCTTGCGGAAATCCGTAGTTCCAAATTTCTTCGAACACCGGCCAGCTCCAGCCCTGTGTGCTGGGCGCTTTTTCCACGGCGTAGCCGAAGCCATGTTCGCTGTAAGTGGGCAGAGCGTTGCCCATCAGCAGGTCGGCGAAGGTGAGGCCGCCATCGCCATACACCTCAATGGAATCGTCCATGCCGCCGCGCCGCGACCAACTGTTCTCCACCACCCCCACCGCGCCGCCTTCAAACTCGAGAATGCAGATGGCGTTGTCTTCGCCGCGCGTCTTGCCGCCATGCACCAGCGTGTCCATCTGGCAGTAGACGCTGCGGAGCGGCGCGCGATTGAGGAACCAGTAGCAGAAGGCGATGCCGTGGCAGCCAAGGTCCATCAGCGCGCCGCCGCCTGAACGCTCCACATCCCAGAACCAATCCGAATGGGGCCCGAAATGCTTCTCGCTCTGCTTCACCTGGAAGATCTTGCCAAAGGCGCCCTGATCGGCCATTTCCTTGGCCTTGACGTACTTCGGCGCAAAGAAAAGCTCCTCGGCATAGAGCAACAGCACGCCCTGGCGCCGGCAGACGTCGATCATCTCCTCGCCTTCCTCGATGGTCATCGCCAGCGGCTTTTCGCAGACGACATGCTTGCCCGCGCGGGCGCAGTCAATGGCCACCTGTGCATGGACGAAGTTCGGCGCGGCGATCGTAACCAGTTCGATCTCCGGGTCGCGCAGCATCTCGCGGTAATCGGCGAAGACCTTGGGGATGCCATACTTGCCCGCCAGCTCGCGGGCATGCGCTTCCGTGCGTGAGGCCACCGCGGCCAGTTTCAATTGATCCGGCACGAGTTGAATCGCCGCCGCGTGCAGGTCGGCGGCAAATCCGGCCCCCACAATGGCGGCTTTCACGGGAGTCGTGTTCACGATAAGACCTCCGAGCCAAGAGCCCGCCCCGTCGACCGGCGAACGACCAACTCCGTTTCCACGGTCAGCTTCGCGCTACGGCGGGCCTTGCTGTTGTGCATTTTGAATAAGGAGAGGAACGCGTGGCGGCCCAGTTCGTCGCGCGGTATGCGCACCGTGGTCAACGCCGGCGTGGTGTGGCGGGCGAAGGCAATGTCGTCGCAGCCGATCACGGAAACATCCTCGGGCACGCGCAACCCGGCCTCCTGAATGACCTGCAGCGCGCCCACGGCGGCCAGGTCGTTCCCGCACAAAATCGCCGTGGGGCGAGGGTTGCCCGCCAGCAGTTTGCGCGTAGCCTCGGCGCCGCCTTCCACGCGGTTATTGCCTTCGATGATCTGGGGCTCCGGCAAACCCGCCTCGGCCAGCGCCTGCAGAATGGCGTTGGTGTAGGTCACGGCCGAGACGCGGCTGTTCGGCCCGGTCACGAACGCAATGCGCCGGTGGCCCAGCGCCTGAAGATGCGCAATGGCCTGCCCGGCCCCGCGCGAGTAGTCCAGCCGGATGTCGCTCACCGAGCGCTTGGCCAGGCCCGAATCCAGCCGCACGGCGGGCGTGCCGTTGTTCACCAGCTCTTCAATCAGGGCCGCGTCAAACTGGGAAGTCATCAGGGCCACGCCGAGCACCCGGTTCTCCATCATGCGCTGGATGGCTTTGCGCGCCTCGTCGGAATCATAGTTGGTGGTGCACAGCAGGACGTCGAAGCCGCTCTCGCGGGCGGCCGACTGAAAGGCCTTGATCAGTTCGGGAAAAAACGGATTCTCGATGTCGGAGATGATCAGCCCGAAGGAATCCCCCTGGCCACGAACCAGCAGGCGCGCCGAGGCGTTGCGGTAGTAGTTCAACTCGCGCGCCGCCCGCAAGATGCGATCGCGCGTCTCTTGGGCCACCGGACGCGTGCTGTTGATGGCATGGGACACGGTGGTGACCGAGACCCGGGCCCGCCTGGCGACGTCGCTCATTCGAATCTGCATGGCAAATACCAAGCGTTTGCGGCAAACGCTTGTAGCTGAGATTCTACAGGATTGTCACCGTGTGTCAAGCCCCATTGACAGCGTCCTTCCCCGGCGCTACACTGCCGTTACCAATCGCTTGCCGCAATCGTTTGGTATTTGGAGGTTTCATGACCGTCACCCGCTCCCGCCGCGAACTCCTCACCGCCGCCCCGTCACTCGGCGGCCTGCTTCTTGTGTCCCCGCAAACAGCCTTCGGCTCGCAAGCCAACTCGGCCATCGAGATCGGCGTGATCGGCTGCGGAGGCCGCGGCGCTTTTGTCGGCGGGCTCTTCATGGAGTTCACCGGGGCCCGCATCGCCGCCGTCGCTGACCCCTTTGCCTCGCAGATGGACTCCATCAGCGGGAAGCTCAAACTCAACACCCCGAGGCAATACGCCGGGCTCAACGGCTACCGCGAGTTGATCGAATCGCACCTCGATGCCGTCGTCATCACCAGTCCGCCCTACTTCCACCCCGAGCAAACTGAAGCGGCGCTGGCCGCGGGCAAACACGTCTACCTGGCCAAGCCCATGGCCGTGGATGTGCAGGGCTGCCGGCGCATTGTCGCCGCCGGCGCCAAGGCAACCGGCAAGCTCAGCTTGTGGATCGACTGGCAAACCCGCATGAGCACCAACTTCCGCGAAGCCGCCACCCGCATTCACTCAGGCGACATCGGCGACCCCGTGGTCGTGCTCTCCGGCTTCCATGCCCGCGGACTGCCGCGCCAGGATCAGCCCGGCATGACCGAGGCGCAGGCCCGCTTGCGCAACTGGGTCTTCGACAAAACTCTCTCCGGCGACATCCTGGTGGAGCAGAACATCCACTGTCTCGACGTGGTGAACTGGTTCCTCCGCGCCCGCCCGGAAAAAGCGTTCGGCACCGGCGGCCGCAAAGCGCGCACCAACGTCGGCGATTGCTGGGACCACTACGTACTCACCTACTGGTATCCGGGCGGCATCAAGCTGGACTTCACAGCCATGCAGTTCCTCCGCGGCGGCAACCGCATCTTCACGCAACTCTGCGGCAGCAAGGGCACCGCCTATGCCAACTACGGCGGCTCGCTCTCCATCCTCGGAGAGAAGCCCTGGCAGGGCGTGGAG
>JAFLBB010000318.1 GCA_017304135.1 Acidobacteriota bacterium | reverse complement strand
CCCCTACCCCTTCACCGCCACCCGCGTCGCCGCCATCATCCTCTCCAGCGACTCCTCCGGCAGCTCCCGGATGATCGGCTCAATCATCCACCCCAACCCAAACGGAATTCCCCGCGTCAACGACACCGCCTCGCACTCCACATACACGCCCCCGTCCCGCTCGGCAAACCGCCAGTAGCTGTACAACCGCCACAGAAACCCATGCCCCTCCTGCGGCCCCAACTCGCGCTCACCCGCCTCGCCCCAGTGCTCCACCTCGGCGATCTTCGTCGAATACGAACGGCTGTGCACCCGCCCCCCGCCCAGCGCGAAATACTTCGCCTCGTGCTCGCTGTTCAACACCGCCGTGATCACCTTCTTCTTCTTCAGCCGGTAGTAAATCCGGAACTCGTCCCCCTGCCGCGCCAGCAGCTTCGAATCCATCACCTCCGGCGCATAGAAGCTCTTGTGCCGGTCATAATCCTGCACCGTCTTGAGCACCCTCTCCAGCGCCGTCCCCGGCAGAAACACCCCCGCCGCCCAGTCGTGAATCAGCCCCCCCTTCACCTCGCGCGGATTCTTCCGCAGCGCAGCCTCAATCGCCACCCTCCCCGACTTGGCCGCCTCGCGCCGCCGCGGCTCATCGTCCAACCACAGGAACCGCGCCGCCCCAGCCTTCAGCCGCTCCTCCTCCAACCGCCGCTCCCGCTCCCGGATGTAAGCCGCGAACGCCACCAGCGTCTCCGGCCTCAACTCCGCCGCCGCCAGCCCGCCCGGCGCCGCCGCCGCCAGCCCCGCTGCCTGCATGAATTGCCGCCTGCTGGTTCTGCTCATCTCCTCATCATAGGCACTCATCCCTGGCGGCTCGCAACCGCGGCCTCTCTCCTTTTCGTATCCTGTAACCAGCCCGTAACGTCTCAGACTCTGCATGGCCACATCCGGTTCCAAACCGTTCAAGGACGCCACCCGCGCCCAACTCAGCCTCCTCGCCCCCCTCGAGAAACGCGCCCTCCTCTGGCTCGCCGCCCGCATCCCCGCCGCCATCAACTCTGACCACCTCACCCTCCTCGGCTTCCTCAGCCTCATCGGCGCCGGACTCAGCTACTGGTACGCCCGCACCAACCCCCTCGGCCTCCTCCTCGTCATCGCCTTCCTCATCACCAACTGGTTCGGCGACTCCCTCGACGGCACCCTCGCCCGCTACCGCCAGCGCCTCCGCCCCCGCTACGGCTTCTACGTCGACCACATCGTCGACATGTTCGGGACCTTCTTCCTCCTCGGCGGCCTCGGCCTCTCCGGCTACATGAGCTTCCCCCTCGCCATGGCCCTCGTCATCGCCTACTTCATGCTCTCCATCGAGGTCTACCTGACGACCTATACCATCGGCACCTTCCACCTCAGCTTCTGGAAATTCTCCCCCACCGAACTCCGCATCCTCCTCGCCATCGGCAACATCGCCCTCTTCCTCCGCGGCCCCTACGCCAAGCTCGCCGGCCAGCAATACCTGCTCTTCGACATCGGCGGCGCCGTCGGCCTCGTGGGCATGGCCGCCATGCTCATCCTCGCTACCGTCCGCCACACCATCCAGCTCTATAACGAGGAACGCCTGCCGTGAAGGAGGTCGCCCTCCGCGCCGCCAAGTTCTACTTCGTCGGCGCCCTCGGCATCGTCGTCCAACTCGCCGCCCTCGCTATCCTCAAACCCGCCCTCGACCCCCACTACCTCTGGGCCACCGCCCTCGCCGTCGAATTCGCCATCCTCCACAACTTCCTCTGGCACGAGTTCTGGACCTGGTCCGATCGCCCCTCCTTCGGCAACGACCGTCTCCGCCGCCTCTGGCGCTTCCACATCTCGAACGGCCTGCTCTCCCTCGTGGGCAATGTCCTGCTCATGCGCTTCCTCGTCGGCACCCTCGGCCTGCATTACCTGCTCGCTAACGCCCTCGCCATCGCCTCCCTCGCCGTGGCCAACTTCTTCTTAAGCGAACTCTACGTCTTCCGCTACCTCATCCGCCGCCCCAACTGAACCGCCCCCCGCCGGGGACCGCCACCTTTCTCGCGGCACACACCCCTCGGACACCCGCGAACCCACAAGCGAAAAAGGCTGGCTGTCCCCATTGCCCCATTGCCCCGCCATCGCCCCCAACAGAGCCACGCGCGTCAGTAAGTAGCCCTTCTCCGCCCTCCACATTGACGCCGCCACCCCGCTGCATATATAACAGGTCCCCATGAAGCGTTCCACCTTCCTCACCTCACTCGCCGCGGCGCCGCTGGTTGCCTCGCCGCTGGCCGCGCAAACGGCCCCCAAGCCGAAACGCATCAACCGCGCCATCGAACTGCTCGCCTCCGGCCAGCCCATCTACTACACGGGCGGCCACGGCGGCTACGACGAAGGCAAGAAAATGGCCGGCACCTGGGCCGACTACATCAACTACGAGATGGAGCACGGGCCGCTCGACTTCACCGCCCTCCGCGGCTTCATGAAAGGCCTCGTCGACGCCGGCCCCACCCGCTCCGGCCACCGCACCCCCACCGTCATCGCCACCCTCCCCGTGCTCGGCGTCAGCGCCGCCCACATGCACGCTAACTTCTGGGTCGTCCAACAAGCCCTGCTCTGCGGCATCCACGGCATCCTCCTCTGCCATGCCCGCGACCCCGAGGCCATCAAGACCTTCGTCGCCTCGGCCCGCTACGTCAACTCCAAGGCCCACCCCGGCCTCCCCGAAGGCATGCTCGGCAACGGCAGCCAGGGCTACGCCTCCAGCATCTGGGGCATCACCCCCGCCGAGTACATGAAGAAGGCCGACCCCTGGCCCCTCAACCCCGAAGGCGAGTTCCTCCTCGGCCTCAAGGTCGAAGACAAGTACGCCCTGGCCAACGCCGAAAAGGTCACCTCCGTCCCCGGCATCGGCTTTGCCGAATGGGGACCGGGCGACATGGGCCTCTCCCTCGCCAAACCCGACGGCCACGTCCCCAACTCCGAACTCGACCCCGAAATGAAGGCCGCCCGCTCCCGCGTCCTGGCCGCCTGCAAGGCCAGCAAAATCGCCTTCCTCAACACCGTCCGCCCCAACGATGTCGAGGAGATGATCAAGGAAGGCGTCATGATCGGCTCCGGCGGTCAGGAAGCCGCCGAAAAGGGCCGCAAGTTCACCAAGCGCACCATGCCCTGGTAAGCGCGCTGACAGTCGATCCGGACAAGCCGGGCTGCTAGACTCTACCTAGTTATGCAGACTCTCGGCTTGTCCGACTCCACTCCCCGCACCGAAGGCCGCCTCAAGTCCCTTTTCTGGCCCACCCTCACCAACGGTGCCGACGTCGACTACATCACCTATCAGGGCTTCTGGCTCTGCACCTTCATCGCCATCCTCTCGGCTGTCGTCGCCACACTCGGCGGCTTTCCCCTCGGCGGTATCCTCGACGGTCTCTTCTTCTTCCTCTGTGGCGTCGGCATCCGCCGCAGAAGCCTCTACCCCGCAGTCATTGCCCTAACCGTCTACTTCCTCTCGACCTTCGTGCTGCTCAAACACACCGACCAAGGATTCGGCGTCGGACGAATCCTTGGCCTGGCCCTGCTGCTCTCCAATACCCGCGCCATCTACCTCGCCTCCCGGTGGCCAGCGTCGGAATTGGAATCCCTCGTCGCACCCATCTCACCCACCGTGCCAGAGCGCTTCGCAGCTCTCGCGCAACACATCTGGCCCGCGGGCCGCTACCTGCTCGTCCTGCTCGCGATCCTCGAATTCGCCTTCATCACCCTGGCGCTGCTCGCGCCTCGCGCCCAAACCTGATCCCCTCCCCGACCCGCCCCAAACACAAACCCCCGGCCACCTGGTCTAACCAGGCCGCCGGGGGTTGTCATGTCTGGGGGTTGCTTACCAGCGCGGTTCGCGACGCCCGCCGCCGCCACCGCCACTGCGGTTGCCGCC
>JAFLBB010000317.1 GCA_017304135.1 Acidobacteriota bacterium | reverse complement strand
ACCAGGAACACGCGGCGCGCGCCGGCGCGTTCGGCGCTGCCGATCACGGCGCGCTTCTCGACCATGGTGATGCCCCACGGCACGGCGATCACGAGGCGCGGGCCGACGAGGCGTTTGCCGCCGCACGCCTTGTGGATGAAGTAGCGCAGCATCTTCTCGGTGATCTCGAAGTCGGCGATCACGCCGCTCTTCATCGGGCGGATGGCCTGCATGCCGGGCGGGGTGCGGCCCAGGTACTCCATCGCCGCAGCACCCACGGCCATGCCGTCCAGCAGCACTTCGTTGGTGCCTTTGCGCACGGCCACGACCGAAGGTTCGTCGAGCACGATGCCGCGCTCCTTGACGAACACCAAGGTGTTGGCGGTGCCCAGGTCGATGCCGAGATCGACGGAAAAGCCCTGCAACAGCCACTCGAACGGTTTGAACATGGAGCCCTCGGGCCCGCCGGGGACGGCGGGTCGACCGAAATCAGCAGAAGACCAGCAGACGAGCCAACGCGCGGCGCCGGGTGGCGCCGCGGTGCCGTGGACCAAACGGCACCTTGGGAGGGTAGCGGAAGGCGGTCCGGTCGCAACGGATTCTTGGCGGGTGCGGCGAACCGGTGCGCAGGGGGTGTTCGGCGGGGCGTGTCGAGTCGGGGACGCCCAGCGGCGTGCTGGCCGAGCGGCCATCCGGCCCGGGCTGGCGCTGGCCGCCGTCGGCCTGACGGCCAGGTCTTGCAGCGCGCGATGATGATTCCACGCTTGCGCCTCATCGATAGGCAGTGTCGACGGCTACAACCCGACCTTCGACAACTTCCACGTCGAACGTGACAAATACCGGGCACCACTCGCCGAAGGACACGCTCCAGTAGAATGTATCTCCATGCAACGCAGTTCGTCGAGGAGCGCAATGACTTGGGGGCCCCAACCTGCCAATCACAGCATCAAGCAATTCCCCGACCCGCGGCGCCGCCTCTCGAGCCATGATGACATCCGCCTCCAGAGGAAACAACCTCAGATACGACACACATGCGATTCCGATTACGATGGTCGGCGGCAAAATCACCAACAACCATGGCAAGAATGCCACGAACCGCCGCACCTTGGCCATCAGCGGGCGCATGCCTACCATCCCCTGTCGCAATTCTTGTCTGCACTCGAGTCACGGTCAATGTATGTATTCGCCGGACCTTCTTGCCTAACCTGCCATATTACCGAGGCCGAGTCCTGGTCGGGAAACATGACGAGAGGGTATCCTGGCCATATACTGATTCGCACTCGCGCCGTCAGATTTCCATCATAAACATCTCCGCACGCCTCGCAATCCTGCAATGAATCCCACAGCCTCTTGTTATGGCTGCGGTCGTTCATGATTTGCTCGTAATGCCAAATTGGCCCGCCATCAAGCAACATCATATCCCCATAGCCCTCTCGTGTCCATGCAATCCGCTCCATAGCCCCCGTCGGATCTTTAGTGTATATGATCTGCCCCTCGCCTAGTTGGTTGCGATAACTCAAGTTCCAGCGATGCAACTCTACCAAGCTCTCAAGTGCCAGGTGGTGCATTCCTCCCGGCATCGCTCCGCCAAGGAAAGAATGACACATCCTGCCAATCCATCCCCAAAGAACATAGTTGACGGCCTCTGCGGGCATGCACAAGTTATTCACCAACACCGTGCCCGGGCAGCGGGGCCGGCACTCATCATCTGTGAATTCTTTTTTCGCATGAGCAAGCTCGCAAATGTCCCAGCCGTTGCCTTTTGCAAACCGACCATGACACATACGTAGCAGGACGCCCGCATCCGACTTGGCTTCCTTGTGAAAGTTGGCCATTAGCTTCTTTAGTGCTTGCGTCACATCCTTCCCGCAGTACTTCTTCTTGCTCGACGAATCGCTGCAAGTTGGATAATCAGGCATCGGACACAGGTCTGAGGGCCCACCCGATCGCAGCACGCATTCTTCGTAGGACTCGCAAGCAGTCTTGGCGATGCTAACGTAATATTCACACCAGGGCGCCTCCATGGGTACCCCGTTTACCAAAAACAGGTGCCATACGTGGAACAGCGCGGCCCCACAGTCATTGTAGTCGCACTCGCAAGGCGCCGGCACCCAGTTGCCCCCCGGCCAGTATGGAACATCGACTGGGACATCCGAGTGTCGCGCAGTCCGCTCACTGCCTCGGTACATCAAGTTTCCATCATAGTCTCTGAGACGCGGCATACTTGGGCGCACGGGATCGACCGCTCCAACGCCAGCCCCACCCTCGCCACACCGCCCCCCACAACCGCAACTGCCGCCGCACGAACACCCACCACCACCGCCACATCCGCAGCCACCCGAGCGTTCGCTCGAGCAGCCCGTGGCGGCACCGGCTCCGCAGTCCCAGGAACCTGAAGGCAGCACATCGAAGCCGGCGTAGGTGTTCATGTCACACCGCGGTGTCGTACCAGGTCGGCGGCAGGAAGCGGAAGATCACGCCCTGGCCAGCAGCGCTCGCCGTGAACGTGATTTGGAACCGTACCAGGTCCTTCAGACCCGAGCAAGCCACCTCGTGGAACGCCGCGCTCAAACTCGCGAGGGTCCCGACCGCAGTACCGGGCGCACTGCCCTCGTCCTCACGGTTCTTCGTGTACACCGTCACCGTGATGCCGCCGTTGATGGTCTCCAGCACCTTCTCCAGCGTGAACACGCCGTTGTCGGCACTCTTCGGAAACCAGGGTGTGTAGTAGGTTTGCGCACTCGTGTTCAGTGCGACGATCTGCGTCAACATCCACATGGCTCAAGCTCCTCTTCCGCTTGGTGTTGGGGAACGAGATGGTCAGCTGGCGGGGACCGCGTTGTCGAAGAACGCCGGCGGCAGGATCCGCACCACGTAGTAGTCGCCCGCGGAGCCACCGTGGAAAGTGACCTTGAACCGGTACTGCTCCATGAAGCCCCGGCCAGTTTGGTCCACGCCACCAGGCGTAGCCGTGTAGATCGCCGTCTTCACCCCCGCGGAGGTCAACTCCAGAAGCTTCGGCGAGGAACTCGGATACGACGTCTCCATGGTCGTCGCCGCCGTGTCCTCCGCGCTCCGCGTCTCCATGCTGATCCGGATCGTCCCGCTGGAGGACGACTTCATCAGCACCTGTGCCCGTAGCAGCGCGCAGTCACCGCCCCGGGAGCCCCAGTCGGTGTAGAACGTCTCGCCGTGGCTGATCCGCCGGCCAGGAATGTCCGTGCTCATGACACCTCTGGTCTCTTGTTCATCGGCTCCCAGACGGCGAACGTCGCCGACTCGCGGGCCACATCCACTAGGAGTACGTTTGTGGCAATTAAGCCTCGGATTTCTGCAGATTTCCGCAGATTTTCTCCTGGCACGGATCCACTCTGCCAGCCGCAGCACCTGGCGCTTCGTCTCCCGGATGCTGAACCCAAGGCTGGCGCTGATCGCCTCCAGCCCCATGCCGGCGGTGACCTGCGCCACCAGCCGCTCATGCACCGGTCCAGATGCACCGACTGCACCACCTTCATCGCGTAACTGCGCATATTTTCGGCGCTCCTGACGTTCGTGTGGGTGCCGCAGCAGCATAGTTCGGCCGCGTAGCCCGTCGTCGGGTGCCGAGATCGAGGGAAGAGGTGAGAAAGCGCATCGGCTCCGGGAAGCTGGGTGTGTGAAGCAACCTTTCCCAGAGAAGTTCCGATGCGCGCCGAGACTGTAGCGCGGCGCCTGCTTTCGTTCCCGCGGCTGTCGGTCGGCAAGGTCAGGTTCGAGGCCGACGAGCTTGGCGGCGAGGTGCTGGTCCTCGAGGTCGCCGTGCGCGGCCGACCGCGGTGTTCGCGCTGCGGCCGGAGGTGCCCAGGTTACGACCGGCTGAAGCCTCGTCGCTGGCGCCACCTCGACTTCGGCGAACAGGGGCTCCCCGTCAGCCTTCTTGCCGATACTGCGCACGACCCCGCCGAG
>JAFLBB010000316.1 GCA_017304135.1 Acidobacteriota bacterium | reverse complement strand
CGCGGGATTTGGCGAGTTGGATGCGGGCGATGCGGCGGTCGTCAGGGTCTTCGGCTTCGGTGAGTTTGAAGAAGAGACGTTCGTAGGATTCGGCGGTGACCTGGCTGGAGGCCATGTCGCGGCAGAACTGGCGTTCGAGTTCGCCTTTGGCGTTGAAGCGGTGGAAGAGGATTTCGGTGCGCTGCTCAATGGTTTCGATGGGGGCAGTGGAGAGTGACATGCGTGCGGGCTCCTTCCGGTTTGAGTGTCGTACCGGAGGGGCGCGGAATTTGGCGGGGGATTTTGTAAGTGGTTGAGGGGGCGGGAGAAATAGTGGTGGTGGGGCGGTGATTGTGGATTCAGGGGGCGGGGGAAATTGGGAATAGCGGTGACTGTCCCTATTTAGGGTGGGGTATGCTGAGTGGAAATGGACATTTATGGGGAGATCGTGCGTCTGCGGCGGAGCGGGGAGAAGTGCGCGCTGGCGACGATCGTGGAGGTGAACGGTTCGATTCCGAGTTATGAGAGCGCGAAGATGCTGGTGCGCGCGGACGGGTCGATTGTGGGGACGGTGGGGGGCGGTTGCGTGGAGGCGGAGGTGTGGAACGCGGCGCGGGAGGTAATGGAAACGGAGCAGCCGAAGCATTTGAACTTCAATTTGGGGCAGGATGCGGCGTACGACAATGGATTGATCTGCGGGGGGCAGTTGAATATCTTTGTGGAGCCGATTTTGCCGCAGCCGAGGGCGTACATCTTTGGGGCGGGGCATGTGTCGAAGTGCTTGTCGAAGGTGGCGACGATGGCGGGGTTTGCGACGGTGGTGATCGATGACCGGGAGAGCTTTGCGAATCGCGAGCGGTTCCCTGAGGCGGATGAGGTGCTGGCGGGGGAGTATGAGGGGATTTTTCCGAAGCTGGAGATGAACTCGTCGTCGTATGTGGTGATTGTGACGCGGGGGCATCGCGACGATATGCGGGTGTTGCGGTGGGCGATTGAGCAGCCGGCGCGGTATGTGGCGATGATTGGGAGTAAGCGGAAGGTGTTGGGGGTGAAGAAGGAGATCGTGAAAGAAGGTGTGGCCGAGGAGTTGTTTGCGCGGCTGCATGCGCCGATGGGGCTGGAGATTGGGGCGATTTCGCCGGAAGAGATTGCCGTGAGCGTGGTGGCGGAGATGATTGCCGTGCGGCGTGCACCGGAGGGGAAGTGGCGGCAGGCGGCGAAGTCGATGTTTGTGAATCCGGCGCAGGCACCGGTTGCGCAGTGATCGATCGTCGAAGGCTGAGCGCGGTGGTGCTGGCGGGCGGGGCGTCGTCGCGGATGGGGACAGCGAAAGCATTGCTCGCGTGGCGTGGAGAGCCGGTGGCGGCGCGGCTGGCACGGATGTTTGTGGAGGCGGTGGGCGAGGCTTGGATTGTGTTGGGTCATGAGGCGGAGGCGATTGCGGGCGCATTGCCGGGGGAGGCGCGGGTGCGGGTGGTGGTGAATGCGATGCCGGAGCGAGGGATGTTGAGTTCGCTGCAGTGCGGGTTGCGGGCGGCGCTGGCGGAGGGGGCGGAAGGGGTGTTCTTTTTGCCGGTGGACTATGCGGCGGTGAGTGGCGCGACGGTGGCGGCGATGCGGAATGCCTGGTGGGCGACGGCGGGAGCGCAGGTGATGTTGCCGCGAGAGGGCGGACGGCGGGGGCATCCGGTGTTGGTGTCGCGGGCGGTGGCTGAGGAATTGTTACGGCTGCCGGCGGAGGGTGCGGCGCACGAGGTGATCCGGCGGGATGCGGGGCGCGTCGAGTATGTGGATGTTGCGGACGCGGCGATTCACCGCGATGCCGATGATGCGCAGGCGTGGGCGGCGCTGGTGAAGGAGTTTGGCGGATGAGCCGGATGCGGATTGCGTTGCTGGTGATGGTGGCGCTGGTGGGGGCGGCGGTGGGGGCTCCGTATCTGAAGGCGGACCGGTTTGCGGGGTCGATCCGGGCGGCGCTGGAGCAGGGGATTGGGCGGACGGTGGAGTTGAACGGGCCGATCCGGTTCAGCTTGATTGGGCGTGGGTTTTCGATTGAGCAGGTGGTGATTCACGAAGATCCGAAGGTGGGGGCGGAGCCGTTTGCCTATGTGGGGACGTTGGAAGGGACGCTGCGGATCGCTCCGCTGCTGCGGGGGAAGATCGAGTTTGCGCGGCTGCATTTGGTGGAGCCGAGCGTGAACCTGGCGAAGGCGGCCGGGGGCGGATGGAACGCGCAGCCGCTGCTGGAGCAGGTGGTGGCACGGGCCGATGGGGGGGCGTTTCCGCAGATCAGTTTGAGCGGGGCGCGGTTGAATTTCCGATTAGGGGAGTGGAAAAGCCTTTATTATTTGGGCGATGCGGAATTGCGGGTGGAGGCTTCCGGGGAGCGGGAGTTGTCGTTGTACCTGGAGGGCGAGCCGGCGCGGACGGACCGGGGGTTGCGCGGGTTTGGGCGGTTCAGCGGGCGGGGGCGGGTGAGTATGCCGGCGGGCGAGGAGGCGAAGCTGGACCTGAATTTGAATCTGACGAGGAGTCCGATTGCGGAGCTGATGGCGCTGGCGTTGGGGCGGGGGTCGGAGGTGGAGGGGTTTTTCAGCGGAAGGGCGCGGTTGAGCGGCAAGCTGAGCGCGATGGAGTTGAAGGGACGGTTGCAATTGGAGGAGATGCAGCGGTTTGGATGGCTGCTGGGGAGCGGGGGAGGGCCGGGGTTCGATTTGGAGGGCGTGCTGAATTTGCCGGAACAGAGGGTGGAGTTGCGGACTGTGGGCGGACGGGAGACGAACCCGGTGCGGGCGCGACTGCGGGGAGTGGACCTGATGGGGACGCCGCGGTGGGCGATGATGGCGACGGTGGTGGATGCTCCGGCGGAGTCGGTGCAGCCGCTGGTGGCGGAGTTGGGGTTTGAGGTGCCGGGGCGGTTTCAATGGAAGGGGGCGCTGAGCGGGGCGATTGGGTATGACGGGGGGCACGGGTGGAATGGGGAGTTCAGTTTGAACAAGGGAGCGGTGTCGGCGGAGGGGGTGGAGGTGGCGTCGTTTGACGAGGCGATGGTGAAGCTGGATTCGGCGGGGGTGCAGTTGTTGCCGGCGTTGTTCCGGATCCCGGATGGCGAGGCGGTGCGGTTGGAGGGAGAGTACAGGGGCGGGGCGTCGCAGTTGCGGATGCAGTCGGGAGGGGTGTCGCTGCAGCATTTGAAGTCGCTGTTGCCGCTGCTGGCTGAGCCGAAGGAGTTGCCGTTGTTGAACCGGGGGGGAGCGGGGCGCTGGGTGGGGACATTGCGGTTGCAGACGCCGGCGGAGGGAGAGGCGGAGTGGACGGCTGATGGCGAGGTGAGGGGGATGAAGCTGGCGGTGCCGGGGTTGGCGGCGGAGGTGGTGGTGGAGCGGGCAACGGTGAAGTGGGCGGCGGGTGAGCTGGCGGTGAGCGGGTTGACGGGAAAGCTGGGGGCGGTTGAGTTGAGCGCGAGTTTTCGGGAACGGGGAGGGGCGGGGCGGACGCAGGAGTTGAATGTGCGGATGGAGAAGGTGCATGTGGCGGAGTTGGAGCGGCTGTTGTTGCCGGCGCTGCGGCGGCGGAGCGGGTTTCTGGTGAGGACGTTGGGGATTGGGGCCGATGAATTGCCGGAGTGGATGCGGGGGCGGCGGTTGCAGGGCGAGGTGCGGATTGGGGAGCTGGAGGCGGATGAGTATCCGATTTCGGATGTTTCGTTCCGGTATCAGTGGGAGGGGGCGAAGGTGGCGCTGACGGGGTTCACGGCGAAGGCTGGCGGGGGGGCGGTGAGCGGGGAGGCGGAGGCGTCGCTGCAGGGTGAGGAGCCGGCGTACAAGGGGACGCTGGAGGCGAAGGGGGTGGTGTGGAGGAAGAATACATCGGCCTTGAGGCTGGATCTCTCGGCAGCGGTGAAGACGCTTTCATCAAGCGTTTCACCGAACATCACCAGATCGGGTCGAACCGGCGCTCCGCAAGCCGGGC
>JAFLBB010000315.1 GCA_017304135.1 Acidobacteriota bacterium | reverse complement strand
GGTGGCCAGGCGTTGCGCCCCCTGCCCGCGGGCCGTGGGGGCGGTCCGTAGAGGGGGGGCAGCGGTAGCCGCGCGCGGACGGGCACGCGCGGCGTGGACCTTAATCTTCGGAATCAGCTCGGAGGCCAGCACGCCGAGCGCCGAGGCGGGATCTCCCCCCTTGGGCTTGCCGACATAGTCGGCGGCGCCGCGGGCCAACGCTTCCAGCGTTTCGGCGGCTCCGTTCAGGGTGAGCGAGCTGAGCATGATCACCGGCACGTTGGGGTAGCCCGCCTGCAGCCCGGCAAGGGTTTGCAGGCCATCCATCTCCGGCATCTCGAAATCGAGCGTGACCACATCGGGACGCAGCTGGGCCATCTTGGCCAGCGCGATGCGGCCGTTGGCGGCTACACCGGCGACCTCGAGATCGGGATCCGAGGCCAGCACATGGGAGATGGTGGTGCGCATCAGGACAGAGTCATCCACCACCAAGACGCGGGTCTTTTCCACGGTCGTCCTCTCTCTCTACGGTTGAAGACCGACCATGCGCATCTTCTCGGTGAGCATTTCGCGGTCCACCGGCTTCATGAGGAAATCGTCGGCGCCGGATTGCAGCGCCTCGACCACCTCATCGCCGGAATCGCGCGCCGTGACCATAATCACCTTCATGGCCTGATAGCGGGCGTCGGCGCGGACGTGGCGGAGGAACTCCAGGCCATCCATAACGGGCATGTCCCAGTCCACCAGCGCCAGTTCGAACGGCCGCGGTCCGTCGAGCAACTCCAGCGCCTCGCGGCCGTGTTCGGCCACGCTGGCCTGATGGGTCATCTCTTGCAGCAGCGAGGCCATCCACATGCGCATGGCGCGCGAATCATCTACAACCAGTACACGCATGCTCGGTTTCCCCTTCTTCACCTACTACCGGGCCACTCCCCGAACCTCCGTGGTGGTACGGCGCTTCCCCGATTGACCGGTGCGGACCACCTGCTGGAAGATCCTTGCAGGGACTTCCCACCTTCCTCTTCGTCGCAAACGGGGAAACTCAGAGAGGAACGTTCGCCGCCGACCCACTGAAATAGAGAGACGCCGTCCTGGCCGTATTTCGCGCCGGCGGCCGAAGAGAGCAGGGAATGTCCACCGCAGTTGTTCACAGAGCCGGCGCTGTCCGGCAGTTTGCCACCTTTCACGTAGGCGGTTTGTATTTCGGCGTGGATGTGGTGAAGGTGCAGGAGGTGCTGGCGGCGCAGCCGATGACGCGCGTGCCGCAGGCACACGGAGTTGTGCGCGGGCTGATCAACCTGCGCGGCCAGATTGTCACCGCCATTGACATGCGGAGGAGGCTGGGGTTGGAGCCGCCCGAAGGGGGCGAACCGCCGATGAACGTCGTCCTGCGCTCGGAAGAAGGAGCGGTGAGCCTGCTGGTGGACGAGATTGGCGACGTGGTGGAAGTGCCTGCCCAGGAAAGCGACACGCCGCCGCCGAATCTGGCGCCGGAGTGGCGTGACCTGATCGAGGCCGTATTTCCGCTGGCCGACCGGTTGTTGCTGGTGCTGGCCTGCGAGCGAGCCGTGGAGCTGCCGGCATCGTGACGGTCGACCCCTGGCCGGGGGGCTGAAGAGGCAGACGAGGAAGCGAGAAGGAGTAGTTACCTTGCAATCGACAACGAAATCAACGACGGCCGTGCTGTCTGAACCGACTGCGCAGGCTGCGCCCGCGGGTCAGGCCGCGGCGGGGAAAGCCAGCCGCAAAAACGGCGCTGCGCGGGCGGCTCGCGGCGCGGACACGCCGCCACAGCTCGAACGCCAGATTCTCGACAATACACCGACGCATATCCTGTTCGCCGGCCGCGACCTGGTGATCCGCTACGCCAACCAGGCCTCGCTGCGTACGCTGAAGCGGCTGGAGCACCTGCTGCCGGTGAAGGCAAGCGAGGTGGTGGGCAGCTCGATCGACATTTTCCACAAACAGCCCGAGCGCCAGCGGCGTATGCTCGACGATCCGGCCAACCTGCCGCACCGGGCGACGATCGGGCTGGGACCGGAGTGGCTCGACCTGCTGGTGAGCCCGATGTTCGGGGCCGATGGCGAGTACATTGGCCCGATGGTGACCTGGGAGGTGGTGACGGCGCGCGTGCAACTGGAAGAAGAGGCGGCGCGGGTGACCTCAATGATGGAGAACATGCCGATCAACGCCATGTTCTGCGACCTCGACCTGGTGGTCCGCTATCAGAACCCGGCCTCGAAGAAGACGCTGAAGCGGATCGAGCACTTGTTGCCATGCCGCGCCGAGGACGTGGTCGGTCAGTGCATCGACATTTTCCACAAAAACCCCGGCCACCAGCGCAAGATGCTGGCCGATCCGAAGAACCTGCCGCACCGGGCCTCGATCAAGCTGGGGCCGGAGACGCTTGACCTGCAGGTGAGCGCCATCTTTAACGCCAAGGGCGAGTATGCCGGGGCGATGGTGACCTGGGAGGTGATCACGAAGGTGACCGAGATGCTGGACGTGGTCCGGGCGGCGACGCAGGGCGACCTGACGCGCGAGATCACGGCATCGGGGCGGGACCCGCTGGGTCAGGTGGGCGAGAACCTGAAGTTGTTTGTCGGCTCGCTGCGCGAGAACCTCGTGCAGATCGCCGAATCGGCCTCGACGCTGGGAGCCTCGAGCGAGGAGTTGACAGCGATCAGCCAGCAGATGGCCTCGGGGGCCGAGGAGACGGCGACGCAGGCGAACATGGTGTCGGCGGCGAGCGAAGAGGTGTCGCGCAATGTGACCGTGGTGGCCACCGGTTCCGAGGAGATGCTGGCCTCGATCCGCGAGATCGCCAAAAACGCCACCGAAGCCTCGCGCGTGGCCCGGCAGGCGGTAAGCGTGGCCGACACGACCACGGCCACGATGGCCAAGTTGGGCGACTCGAGCGTGGAGATCGGGAAGGTGATCAAAGTGATCACCTCGATTGCCCAGCAGACGAACCTGCTGGCGCTGAACGCCACCATCGAGGCGGCGCGGGCTGGCGAGGCGGGCAAAGGCTTTGCCGTTGTGGCCAACGAGGTGAAGGAACTGGCCAAGGCCACCGCCAAGGCGACCGAGGAGATCGGCCAGAAGATCGAGGCCATTCAATCCGACACGCGGCATGCCGTGGAGGCGATCACCTCCATTGGCGGCATCATCGCCCAGATCAATGACATTTCGGGCACGATTGCCTCGGCCGTGGAACAGCAGACGGCGACCACCAACCAGATCGGGCGCAATGTGGGCGAGGCGGCCAAGGGCACGGCCGACATTGCCCGCAACATCGCGCACGTGGCCACGGCCGCGCAAAGCACGACGCAGGGGGCAACCGACACCGAGAAAGCGGCCACGGCCCTGAGCCAGATCGCCTCGGAATTGCAGGCCCTGGTGGGCCGGTTCCAGTTGTAGCGCGAGAAAGTGGGATTTGTCATGAATGCCGACATGAACCAGTTCCGCGAGGTGTTCTTTGAGGAATCCGCCGAGCATGTGGCCAGCATGGAAGCGGCCCTGCTCGCGCTGGAGACCGATCCGGACCCGGCGGAGTTGTTGAAGCAGATCTTCCGTTCCGCGCACACGATCAAGGGCGGTTCGGGGATGTTTGGGCTCTCTGAGCTGGGCCGCTTCACACACACGATGGAGAACCTGTTGGACCGCATGCGCAACGGCCTCATAGCTCCGTCGGCTCCGCTGGTGAGCCTGCTGTTGCGCTGCTGCGACACGGTGAAGGAACTGCTGGCGGCCGCCCGCGGCGGGGGCTCCGCGCCGGAGGAAAGCGAACAGCTGATGGCCGAACTGGACTCGGCGCGGCAGGGCCCCGCCGGGGCCACCCCGGACGAGCCGGCCACGGGGTAGCTGTCGAAAGCCAGGCCCCCGCGCGTCTCGCCGTAGCCGGCGACGAGAAAGTTCAGGCCTACCGGCGCGTTGGAATACGAGCGCGGTTCCATTTCCTGCGCGCGCGCGCGGGAAACGCCGACCA